>JAGWMX010000037.1 GCA_028871525.1 Gammaproteobacteria bacterium
GCACCGCGGCATCGTGAGAGTCGTCGAGCGCCCGATTGACCAGCAGCGAGAATCCCCACAGCGCGCCAAGTTGCAGCCGGGTAGCGTTGACGCGTGGGTCTTCGACGACGTCGATCCAGGTCTGCACATTGCGATCCCCGGCCGCGAGGACCAGTCGGTAGCGGCCCGGCAGCACCCATGCGCCGCGCGGGTCCAGCGGCGTGTCTTTTCCGGCCACCGCGGCGATGCTGTATTCGTAGGACAGCGCGCGCGGCCGCTCGCCGCGCAGATTCCAGATCAGCCGGTGCCAGCCGGGCGTCGCCGACAGGCCGGAGCGCGGCATCACCCAGCTGCCGGCGAAGTAGCGCTGCGCCGGCAGTGTCGGCGGCGGCACGTCGCTACGCCATACGCGCAACGGCTGGCCCCGCATGTCGCGCAGCTCCAGTCGCAGCGGCTGGGTGACGTCGGTGCCGACGCGGTAGTCGATCACCGCGCCGGCCGGCGGATTTTCGCCCAGCGGTTCTTCCGACGGCGGCGGCGTGTCGCGGTTGTTGTCAGGGTGCACCCGGAACGCGGAAGCAGGCGTGGTCAGCATCAGCGGCGCGGCGGTGTCGGCTGCCGGCAGCTGGCGCAGCAGCCCCAGATCGTCAAGCGCCCAGATCGCGCGGCCCTGGGTGGCGGCGATCAGCGTGTCGTCCTTGACCAGCAGATCGCGCACCCAGGCCTGCGGCAGGTTCTGCTGCAGGCTTTGCCAGTGGGCGCCGTCGTCGAACGAGACAGACACGCCGTTCTGCCCGCCGGCGTACAGCAGGCCCGGCGTCACCGGATCGGCGCGCAGCACGTCGACGAACTGCTGTTGCGGCAGGCCGGCGCCGATCGCGCTCCAGGTCTTGCCGCCGTCGGCGCTGCGCCAGGCGTAGGGCCGGTCGTCGGCCTGGCGGTGGTTGTCGGCGGAGACGTAAACGCGTTGCGGGTCGACGGCGGAGATCGAGATCGAATCCACCCGCGCCCAGCGCGGCAGTCCAGGCGGCGTGACGTCGCTCCAGTGCGCGCCGCCATCGGCGGTCTTCTGCACGCGGCCGTCGTCGGTGCCGATCCAGATCCTGCGGTTGTCGTGCGGATCGGGCTCGATGGTGTAGATCACGCCGAAGCCGCAGTCGGCGGCCTGGCGCGGGTTCGGTGCGTCGTCGCAGGCTTTGCTGCCCGGTCTGGCGCGGCTCAGGTCGGGGCTGATCACCTGCCAGTGATCGCCGCGGTCCAGCGAGCGGAACAACACCTGGGCGCCGAAATACAGCGGATACGGCGGCTGGCGGCCGAACGCCAGCGGCGTGATCCAAGTATAACGGTAGCGCACGGTGTCGGGCTTGGCACCGTAGGAGGATTGCGGCCACGGCGAGACGTTGGCGACCTGGCCGGTGCGGGCGTCCCAGCGGCTGAGGCGGCCGCCGAGGCCGCTGCCGAAGACGATGTCGGGATCCTGTGGGTCGGGCACGTCGTAGTCGCGCTCGTCGCCGCCGACCGGGCGCCAGTCACGCACCGAGATGGCGCCGTAGTCGCTGCGGCTGGCGATGCCGACGGTGCCGGAATCCTGCTGGCCGCTGTAGATCCGGAACGGGAAGCGGTCGTCGGTCGCCAGGTGGTAGAACTGCCCGGTCGGCTGGTTGTACCAGGAACTCCAGCTGGCGCCGCCGTCGACGCTGACCACCGCACCCTGGTCGCTGGCGGTGATCAGGTGATCGGGGTGCCGCGGGTTGATCCACAGGAAGTGATAGTCGTCGCCGCCCGGCGCGCCCTTGAAGATCGCCAGATGCTCGCCGCCGTCGGTCGAGCGGTGGATGGAGCGGTTCATCACGTACAAGGTGTCGGGATCGTCCGGCGCCACCGTCAGGCGCGAGAAGTACCAGTCGGCCAGGTCGCCGCCCGCAGGCAGCCGCCGCCAGTGGTTGCCGCCATCGTCGGAGCGATACAGGCCGCCGTCCTTGGCGGCGTCGATGGTCGCGTACAGCCGTGTGTTGCCGCCGGCGGTGGCCACCGCCAGACCGATGCGGCCGAGCGGACCCGGCGGCAGGCCGTGCCCCGGCACCGGGCGCCAGCTGGCGCCGCCGTCGGTCGAGCGGTAGATCCCGGAGCCGGGTCCGCGGATCGGGTGGAAGTACGACAGCCACGGGTAATCGCGCGCCTGCCAGGCGGCGGCGAACATCAGCCGCGGCCGCTGCGGATCGACCGCCAGGTCGACCGCACCGGTGTCGGCGTCGATCTTTAGCACCTGTTTCCAGGTCGCTCCGCCGTCGCGGCTCTGGAACACGCCGCGCTCCGCTCCGGAGGCGAACAGCGGGCCCAGGGCCGCCACCGTCACCACGTTCGGGTCATCGGCGGCCACCGCGATGGCGCCGATGTGGCGGGTGCCGGTCAGCCCGATGTGCTGCCAGCTTTTGCCGCCGTCGACGGATTTCCACACACCGTCGCCCGAGGCGATGTCGTAGCGCGGCGCCACCTGACCGGTGCCGACGTAGATCAGCTGCGGATCGCCGGGCGCCACCGCCAGCGCGCCGACCGAGACGATGCCGGTGCCGTCGGTCAGCGGCTGCCAGGTACGGCCGGCGTCCTCGGTTTTCCAGACCCCGCCGCCGGCGGTGCCGATCAGGAAGGTGTTCGGCTGCGTCGGGATGCCGGTCGCGCAGGTCGCCCAGCCGCCGCGGAACGGCCCCAGCAGCCGCCAGTGCAGCGGCGTGTCTTGCACCTGGGTCCGCACCGGGGACGCGGCGGTCAGCGGCGCCGACAACGCCAGCAGCAGGCCCAGCGCGCAGCGCAAGGGCCGGGTCATGACTGTGCGCTGCGATGCACCGCCAGCGGCGCAAACGCCTGCTGGGTCGGCATCAGCGAGAGGGTGTTGACGTTGACGTGCGGCGGCAGATTGGCGATCCAGGCGACGACTTCGGCGATGTCTGCGGCGGTCAGCGGCTGGGTGCCGGCGTAGATCGACTTGGCGCGCTCGGCGTCGCCGTGAAAGCGCACGGTCGCAAACTCGGTCTCGGCCATGCCCGGCTCGATATTGGACACCCGCACCGGCGTGCCCAGCAGATCGGCGCGCAGGTTCAGCGAAAACTGCCGCACGAACGCCTTGGTCGCGCCGTAGCAGTTGCCGCCCGGATACGGCCACTGCCCGGCCACCGAGCCGATGTTGATGACGTGACCGCGGCCGCGTTCGACCATGCCCGGCAGCAGTCCGCGGGTCAGATACAGCAGCCCCTTGATGTTGGTATCGACCATGCGCTCCCAGTCGTCGATTTTCGCCCGCTGCGCCGGCTCCAGCCCGAGCGCCAGCCCGGCGTTGTTGACCAGCACGTCGACCCCGCGCCGGTCCGCCGGCAGCCCGGATACCGCCGCTTCGACCGCCGCGCGGTCGCTGACGTCCAGCGCCAGCGGCTGTAGAGCGGAACCCAGTTCGCGCGCCAGGCGTTGCAATCGTTCGGCGCGCCGGGCGCTGGCGATCACCCGGTGGCCGTCGGCGACGAAGCGCCGCGCGATCGCCGCGCCGAATCCGGCGCTGGCGCCGGTGACCCACACCAACATGGCATGCTCCGATTCTGGCAAGCTCGTGATCGGCAAGTCTGGTTTGAACGCGTCGCCAATACAAGCCGCAGCCGTACGGTTGCGCCGGGCGCATCCGCGGGATGCCGCCGAACTGCTGGCGCTGGAGCGCCACTTTCCCGGCGACCGGCTGTCGCCGCGTGCCGCGCGGCGGCTGCTGCGTTCGCCCAGCGCCCGCATCTGGCTGGCCGAGGTCGACGGCCGCGCGCTGGCGGCGCTGGTCTTGCTGCTGCGCCGCGGCAGCGGCGTGGCGCGGGTCTACTCGCTGGTGGTGGCGCCGGCGGTGCGCGGGCTGGGGCTGGCGCGGCGGCTGGTGGCATTGGCCGAAGCCGAGGCGCTGCGGCGCGGTTGCACCAGCATGAGCCTGGAGGTCCGCGCCGACAATGCACCGGCGCGGGCGCTTTACGCACGCCTGGGTTACGCCGAGCATGCCCGGCTGCCGGGCTACTATGAGGAAGGCGGCGACGGTCTGCGGTTGCGCAAGCCGCTGGCCGGCGGTGGGCGCGGCTCGGCGGGCGACGCGCCGGCGTAAGATCGCCGTGATTCGCCAGGAGACCTGCAGTGCATGAGCTGCTGCCCTATCTGCCCGCCCATGCCATGGCGCTGGTGTTCGCCGCGGTGCTGGCCGAGCAGGCGGGAGTGCCGATTCCGTCGTTTGCGGTGGTGGTGGCCGCCGGCACGCTGGCCGCGCGCGGCGGCGCCCGTTTCGACGCGCTGGTCGGTGTGGCGGTGATCGCCGCGCTGATCGCCAACCTGGCCTGGTACGCGGCCGGCCGCCGCTACGGCGGGGTGGTGCTGCGCCTGCTGTGCCGCATCTCGCTGTCGCCGGACACCTGCGTGCGCCTGACCGAGGGCATCTTCCAGCGCTGGGGCCTGGCCTCGTTGCTGGTGGCCAAGTTCGTGCCCGGTTTCTCGCTGGTGGCGCCGCCGATCGCCGGCGCAGTGCGGATGCCGGTGGCGCGTTTCATCGTCGCCTCGATGGCCGGCACGCTGCTGTGGTCGGCGACCTGGCTGACGCTCGGCGTTTTGTTCCGCGACCAGCTCGGCGTGCTGTTCGCCTGGCTGGCCGAACGCACGCCGCTGGCGGTGCTGCTGCTGGCCGCGGCGCTGGCGGTCTACATCGGCTGGCGCGGTTGGCAGCGGCGCCGGGTCGCCAGGACGCTGGCGGTGCCGCGCATCGGCGTCGAGGCGCTGCGGCGGCGATTGGCCGAGGCCTCGCCGCCGCTGCTGATCGACGTGCGCTCGGCGCTGATGCTGGCCGATCAGCCGATGCTGCCGGGGGCGTCGGCCGCGAGCCTGGAGGCGCTGGAGGCGGGGACGGTCGAACTGCCCGGCAGCCGCGAGGTGGTCTGCTATTGCGCCTGCCCGAACGAGGCCTCGGCGGCGCGCGCGGCGGCAGCTTTGATCGCGCGCGGGATCACCGCCTACGCGCTGGCGGGCGGTGTCGACGCCTGGGTGGCGGCCGGCGCGCCGCTGCAGCCGCCGGGTCTCAGTTCCGCTGCTTTTCCGGCAGCGTGATGTTGAGTTCCAGTACCTCGATGCCCTCGTCGCGGGCGACGTTGAACTGCACCGCGTCATCCGGCACCTGCACGTACCGACGCACCACCGCCAGCAGCTCCTCGCGCATCTGCGGCAGGTAGCGCAGCCCGTTGGCGTCGCCGCTGCGCTGGTGCGCCACCGCGATCATCAAACGCTCCTTGGCGATCGAGGCCGAGCGTTTCTGCTCGCGTTTGAAGAATCTGAGCCAGTCCATCATTGGCTCCCGAACAATTTGCCCAGCAAGCCCTTTCTCGGCGCGGCGAGAAAGCGGTGCGTGCGCTCCTCGCCGACGAAACGCGCCACCAGATCCTGGTAGGCCAGGCCGGCGTCGCTGTTCTCCTCGCGGATCACCGGCACGCCGGCGTTGGAGCTGGTCAGCACCGACTGCGATTCCGGGATCACGCCGAGCAGCGGAATCGCCAGGATCTCCTTGACGTCGTCGACGGAAAGCATCTCGCCCTTGGCCACCCGTGCCGGGTTGTAGCGCGTCAGCACCAGGTGCTCGCGGACCTTGCCGTCGCCGCCCTCGGATTTGCGCGACTTGCTGGACAGGATCCCGAGCACGCGGTCGGAATCGCGCACCGACGAGACCTCGGGATTGGTGACCACCAGCGCCTCGTCGGCGAAATACATCGCCATGAAGGCCCCTTTCTCGATGCCGGCCGGCGAGTCGCAGATGATGTATTCGAAGCTCTGCGCCAGCTCGTTCAACACACGCTCGACGCCCTCCTGGGTCAGTGCGTCCTTGTCGCGTGTCTGGCTGGCGGCGAGGATGTACAGCGTATCGAGCTGCTTGTCCTTGATCAGGGCCTGCTTGAGCGTGGCCTCGCCGTTGATGACGTTGACGAAGTCGAACACCACGCGCCGTTCGACCCCCATGATCAGGTCGAGGTTGCGCAGGCCGACGTCGAAATCGATCACCGCGGTCTTGTGGCCGCGCGCGGCCAGCCCGGTGGCGAACGAGGCGCTGGTGGTGGTCTTGCCGACGCCCCCCTTGCCGGACGTCACGACGATAATCTTGGCCAAAGGTTCTCCTTGAATTCAGATCCCGGGTTCAGACTTGGTGCAGCTCGATCATCAGCCGCCCGTCCTGTAGATAGGCCTGCGCCGAGACGCCGCGCGGGCCGTCGTTGATCTGCTCCGATACCGCGTAGATGCCGGCGATGGCGATCAGCTCGGCGTCCAGCTTGCGGCAGAAAACGCGCGCGGTCTCGTCGCCGCGGGCGCCGGCCAGCGCACGGCCGGCGAGCCGGCCGTAGACGTGGATGCAGCCGTCGGCGATCACCTCGGCGCCGGCGCTGACGGCCGCCAGCACCACCAGATCGCCGCCTTCGGCGTAGATCTGCTGCCCCGACCGCACCGGCTGGGTGACGATGCGGGTGCCGACGCGGCTCGCTGGCGGCAGGTCCGGTTTGACCGCGCGCCCGGCGCCGGCAGCGGGCGGCCGCTCGGCGGCCGGCTTGCCGGTGTCGGCAGAGACCACCGCGACCCGCAGGATGCGCGCCATCTGCGCCAGCGGCCCCTCGCCGACCGCCAGCGGCTGCATGCCGACTTCGCGCACCGCCGCCAGCAGCGCGCGCAGGTCGGTCGCCGCGTCGGCGTCGATCACCACCGGCATGCCGGCCACCGCCTGCGGCATCTGCTGCGCCAGGGCTTGCAACTGTGCGCGGATTGCCTCCGCCTCGTCGCGCAGCACCCGCAGACGGGTGACCGGCAGCATCCGCCCCTTGAGTTCCAGCGCGGGACGCGGGCGGTTCATCGGTGCAGCAACGGCGGTGGGAACGCGCTCACTCGGGCGTCGGCCTTTAGTTTTGCTAGATGAATTTTACGCGTAGGGTAAGAGCCACCGTGTTCCAACGCAACGAAGCCGAAATCGCCGCCGTGCCGTTCGACTGGAGTGGCTACGCCGTCGCGTCTGGCCAGAGTTGTTCGCCACCTGCAGCATCCTGCCGGTGGACGATGATCCGGTTCAGCTCGAGGGTCAGCGTGACCTCGGCGTAACGCGGCTCGGCCAGTACCTGTTTCTGCGCGCGCAGCGACGGCCGGCTGACGTATTCGGCGGCGCCGAACAGCGGCGAACGCCAAGCCTTCGTCGACCTGAATCGCGACGCAGTTTCGGCGGCCGAGCGTCGGCCGGCAGCGGTGCCGCAGAACACCACGGCGAGTCCGGGTTGCAGCACGTCCGGCAGGATCGCGTCGGATCCTGCCGATGTCTCAGTCGACGGCAGTGGCATCGTTGCGTCTGCCGTCATCGAGCAGGAAATCGGTGAACTGGAAGCGCCCGTCGCGCAGCACCGATTCACCGCGACATAGCTTCAGAGGCTGGCGGAACAGCGGGCCGGCGTAGCTCAGGGTATGGAATTCGCCGCGCTCGCCGCAGGGGTCGACGCTGGCTGGCAAGCTGTCGAGCAGCGCGGCGTCGTAGTCACGGCCGCAATGGCCGGCATCGAGCTGCTGGGTGTCGACGCAGCACAGCATGGCGCGGTGCCCTTCGCTGATGAAGCGTCGCGCCAGCGCCGCGGTGTCCTCGCCCCACAGCGGGAACACCGCGCGCCAGTTTTCGCGTCCAAGCTGGCGCACGCGATAGTCGCGCACGTCCTCCAGGAACAGGTCGCCGAACGCGCAATGGCGGATGCCCGGCCAGCGCAT
Organism: Gammaproteobacteria bacterium; assembly: GCA_028871525.1. Lineage (GTDB taxonomy): Bacteria > Pseudomonadota > Gammaproteobacteria > Nevskiales > Nevskiaceae > SCRT01. The sequence goes on from JAGWMX010000037.1 coordinate 7,759, forward strand.
GCGTGCCTCAACCAGGGCCTGCGCATGGGCTTGCTCGTAGGCTTCGTTGCTGCCGGGCCAGTCCAGCATGACCTCGACCAGCGGCAGGCCGAGCGCGGCGGTCTGTGCCAGCAGCACGCCGCGCTGCACGCCATGCATGGCCACACGCTGGTAGTTGCGATTGACCGTGGTGAGCAGGCCGACGACTTGCCACTGCGGGTCGGCGAGCAGACGCTGCAGTGCCAGCAGGCAGTCCTTGCCGCCGCTCCAGGCCAGCAGGATGGGTTTGTTTGCGACCGGGGCAGTCATGATTCGGCACTCGCCGCTTGCATTCGATCCGGCCGCGATAGCGCGACATGCAGGCGTTAGGTCATGCTTGCTGGGCAGGATGTGATGGATGCGCTGTGATGCCGCCATGCGCACTATGACCGCAGTCGGGCCGACTGCGCAAAGCCGCGCCGTTGAGACGCGCGCGCGCGGCGTGCCAGACTGGTGCAGTCCACCGAGCAGGAGCCGCGATGAACGCACCGACGATCGAATTCTTCTGGGACGCCGCCAGCCCCTACAGCTACCTTGCGGCCACGCAGATCGACGCGCTGGCCGGGCGGGTCGGCGCGGCGGTGCGCTGGCGGCCGTTTTTGCTCGGCAAGGTGTTCGAAGCCTGCGGCAACCGGATGCCCGCAGCGGTGCCGGCCAAGGGCAAATACCTGTTCCAGGATTTGCAGCTGTGGTCCCGGTTCTATGGCGTGCCGCTGCGTTTTCCGAAGAAGTTTCCGACCAACAGCCTGCTGGCGCAGCGCGTGGCCTGTGCCGCCGAGCCGGGCCCAAGCGGTCCGCAACTGGCCAGGGCGGTGATGCGGGCCTACTGGGCCGACGGCCAGGATATCGAGGACGCGGCGATCCTGGCGCGGCTGTGCGACGGGCTCGGTCTGCCCGGCGCCGGGTTGATCGAAGCCGCCGGCCAGCAGCCGGTCAAGGATCTGCTGCGGGCGAACACCGAGGAGGCGGTACGTCGCGGCGCGTTTGGCGCGCCGAGCTTCTTCGTCGGCGAACGGATGTTCTGGGGCAACGACCGCCTGCCGCTGATGGAGGCGATGCTTGCCGGTCGGTTGGCGGCTTGACCGTAGTCCCGGCATTGCGAGGCGACCGCAGGCCGCCGCGGCAACCCCGCTGATATTCCATGTCGAAGCTGTCCGCCCGCCCACCGGAGACGGCGACTGTGTATGACGTCGATCCCGGACGCAGCGAATTCCGGCGCATCCGCGGCTTGCGTTATCACCTGCGCCGCCACGCGGCACCGGCGACCCCGGCCGACGCGCCGCTGCTGTTCCTGCTGCACGGCTGGCTCGACGTTTCCGCCGGCTGGGCGCCGGTGATCGCGCGCCTGTTGCCGAGGCTGCAGGTGATCGCACCCGACTGGCGCGGACTCGGTTACACGCAATGGGCGCCGGGCGGCTATTGGTTCCACGATTACCTGGCCGATTTCGACGCCATCGCCGACGCTTGCGCGCCCGGCCGCCGCTTCCTGCTGGCCGGCCACAGCATGGGGGCGCAGGTGGCGGGCCTGTACGCCGGCCTGCGTCCGCAGCGGATCGAAAAACTGATCCTGCTCGACGGCCTGATGCTGCCGGACATGCCGCCGCAGCGTGCGCCCGAGCGCGTCGGCAATTGGCTGCAGCAGTTGCGCCGACCGTTTGCGGCCAGGATCTACCCCAGCTTCTCCGAGCTGGCGCGGCGCATCGCCGCGCACCATCCGCGCTTGTCGCCGGCCGGTGCGGATTTCGTCGCCCGCTGTTGGGGGCATCGTGAAATCGACGGTCGCGTGCGCCTGCTGGCCGACCCGCGGCACTATCTGCACGGCCCGCTGCTGTACCGCAGCGCCGAGGCCGAGCAGATCTGGCGGCAGGTGACGGCGCCGACGCTGATGGTGCGCGCCGGCGAGTCCGAATACCGCGGCTCGATTGCGGAGATTGAGCTGCAGCGCCGCTACACCTGTTTCCGCGATCATCGTGTCGCCGAGCTGCCGGGAGTCGGGCACATGCTGCACTACGAGGCGCCGCAGGCCACCGCCGCCGCGCTGGCAGAATTTCTGTTCGCATCGGCATGCGTCTGAGTCCCGCACAGTTGTCGGGTCGGCTCGCGCGCGGGCTGGCGCCGCTGTATGCGGTGGCCGGCGACGAGCCGCTGCTGATCACCGAGGCGGTCGACGCGATCCGCGCGGCGGCGCGCGCCGCCGGTCATGCCGAGCGCGAGGTGTTCGACGCCGAGCGCGATTTCGACTGGAATGGCTGGCTGGCCCGACTCGCCACCGGCTCGCTGTTCGCGTCGCGGCGGCTGATCGAACTGCGCCTGGGCGCCGCGCCGGGCGAAGCCGGCGCCGCTGCACTGCGGCAGCTTGCCGCCGATCCGATTCCCGCAGTGGTGATGCTGGTGACGGCCGGGGCGCTGGATTCGCGCAGCCGCAGTGGCGGCTGGTACGCGGCGCTGGAGAAGGCCGGCGTCGCCGTCTACTGCTGGCGCCTGACGCCGACCGAATTTCCCGGCTGGCTGGCGCAGCGCGCCCGCGCGCTGGGCCTGCGTCTTTCACCTGCGGCGCTGGGACTGCTGGTGGCGCGCACCCAGGGCAACCCGCTGGCCGCGGTGCAGGAACTCGGCAAGCTGGCGCTGCTCGCCGGCGATGCAGCGATCGACGAGGCGCGGCTGGCGCAGGCGGTTGCGGACAGCGCCCGCTTGCAGCCGTTCGACTGGAACGACCGCCTGCTGGCCGGCGACGCGCTGGGCGTGGTGCGCGGGCTGCGCCGCCTGCGCGACGAAGGCGAGGCACTGCCGGCCCTGGTCGGCGCGCTGGCATTCGATCTGCGTCTGCTGGCCGGGCTGCGCTCGCCGCGCGAGGCCGCCGCGCTGCGGCTGCCGCGCCACCGCGTCGCCGCCTATACCGAGGCGGCGCGGCGTGGCGCAGGCGGTCGCGTCGGCGACTGGCTGGTGCAGTTGGCGGCGATCGACCGGCTCGGCAAATCCTCGGGCGGGCAGGCGCCGGCCTGGGAGGCGCTGCTGGCGCTGGCGTTGGCGATCGCCGGCTGCGCGCCGCGCGCGGACGCGCCGGCTGCGCGATAATGACGGCGATGACAGCGGCGGCATCGGCAAGCAAACGCGGCGCAGGCGCGCGGGTAGTCGCTTACATGCGCGGCGTCGGCGAGCGCGCCCGCGCGGCGTCGCGGCGCATCGCCGTGGCCGCCAGCGGCGACAAGAACGCCGCCCTGTTCGCCCTGGCGCAGATTCTCGGCGTGCGCGCCGACGAGATCCTCAAGGCCAACCTCGAAGATCTGCGCCGCGCCCGCGAGGCCGGTCTGGATGACACGCTGCTGCAGCGGTTGGAACTGAACGCCGACCGGGTGGCGGCGATGGCCGACGGCGTGCGCCAGGTCGCCGGCCTGGCGGACCCGGTCGGCGAGATCGTCGAGTTGAAGCCGCGCCCGTCGGGCATCCAGGTCGGGCGCATGCGGGTGCCGCTGGGCGTGGTCGGCATCGTTTACGAATCGCGACCCAACGTCACCGCCGACGCCGCGGTGCTGTGCATCAAAGCCGGCAACGCCTGCATCCTGCGCGGCGGCAGCGAGGCGATCCGCTCCAACCAGGTGCTGGCGGACTGTATCCACCAGGCGCTGCGCGACGCCGGGCTGCCGGCGGACGCGGTACAGGTGATCGAGACCGCCGACCGCGCCGCGGTCGCCGAACTGCTCACCATGCCGCAGTATGTCGACGTCGTCATCCCGCGCGGCGGCAAGAGCCTGGTGGCCTTCGTCGCCGAACACGCGCGGGTGCCGGTGATCAAGCATCTGGACGGCATCTGCCATGTGTTCATCGATCGCGACGCCGATGCCGACAAGGCGATCGCGGTGGCGGTCAACGCCAAGACCCAGCGATTCGGCACCTGCAACACGATGGAGACGCTGTTGATCGACGCGCCGATCGCGCGGCCGGTGCTGCCGCAGTTGGCGCGTCTGTACGCCACTCACGGCGTCGAGCTGCGCGGCTGCCGGCGCACGTGCGAGATCGTGCCGACGGCGCGGCCGGCCACCGAGGAGGATTGGCGCACCGAGTATCTGGCGCCGATCCTGTCGATCCGTGTGGTCGACGATCTGGATGCGGCGATCGACCACATCGCCCGCTACGGCAGCGCGCACACCGACGCCATCGTCACCGAGAATCTGAGCCGCGCGCGCCGGTTCCTGCGCGAGGTCGATTCCGCCAGCGTCATGGTCAACGCCAGCACCCGCTTCGCCGACGGTTACGAATACGGGCTTGGCGCCGAGATCGGCATCTCCACCGACAAGCTCCACGCGCGCGGCCCGGTCGGGCTCGAAGGCCTGACCTCGCTGAAATGGATCGTGCTGGGCGACGGCAATGTGCGTTGACCCCCGGCTGCGGCGCCCGCCCGCGGCGGGCCTCGGCCTCCCCGGTTTTTCATCGACGTCCCGGAGTCGCTGCTGAATACCGCCATCGGCGTGTTCGGCGGCACTTTCGCGCCGATCCACAATGGGCACCTGCGGCTGGCGATCGAGCTCGGCGAGCGCCTCGGGCTGGCACGAGTGCACGTCGTGCCCTGCGGCCGGCCATCGCATCGCAGTGCGCCGGAAGTGCCGGCGCGGCGCCGTCTGCACTGGGCACGGCTGGCCTGCGCCGGCGAGCCGCGGCTGCTGGTCGATGATCGCGAAATGCGGCGCGACGGCCCTTCCTACACCTACGATTCACTGGCCGAACTGCGCGCCGAACTCGGCGCCGGTACGCCGCTGCTGCTGCTGCTCGGCGACGATGCCGCCAACGGCTTTCACACCTGGCATCGCTGGCGCGAGATCGCCACGCTGGCGCACCTGGTGTTCGTCGAGCGGCCGTACGAGCCACCGGCCCCGGCTGCGGAGCTGGCGGCGTTTCTGCGCGGCCGCCGCGCCGGCGCGCCGCAGGCGTTGCAGCGGCAGTCCGCCGGATTGTGGCTGGCGGTCAGCATCCCGCAACTGGCGATCTCATCCACCCGCATCCGGCGGCTTCTGGCTGCCGGCCGTTCGATCCGCGGCCTGGTTCCGGAGGCCGTGATCGCAGATCTGACCACCGAGGACATCCGCCTGCTGACCCATGAAGAAGACCCGATCGCCGAATGACTTGACCCGGCTTGCCGTCGACGCGCTGGAAGAACTGAAAGGCCTGGACCTGCGAGTGCTCGACGTGAGCCGGCTGACGCCGATCACCGACGCCATGGTGATCTGTACCGGCACCTCCAGCCGGCACGTCAAATCGCTGGCCGAAGCGGTGATCGAACGCGCCAAGCGTGACGGTCATCGACCGCGCGGCGTCGAAGGCCTGGACCAGGGCGAATGGGTGCTGGTGGATCTCGGCGACGTCGTCGTGCATGTTATGCAGGCACAGACACGCGCCTTCTACCAGCTCGAGAAGCTGTGGGATTTCGACGCCGCCGAAGCACCGGCACGTTTGCAGCGCGGTTGAGGTGCGCGTTCGCCTGATCGCGGTCGGCCAGCGGTTGCCGGCCTGGGCGCAGTCCGCAGTGGCCGAATACGCGCGACGACTGCCGCGCGGGTGGCGCTTCGAGCTGAGCGAGCTGCCGGCTGCGCGCGGTGAGCCGGAACGGCGGCGCGACGACGAGGGCCGGCGCATCCTGCGCCTGGCGGCCGGCGCCGAGCTGATCGCTTGCGATCAGCTCGGCCAGACGCTCGACACCGCCGGCTGGGCGCGTGCGCTGGCCCGTTGGCGGCAGGCCGGAAGCAGCGTCGCGCTGGTCATCGGCGGCGCCGAGGGCCTGAGCGAGGAAGTGCTGCGCAGCAGCGCCGCGCGCTGGTCGCTGTCGGCGCTGACGCTGCCCCACGCGCTGGCCAGGGTGCTCGTCGTGGAGCAGCTTTACCGGGCGTCGACGCTGCTTGACGGCCACCCTTATCATCGCGGCTGAGCGGGCGTTTTCGATCCGGCCAACGATCGCTGGCGCCGGGTCTGACCGCGCGGATCGGCATGCAGCCCGGATGCGGTCGCCCTGCGCCGCCGCCGCAGGCCGGATGCGACGTTGGCTCGCCGTTTCATTGCGCTTGCGGCGATGCGAAAGCTGCGGTTCGGGCGCCGCCGCACGCCGCACTCAATCTCCTCCGGCGCCAGCGGGTGTTACAGATCTCCGGCCGTGCCACGCCCGCCCAACCAAGGCCGCGCGGAGCATCGCGGCGGACGCCGGGCAATATTTTTCGGTCAGCGCGGTCGGTCATCGGCTCCGATACGCGGTTGATGGCGTTGTCGGTAATCGGGTATAAACGTTTATGACGCTGGGCTTGCCAGTATCTGGGCGGGTCGATAGTATTGCCCCCCGTTCACTGGGACGGGGGCGGTGTTGCGCGGTTATTTGTTTTATCCTTAAACTGATTGCGGCGAACCGATTTCAACTCGAACGCGCGGGTCCGGCCTCAAGCTGAATCTCTCAAACTGAATCTTGCTGGAGTTGGTGTTGTGAACCTTGCTTCGTCGATCCATGCGATTGCTGTACCGGCGCCGGTCGGCGGGCTGGGTATCGTCCCCGGCCAGGCGCCGGCACCTGGTCGAGTCCGACGGTTCGATCCAGTGGCGATACCCTGCAGGTGCTGACTGTGCAGTTCCGGGTTTGGTGCCGGGCGGTGCCCGTGGAAAAGCTGGCCGAGTTCTCGAAGACCGGAACCGTTGCCGAACACGATGGGTGCGGCAAGCGTGTTTGATCATTACCCTAAGGAGCCATAATGAGCGTACTCAAACGACATCGATCCGCAGTGCTGACCGCGCTGATTCTCGGCTGTTCATGGGGGTTGGCCAGCCTGCCGGCAGCGGCGCAGGATACCGGCGCGGCGCCGGCGGCTTCGGCGCCGACGGCCGCCACCTCCATCGCCGCGCCGACGTCTGCGGCCGCACCGGCTGAGGCCGCGCCACCGGTGGCGATGCCGGCGACCCATAACGAGGCGGTCAAAAACCCCTACGGCTTCGGCGCCTTGTGGGATAACGGCGACTTCCTGGCGCGCGGCATCATCATCGTGCTGTTGATCATGTCGATGGGCTCGTGGTATGTCACTTTTACCAAGCTGTTCGAGCAGGCTAGGTTGCTGCGCCAGGCCAGGATGGCCAAAAAGCAATTCTGGGATGCCAGCAGCGTGCAGGAAGGAATCGACCGCCTGAAGCCCGGCAGCCCGTTCCGCTACATCGCCGAGAGCGGCACCGACGCCAGCCGGCAGCACGAAAGCCAGATGCTCGAAAAAATTGACCTGCATACCTGGGTGATGCAGTCCATTCAGCGCGCATCGGAGAATATCCAGACCAGCTTGCAAAGCGGGCTGGCGTTTTTGGCCACGGTGGGCTCCACCGCGGTGTTTGTCGGGTTGCTCGGCACCGTGTGGGGCATCTACCACGCGCTCATCGCCATCGGCATCTCCGGGCAGGCGTCGATCGACAAGGTGGCGGGGCCGGTCGGTGAAGCGCTGATCATGACCGCCATCGGCTTGGGCGTCGCGGTGCCGGCGGTGCTGTGCTACAACTGGTTGGTGCGCCGCAACAAGATGGCGATCGAGCAGGTGCGCAGCTTTGCCGCCGATCTGTACGCGGTGCTGATGGCGCAGACACCGCCCAGCACGGCTGCGCGCTGAGCCGGCGGCGGAGGGGTTTGCGGCGGCAACATACGACTAGAGATATAGGAGCGAGATCTCATGGCAATGGCGGTAGGCCCGGCCGGCGAAGACGACGAAGACGAGGTGATGTCGGCCATCAACGTCACGCCGCTGGCTGACGCGATGCTGGTGCTGCTGATCGTCTTTCTGATCACCGTGCCGGTGATCGTCCATAACGTGCCGCTGCAGTTGCCCCAAGACCGCAACATCCCGGCGCAAACCAAACCGCAGGACATCGTGATCTCGGTGACCCGCGACGGTGACATCTACTGGGGTCTTGAGCGGGTGCCCGATATCGACGCCTTAGTCAAGCGACTGGTCAAAGTTTCGGTCATGAAGCCGCAGCCGGAGGTGCGTATTCGCGGCGATCAAGATGCGCGTTACAAACCGATCGGCCAGGTGGTGCTGGCCTGCGAGCGCGCCGGTATCGTCAAAGTGGGTTTCATGACCGAGCCGCCCGCCAACAACCAGTGAGCAATAGAAGGAGAAGACGATGGCCATGAACATCGGCCCGAATGGCAGCGGTGGCGATCCGGAGGTGATGATCGACATCAACATCACGCCGCTGATCGACGTGCTGCTGGTGCTGCTGGTCATGCTGATCATCACCATTCCGATCCAGATGCATGCGGTCAATCTGAATCTGCCGGTGGGTAACCCGCCGCCGCCGGTTCAGCAGCCGGAAGTGGTGGACATCTACATCGATTTCGACGGCACGATTTCCTGGAACGGGGTGGTCGTGCCCAACCATCGAACGCTGGTGGACGATTTCGAACTGGCCGCGCAAAAGCCGGATCAACCCGAAGTACACGTCCGCCCCAACAATCTGGCTAGCTACAAATACGTCGCCGAGGTGCTGGCTGCGGCTCAATCCTCCGGCCTGACCAAGCTCGGTGTGGTCGGCAATGCAGAATTGATGAACTGATGAAGCACCTGCTCACCATCGTCAGCATTGGCCTGTTGGCCGCGTTCAGCGTGACCGCGCGCCCGGCGGCGGCGGCCGACAGCGTGCGCCCGCAGGTCGGCAAGCCGTTGAAAGCCGCTCAGAGCCTGATCCGGGAACACAAATACAAACAAGCCTTGAGCGAGATCGACACGGTCGATGCCGTGGCCGACAAGACCGCCTACGAGAAGTTTCTGATTGAACGCATGCGGGTAGCGGCGGCGATCGGGGCGGGCGCCACGGATGTCGCCGCCAAGGCGCTGGACGCCATCGTGGCCACACGCCAGATGTCGCGCGACGAGACGCTGAAGCTGACGCGGGCGGTGGTCGATCTCTACTATCGCGACAGAAATTACGGCAAGGCGATCGACTGGGCCGATCGCTATCGCAAGGCCGGGGGTTCCGACCCGGCGCTCGACACCCTGGTGGCGCAGGCCTATTACCTGAAAGGCGATTACGCGGCGGCCAGTCGTGTGGTGAAAAGCCAGATCGCCGCTGTGGAACGGGCCGGTCGGGTGCCCGGCGAGCAGCAATTGCAACTTCTGGTCAGCAGCGAACTCAAGCGTCACGACCAAGCCGATTATGTCCGGGCCCTGCAGCAGTTGGTGACCTACTACCCTAAGCCTAATTACTGGAACGACCTGATTATCCAGACCCAGCGCCAATCCGGTTTCTCCGCAAGCCTGAGTCTCGACGTGTTCCGGCTGATGCTGGCCACCGGCACGTTGACCAAGGCTTCCGACTACATGGAAATGGCGGAACTGGCGCTGCAGGCCGGTTTTCCGGCCGAAGCGCGGCATGTGCTTGAACGCGGCTACGCGAACAAGGTGCTGGGCAGTGGGCCGCAGGCGCCACGCCAGCGCCGGCTAAAGGACCTGGTTGACCAGAAAGTCGCCGAAGACCGAAGAACCCTGGCTGCTCAGGCGCAGCAGGCGGCCGGCCAGGATGGCGATACGATGCTCGCCACCGGCTATGATCTGGTTTTGAGCGGACAGGCGGAAAAAGGCTTGACGCTGATGCAGCGGGGCATCGCCAAGGACAAACTCAGGTACCCGGAAGCGGCGAAATTGCACCTCGGGCTGGCCTATCTCAACGCCGGCAACAAGCCCAAGGCGCTGCAAATCTTCAGAACCGTACAGGGTCATGACGGCGCCGCCGATCTGGCGCGGTTGTGGATGATCGTTGCGCATTCCGCTGCAAATGGATAGCAGGGGATTGGGTGGGCAGGCGTCGGCTTGGTGGGTCCTGGCGAGCAGCGTAGGATCGGCCCAGCGATGCAGCGGTGCTGTCGGCTGCCGTAGCTGAAGACGAAGATCAACCGGAGGACAAACCAGATGGACTACGCGGCGCAACAACGCAATCCTGCCAAGCACCTGGTGGGCATTGGTCTTGTCGTGCTGCTGCACATCGTATTGATCTATGCACTGGTCAACGGCTTGGCGATGAAAGTCATGAAGGTGGTCCAGGGTCCGATCGAGACCAAGATCATCCAGCAGGTCAAGCCGCCGCCCGAGACGCCGCCGCCGCCGCCGCCGAAGCTGGAGCAGCCGCCGCCGCCGTACATCCCGCCGCCGGAGGTCAATATCACGCAGACTGCGCCGCCACAAAACACGATCACGGTGGTGACGCACGAAAAACATCCGCCGCCGCCGCCACCGCGGCCGCCGCCGCCGAACCGGCCGGTGGCGCTGTCGCTGTCCGCGGGAGATGAACAAAGCATTCTCGCTGCCGTGCAGAAATATCTGACCTATCCGCCGCGGGCGGTGGCGAACAACGAGGAAGGCACGGCCATGATCCGCGTCACCTTCAAGGCCGGCGGTGCGATTTTGCGGGTCGATGTCGTCCGGCGCAGCGGGTATTTCGCTCTCGATGCGGAGGCGAGGAAAGCGTTCGAGCGGATGGGCCGGCTGCCGCGGCTGGCGAACCTGCCGCCCGGTGCGGAATTCACGGTGGACATTCCGGTGACCTTCAAGCTGAGCGATTAAGCAACCAAGCCAGGCGGCTTGCACCTACTGCGTTGCCGCTGGCATCAGGTAAAATCCAAGGCCCGCCAATGTCCGGCGGGCCTTTTCGTGTCGGTTCACCGGGGGATTGCGATGGTCGTCAAGGTCGGTATCAACGGGTATGGCCGCATCGGTCGCAACACGCTGCGCGCGCTCTACGAAGTACAGCGGTCAGGTCAGATCAAAATCGTCGCGGTCAACGATCTCGGCCCCGCCGAAACCAATGCGCATCTGACGCGCTACGACACCGTGCACGGACGTTTCCCCGGCGAAGTGACGGTCGAAGGCGGCGATCTGGTGGTCAACGGCGACCGCATCAAAGTGCTGGCCGAACGCGATCCGGCCAAACTGCCGTGGCGGGAACTCGGTGTCGATGTGGTGCTGGAGTGCACCGGCTTGTTCACTGCGCGCGACAAGGCGTCCAGGCATCTTGACGCCGGCGCCGGGAAAGTGCTGATCTCGGCGCCGGCCGGCGCCGACGTCAAGACCATCGTCTACGGCGTCAACCATCAGACCCTGACCGCGGCCGACACGGTCGTCTCCAACGCTTCCTGCACCACCAATTGCCTGGCGCCGCTGGTCAAGCCGCTGCACGAGAAGATCGGTGTGGTGCACGGGCTGATGGTGACGGTGCACTCGTACACCAACGATCAGGTGCTCACCGACGTGTTCCACAGCGATCTGCGCCGCGCCCGCTCGGCCACCCACAACATGATCCCGACCAAGACCGGTGCCGCCGCCGCGGTCGGGCTGGTGCTGCCCGAGCTCAAGGGCCGTCTCGACGGCTACGCGGTGCGGGTGCCGACGATCAACGTCTCGCTGGTGGATCTGACTTTCACCGCCGCACGCGATACCGACGTCGCCGAAATCCACTCAGTGCTGAAGGCGGCCGCCGCGGGCGAGCTCAAAGGCATCCTCAAGGTGGTCGACGGGCCGCTGGTTTCATCGGATTTCAATCACGAGCCGGCGTCTTCGAGCTACGATCCGTCGTTGACCAAAGTCGTTGGCCAGCGGCTGGTCAAGGTCGGGGCCTGGTACGACAACGAATGGGGTTTTTCCAATCGTCTGCTCGATGCGGCACTGGCGCTGGCCAACGCCCGGTGACCCGCAGGGCCTGGCGTTGGATCGATGCTGAATCGCTGCTAGGCGATCGAACGCCGGTTGCTGTCGCCGCCGACGGTCGGTGGCGACGGGCGGGCTCGCTGCGGATGGACGGTGCGAGGGGCGATGATGAACGTGCTGCGCATGATTGATCTCGATCTGGCGGGCAAGCGGCTTTTGATCCGCCAGGATCTGAACGTGCCGATCCAGAACGGTCGCATTACCTCCGACGCACGCCTGCGTGCCAGCCTGCCGACGCTCAAGCTGGCACTGCAGCGCGGCGCGTCGGTGCTGGTGATCTCCCATCTGGGACGGCCGAAGGCGGGCCTGCCGGATCCCGACTATTCGTTGACGCCGGTGGCGGCCTGGCTCGGCCAGGCTCTGGGCCGCACGGTACCGCTGATCAGCGACTGGATCGACGGCGTGTCGCTGGCGCCGGGGCAGATTGCGCTTGGCGAGAATACGCGCTTCCTGAAAGGCGAAAAAAACGACGATCCGGAGCTGGCGCGGCGGATGGCCGGCCTGTGCGACATCTACGTGATGGATGCTTTCGGCACCGCGCACCGCGCCGAGGCTTCCACGCACGGCGTGGCGCGCTATGCGCCGACGGCCTGTGCCGGCCCGCTGCTGTGGGCCGAGCTCGAGGCGCTGGGCCAGGCCCTGGATGCGCCGAAACGGCCGCTGGTGGTGATAGTCGGCGGCTCCAAGGTCTCCACCAAGCTGGATCTGTTGTGCAACCTCGCCGACCTTGCCGACCAGATCATCGTCGGCGGCGGTATCGCCAACACCTTTCTGGCTGCCGTCGGCCATCCGGTCGGCAAGTCGCTGTGCGAGCCGGAAATGCTTGCCACCGCACGGGCGATCCGCGACAAGGTGCGGCAACGCGGCGGCGACATCCCGCTGCCGGTCGATGTCGTCGTCGCTCCGGAGTTGTCGCCGGAGGCACGCGCCGAAATTCGCGCTGCGGATGCGGTCGACGCCGATCAGATGATTCTCGATCTGGGACCCAATAGCTGCGAGCAACTGGTCAGGATCCTCAAAGATGCCGGCACCATCGTCTGGAACGGCCCGGTCGGCGTATTTGAATACGATAGTTTCGCGGCCGGCACCCGGCGACTGGCGGAGGCGATCGCCGCATCGCCGGCGTTCTCGCTGGCCGGAGGCGGCGACACGCTGGCGGCGATCGACAAGTTCGGCGTGGCCGAGCGGATTTCCTACATCTCCACCGGCGGCGGTGCGTTCCTGGAGTTTCTCGAAGGCAAGAAACTACCCGCGGTGGCGGCGCTTGAAGAACGTTGCAATTGAAGTCCAGTGCAATTGAAGCCCAGATCGACGCTGGCGCTGCCAGCGCGGCGGCCCACGCCGTCTGCCGTGGGCGGCCGGTTCGAATCTGCGCTTACTGACCGCTATCCTTGCCAGCGTCCTTGCTCTTCGCCTTCAGCTGATTGACATAGGCGTTGAAACCCGTGATCGCGTCGTTGGCGGCTGCCGCGTTGGCCTTGGCCAGGGCTTCATATTTGTTCAGATCGTTCCTGCGCGCGTCGACATAGTCCTGCACGCAGGTCTGATAGGCTTTGGCGCCGGCATTGAACTGCTTGACCTCGGTCTCCGAGGGGGCGTCGCTCAGGGGCGTCGGTGGTTTGCAGTTCAGCGCGGGCACCGCCGACGCCGCGGCCGCTTGAGAGGCTGCTGCTTGAGCCGCCGCCGATTGTGCGGGCGCGGGTGCGGGTTGAGCGAAAGCGATTGAGGCGGCAAACGAACCTGCCAGTATCAAACCGGCCAACTTGGTGTTCAACATTGGGCTTCCCTCTGCGAAAGTTTTGGTGGAGCAGACCGCTAGGAGATAGCATAACGTGAACGTCGTCATTTCGAAATATTCCGGTCTGCGGAGGTCGGTCGTGCGCAGCTCAATTTTTTTACCGATGTTGGCGTTGTCTGCATTGCTGTCCGGCTGTGGTTACAACCGCCTGCAACAGCAGGACGAACAGGTCAAGGCGGCGTGGAGCGAGGTTGCCAACCAGTATCAGCGCCGCGCCGACCTGATTCCCAATCTGGTCAATACCGTCAAGGGCTATGCGCAGCAGGAAAAAGAAGTGCTGATCGGCGTCACCCAGGCGCGCGCCAGGGTCGGCAGTGTTCAGGCAACGCCGGGGCTGCTAGACAATCCGCAGGCGTTCCGCAAATTCGAGCGGGCCCAGGGGCAACTCACCGGCGCGCTGTCGCGCCTGCTGGTGGTTTCGGAACGCTACCCGCAGCTCAAGTCGGACCAGAATTTCCGTGACCTGCAAGCGCAGCTCGAGGGGACCGAGAACCGCATTGCAGTGGCGCGGCACCGCTATATCGAGGCGGTTCAGAGCTACAACGTGACGATACGCAGCTTCCCGTCGAATCTCACTGCGAAAGCACTCGGGTACCGGGTGAAGCCGAATTTCGCGGTGGCGGACGAAGCGGCGATCAGCAGGCCGCCGACGGTGAATTTCAACGCGGCGCCGGCCGCGCCGGCATCGGCTCACTGAGCCCGTGATGCGATTGATCGTCCTCGCAGCGCTGACGCTGCTGAGCTTCGCCGGCGCGGCCTCAGCCGAGGTTGCGGTCCCGCCGGTGGCGCGGGTGACCGATCTCACCGGCACGCTGAGCGCCGCGCAGCAGCAGACACTGAGCGGCAAGCTGGCCGCTTTCGAACGCGGCAAGGGCAGCCAGATCGCGGTGCTGATAGTGCCGACGACGCGGCCGGAGACGATCGAGCAGTACGGCATCCGCGTCGCCGACGCCTGGAAGCTCGGCCGCAAGGACGTCGACGACGGCCTGATCCTGCTGGTGGCCAAAGACGACCATCGCCTGCGCATCGAAGTTGGCTACGGCCTGGAAGGGGCGGTGCCGGATGCGATCGCCAACCGCGTCATCGACGAGATCATTGCACCGAGGTTCAAGCGGGGTGATTTCTACAGCGGCATCGACGCCGGCGTCGATGCACTGATCAAGATCATCGACGGCGAACCGCTGCCGCCGCCGCGACCAGCTCATGTCCGTGTGCGCGATAATCCGCTGGCGGTTGCGTTGGGAGTTTTTTTCGTGATGCTGCTGCTCGGCCGTCTGCTGCAGCGCACGTTCGGCCTTGGCGCCGCCGCCGGCGGGGTTGGCGTCGGCACCGGCCTGCTGACGGCGCTGCTGACCGCATCGATGATCGGCGGCGTCGCCGTCGGTCTGATTGCTTTGGTGCTGGCAGTGCTGCTGCTGGCTGGCGGCGGCTCGGGCGGACCCTGGGGCGGTTACCGTTACGGCGGGTTTGGTATCGGCGGGTTTGGCGGCGGCATGTCCGGCGGCGGGTTTGGCGGCGGTGGGTTCTCCGGCGGCGGCGGCGGCTTCGGCGGCGGCGGCGCGTCCGGCGGCTGGTAGCGATGAAACCGCCCCGGAAGCGTGATCGCTGGCGCCGGTTGCTGCGGCACCTGTTTATCGGCCACCACGCGGCGCAGCGCGCGTTTCCGCCGCCGGTCCGCGCGCGCATCGCGGCAGCAGTCGGCGACGGCGAGCGCTGCCATGCCGGCGACATACGCGTCGCGATCGAGGCCGCCCTGCATCCGGCGGCGGTGCTGCGCGGCATGACCCCGCGGCAGCGTGCGCTGGAGGTGTTCGCACAGCTTCGGGTGTGGGATACCGAACACAACGACGGCGTGCTGATCTACCTGTTGATCGCCGACCGTGCGGTGGAGATCGTCGCCGATCGCGGTGCGGCGCGCGCGGTCACCGCAGACGGCTGGCAGCAGATCTGTGCCGAGGTGGAGCGGCATTTCCGTGCCGGGCGTTTCGAGGCCGGGGTGCTGTCCGGCGTCCAGGCGGTGGCCGCGCACCTGGCGCCGCGCGCGCCGGGCGCGGCGGACGCCAATGAGCTGCCGGATGCGCCGGTGCTGTTAAGCTGAAAATCCTTAGGGTCTGTTGACAATTGTGCGATCGCTGCGTTGTGGTCCAAATCGCGCCAGGCAAGGCGGAGGCCGCCGGCCTTGGTGGTTCCAAGGCCAAGGCCGACAACGCCGCATGGCGCGATTTGGGCCGCAACCCTTCGGGACGGGGCCTTTTTCGCGCCCCGCGGCGTCACGCCTCGCTT
>JAGWMX010000135.1 GCA_028871525.1 Gammaproteobacteria bacterium
ATAGAATCGGGCGTAATTCCATTGGGAAATCTCTAGTTGGACTTGAGCTGCCAGGCCGGCGCGATGCGGGCCGTGCGCCAGGTCGGGTACAGACCGGCCAGCACGGTCGAACCGATCGCCACCAGCAGAGTGACGAGCACGACACGGGTATCCAGATGAGCGATGCGCTGCACCTCAGCCGAAAACATCGCGCGCATCGCCGCCAGGCCCAGCGCGGTGAGACCCAGACCGATGACGCCGCCGGCCAGCCCGATCACCGCCGACTCGATCAGCCGCTGAGCGAACACCTGTGCGCGGCTGGCGCCAAGCGCACGGCGCAGGCCGATTTCGGCCGCGCGGCTGATGAACTTGGCCAGCATCAGACCGATGACGTTGACCAGACATACCGCCAGAAAGCCGAACGCCACCAGCAGCAGGATGCTGGCCACCGGCGGCACCACATGGTTGAACGCCAGCCAGCCACGCAAGCTGAACAGGCGCGTCAGCGGCGGCCAGTCGAAACGCCCGGAACGGCGCTGGTCGGCGGCGTAGTGGTTCAGAAAGATCTGATAACCGGCCACGGCCGCAGCAGTCGGCAGATCTGCCCAGACCTGCACCCAGACGCACTCCGAGTTGCTGAAGATCTCCCAGCCCTGCGGCGGCGCGGCCTTGCAGGATATCCAGTCACCACCGAGCCTGCGGTCGAACGCCGCGTTAAACGGCAGAAATACCTGCGGCGTCTCGCCGAAGGCGTTGCCGTTCAGGTTGTAAAACTGCGGGTGCGGCTGCCACTGGCGCATCACTCCAACCACGCGGTAATCGGTGCCGCTGAGGTTGATCCGCCGGCCGACGCTGTTGACTCTGCCGAACAGCTTGTCGTTGAGTTGCTTGGAGATCACGACCAGGTTGGCACGATCGCGGTCGTCGGCCCGACGCCAGGCACCGCCGTATTGGAACGGCACGTCGAACATCGAAAAGAAGCTGGAAAAAGTGGCGATGGCGCTGGCGTTGAACGGCGCCACATCGGAGTTGTCCGGCTTGACCGACAAACTGGTCTCGTACACCGCGGTCTGCTGCTCGGCCGGCGCGCTGCGCAGCAGCGCCATCGCATCGCGATAGCTCAGCGCCCGCTGCTGCAACTCGTCGCTGCCGTGACGGGAATCCGGCCCCCAGTTGTCGATCAGCGGCACGTACAACTGCGACGATTTGGCCGGGATCGGGTCTCCGGCCAGCGCGCTGTAGACGGTGTAGACCGTCATCGACGCGCCGATGCCTAGCGCCACCGCCGCCACCATCACGCCGGTCAGTGCCGGATTGCGGCGCAGGCTATGCAGCGCCAATCGAAAGTAGTAAGCGAACATTCGTTTCTCCTTAAACCGTCCGAGTCGCCACCACTGGCGGCGGCACGCGGGCGGCGCGCAACTTGTGTAGGTGGGTAGACACCCCCGACTTGATCTGCTGGAGTTGCCTGCATGGATCGTAGGTACTACATTTGTAGCATCTACGGGGATGACGATGGCAACTCTCAGAAAGGCCGGTGGTTCAGTCATGGTCACCGTGCCGCCCTTCTACCTGAAGCAGCACGGCCTGACGGCCGGCTCTGTCGTAAACGTCGAGATCAAGGGCGACGAGCTGGCCATCACGCCGGGCAAGGCGAAACTCACGCTGGCCGACATCCTGGCCGCGGCGCCGAGGAATGCGCGGCGCTTGCGTGCACCCGGCTGGGACGAGATGCCGCCGGCTGGAAACGAGGCGTGATTCCCGACACGGGGGACATCCTGCACCTGTCGTTCGACCCGGCCAGCGGCCGGGAAATGAAGGGCGATCACTACTTCATCGTGCTCACGCCGAGGCCATTCAACAGCCGCTTCGGCTTGGCCTGGATGTGTCCCATCACCACGGGACGACAGGAACTCGCGCGCGGGCTCACGGTGGTCACCTTGATGGACACCGGTCTGAAGGTGTCCGGCATCGTCCTGTGCCATCAAATCAAGGCGCTGGACTGGGTCGCCCGCAGAGCGCGCCGCGTCGACCGGCTGAAAGGGCCGGTGCTGGACCAAATCCTCGAGGTCTGCACCGCAATCATCGACCCCGCACGACGCTGAAGCGGGCGACCAACTGGCTGCCGCGCAAAGGACAGCCGGATCGAATTGACGCTGATACAGGAAGCCAGCTACCCTGCTTGCATGAAAGCTACGATCGACATTCCGGAGACGTTGTACCGCAAAGTCAAGGCCAAGAGTGCGCTGGTCGGCAAGCCGGTGCGTGAGGTGACTGCTGAGCTTTACCGACGCTGGCTCGACGAACCAGAGGGTGGGCGGGGTAAGGCATCGCCGGAAGCGTGGTTGCGGTTCTGGCTCGCGGCGGCGGACAAGGCGCTCAAGCGCGCGCCAGCCGGGCCTTCGGCACGGGAGCTCCTGAATGCCGACCGCAATCGCTTGGAACGCAAGTGACGCCCTGATCGTAGATGCGAGCGTCTGGGTTTCCGCCGCTGACGCGAGCGACGCGCTGTCCGCACCGAGCCGAAGTTTTCTAACGACGGTCGCTCGGCAACGAACGCCCATCGTGCTTCCCGCCATTGCCCGCCTGGAAGTGGCCTGCGCGCTGACCCGCCGGCTGCACGATGCCCGGCGCGGGCGCAAGTTGGCCGAGCGTCTACTGCAATCGCCGCTGATCACTGAAATACCCCTCGATGCGCCTTTGCTCGCCGCAGCGCTGACGCAGGGGACAAAATCTTTCCTGCGCGCGGGCGATGCGTTTTATGCCGCGGTGGCGAGAAACGGTGGTGGCACACTGATCGCCTGGGACGACGAACTCGTGCGCCGCGCAGGCGCCATGACGCCGGAAGCCTGGCTCGTCAAATACGGCGGAGATTAGCCTCACCGTGGGCACTTTCACACCGTCCGCGTCGCCACCACCGGCGGCACGGCCGCGGCGCGCAGCGCCGGCGCCAGCACCGCAAGCTGGCCGAGCAGCCACAGCGCCACCGCGCCGACCGGCAGGTAGAACCACGGCAGGCGGCTGATCTCGAATTGCTGCATCAGCCACAGGTTCAGCCCGTAGGCGGCGATCATGCCCAGCACCACGCCGGCGCCGACGATCAGAAAATTCTCGGTCTGGAAGTAGGTCAGGATGTCGGTGCGCGTCGCGCCCAAGGCCCGGCGGATGCCGATAGTGCGGGTGCGCTGAGCCACCCAGAAACTGGCCAAGCCGACGATGCCGAGGGCAGTGACCAGGAGCAGCAGCACGCAGACGCCGATCAGCAGGCCGGCCAGGTCGCGGTCACGGCTGAAAAAATCGGCGCGCTGGTCGCTGAAGGTCTTGGCCTGGAACGACACCAGCTTCGGATCAAGTTTCTTGAGAACCGCACCAGCTTGTTTCAAGACCGCCTGTCGCTGCCGCGGGTCCGTGCGCAGCGCGTAATACTGCGCTGGAAAGCTCCCCGAGCCGGCGGCGGTCACCGGCAGCAACATCGAATAGCCCGTGGAGGCCTGATCGGTGACGTTAGCCTGAACCAGGCGAGCGACCACGCCCACCACGGTCAAACGCCGCTTGTCGATGAACACGCTCAGGCCGACGGCGCCGTGCCCGCCGAACAGCTTGTGCGCCAGCGCATGGCTGAGAATCACGCTGTGGGCCGACGACGGGAGTAGCGAGCTGTCGAGACCGACATATTCATCGGGCCTGAAATCCCGTCCGGCGACCAAGTGCAGTCCCAGCGTCTGCAACGTGCCCGGCGGCCCCATGTACCGCGCGACGTCATTGATACCGGAATCGATGTCTTCCGGCCGGGTCGATATGGACGTCTGGTTCCTGCTGCCGGAAAACGGCAGCGAATTGAGCACGGTCACGCCACGCACGCCGGGTATCTGTCGCAGCGCATTCAACGCCGGCTCGGCCGACGCGCCGCCGCTGGAAAAACCGAACATCCCAAAGTCCACAAGCTCGCTTTCGGCCAAGCCGCTGGGGATCTGCATCAGCGACAGGCGGCTGGCAACGACCGAGATCGCATTGCACAGAATCGCACAGGCCAACGCGATCTCGGCAACGATGATGGCGCTGGCCAGGCGATGTCGGCGCAACGCCGACAGCACCGGGGCGATTTGCAAACTCATGCTCAGAACTATATGGACGCCTCCCGTTTGCCAAGATCGGTTTTGGTGTGTTGGGCGAGAATAGGCTGCAGTTCTATATCCGGCCTGTTTGTGCAGGGAATGCCTGCTGGCCCTGATGGAATCCGCTGACCCGCGCCTCATTCTCCTGGAGG
>JAGWMX010000038.1 GCA_028871525.1 Gammaproteobacteria bacterium
ATCGTGCGCGGTTGACCGTTCAACTCGAAGAACAACCGCGAAAAACCTTCGCTCTCGAGGTCGGTGCGGCTCTGCAGGCGGATGATCAGCCGCTTGCCGGGTTCGATGTCGACTGCGATCTCGTCCCCGGCCTCGTCCAGGCCGTAGAAGAACGCCGGCGTCGGCAGCATGCCCACGTCGCCGTAGCGCTGGACATGTTCGGCATATTCGCAGAACACTTTCGGGTACATCAGATAGGAGGCCAGGTCGTTGTCGGAAATTGCACGACCGGTGCGTTCCCGCGCTTCGGCTTTGGCCGCCTCCAGATCCACCGGCGGGATCGAGGCGCCGGGTCGCCCTTCGATCGGCCTGCGTTTGCCCAGCACCTTGCGCTGCAGCGCTTCCGGCCAGCCTTCCGGCGGCGTGCCGAGCTCGCCCTTGAACAGCGAAACCACGGACTCCGGGAAATCGATCGGTTTGCCGGAGTCGGCCAGATCTTCCGCCGTCAGGTTGTTGGCCACCATGTGCAACGCCAGGTCACCGACCACCTTCGAAGTCGGCGTGACTTTGACGATGTCGCCGAACGCCCGGTTGACGTCGGCGTAGGCCTGCGAGATCTCCGGCCAGCGTGCCTCCAGACCCAGCGCCCGCGCCTGCTCGCGCAGGTTGCTGTATTGCCCGCCGGGCATCTCGTGTTTGTAGACGTCGGCGGTGCCGGAGCGGATTTCGGTTTCGAACGGCGCGTAGTAGCGGCGCACGCCCTCCCAGTAGGTCGAGACCGCCTGCAGCGCCGCGGCGTCGAGGCCGCCGCCGCTGTTCGGGTCGCGTGTGCTGCCGGCCAGCGCGGCGCAGATCGAACCCAGGTTCGGCTGTGACGTCAGGCCGGACAGCGCATCGCTGGCCCCGTCCACCGCGTCGACGCCGGCTTCGACCGCCGCCAGCACGCTGGCGGCGGAAATCCCGCTGGTATCGTGGGTATGGAAATGGATCGGCAGGCCGATCTCCCGCTTGAGCGCCGCCACCAGCGCGCGCGCCGCACGCGGCCGGCACAGCCCGGCCATATCCTTGATGCCGAGGATCTGGGCGCCGCCGCGCTCCAGTTTTCTGGCCAGATCCAGGTAGTATCGGAGATCGTACTTCGGCCGGCTTCGATCGAACGGGTCGCCGCTGTAGCAGATCGCAGCCTCGGCGACGCCGCCGGCCTCGCGTACGGCCTCGATCGCCAGCACCATGTTGTCGGCCAGGTTCAGGCAGTCGAAGATGCGGAAGAGGTCGACGCCGGTGGCCGCCGCGCGCCGCACGAAATGGCGCACGACGTTGTCGGCGTAGTTGGTGTAGCCGACCGCATTGGCCGAGCGCAGCAGCATCTGCAGCGGTATGTTCGGAATCGCTTCCCGCAGTTTGGCTAGGCGATCCCAGGGATCTTCCTTCAGGAACCGCAGCGCGACGTCGAAAGTCGCGCCGCCCCAGCATTCGATCGAGAACAGCCCCGGCAGCAGCCGCGCGTAATACGGCGCGATTGCCAGCAGATCGTGGGAGCGCATGCGGGTGGCGAACAGGCTCTGGTGCGCGTCGCGCATCGCGGTGTCGGTGACCAGCACCCTGTCCTGCGCCTTGAGCCAGTCGGCCAGACCCTGAGCGCCGCGTGCCTTCAGGATGTCGCGCACGCCCGATGGCGGCGGCCGGCTCAAGTCGACCTCCGGCAGCCGTGGCGGCGGACAGATTTCCGGTCGCCGGCGTCCCTTTATCTGCGGATTGCCGTTGACCGTAACCTCGCCGAGGAAACGCAGCAACCGGGTCGCGCGGTCGCGCCGCGGCGTGAACTCGAACAGTTCCGGCGTCTCGTCGATGAAACGCGTCGTGCAGGTGCCGGCGGCGAACGCCGGGTGGCCGATGACGTTTTCCAGAAACGGCAGGTTGGTCGACAGTCCCCGGATGCGGAACTCGCGCAGCGAGCGATCCATGCGGGCGATCACCTCGCCGACGTCACGGCCCCAGGCGGTGACCTTTACCAGCAGCGAATCGTAATAGGGCGTGATCAACGCGCCGGAGTAGGCGGTGCCGCCGTCGAGGCGGATGCCGAAACCGGCCGGACTTCGGTAGGCGATCAGTCTCCCGTGGTCCGGCGTGAAGCCGTTGGCCGGATCCTCGGTGGTCACGCGGCACTGCATGGCATGACCGGAAAGCCGCACCTCGTCCTGCGTCGGCAGTCCGCTGCCGGGCTCGCCGATACGCGCGCCTTCCGCGATCCGGATCTGCGCCTTGACCAGGTCGACGCCGGTGACCTCCTCGGTCACCGTATGCTCGACCTGAATGCGCGGATTGACTTCGATGAAATAAAACTGCCCGGAGTCGTCGTCGAGCAGGAATTCGACGGTGCCGGCATGCGTGTACCCGACCTGGCGGCCCAACGCCAGTGCGGCTTCGCACAATTCCCGGCGTCGGACGGCGGTCAGGTACGGCGCCGGAGCGCGCTCGACCACCTTCTGATGGCGTCGCTGCACCGAGCAGTCGCGTTCGTACAGGTGGATCAGGCCGCCGTGAAGATCTCCGAGGAGCTGGATCTCGACGTGCCGCGCGCGGCGCACCAGCTTTTCCACGTACACGGCATCGTTGCCGAAGGCGTTGCCGGCCTCGCGGCGCGCCGACTGGATCTGTGTGTCGAGGTGATCCTCGGATTCGATGACGCGCATGCCGCGGCCGCCGCCGCCCCAGGCGGCTTTGAGCATCACCGGATAGCCGATGCGGGCGACGATCGCGCGGCACGCCGCCGCTTCCTGCGGCAGCTCGGCCGATGCCGGCAATACCGGCACGCCGGCGGCCTCAGCTGCGCGCCGTGCCGATACCTTGTCGCCGAAAGTGCGCAGGATGCGCGGCTGGGAACCGATGAAGAGCAGACCCGCCGCGTCGCAGGCTTCGGCGAAGGCGGGGTTCTCGGATAGAAAACCGTAGCCGGGGTGGATGGCATCTGCGCCGACGGATTCGGCGATGGCGATGATGCCCTGGATGTCGAGGTAGGCGGCGATCGGCTTGCCCGCGAAGCCGACCTGGTAACTTTCGTCGGCTTTGAAGCGGTGTAGCGCAAAGCGATCCTCATGGGCGTGGATCGCCACGGTACGGATACCCAGTTCCGCTGCCGCCCGCATCACGCGGATGGCGATTTCGCCGCGGTTGGCGATCAGCAGCTTGCGAATGCGACGTTGCGGCCGGTTGGACATGATTTTTCGAGTTGCATCATTCGTTCCACAGTCGGGGCGTGTCGATCAGGAAACGCCCGACTCACGAGGCTAGATCACATACAGATCCACATATTCGTGTACAGGCATCTTCTCAAGCCGCTCCTGGTGCAGCGACACGTCGAGGATCGCCTGTTGCTGCCTGACCGGGAAGCGCCGTGCCAGGTTGCGCTTGAACTTGGCTTCCAACAGCGGGATGCCGTCCTTGCGCCGGCGCTTGTGACCGATCGGGTACTCGACCACCGCTTCCTTGAGCGTGGTGCCGTCCTTGAACTCGACCGTCAGCGCGTTGGCGATCGAGCGCTTGTCGGGGTCGTGATAGTCCCGTGTGAACTGCGGATCCTCGACGCAATTGATCTTTTCGCGCAGCGCGTCGATGCGCGGGTCGGCGGCCACATCGTCCTCGTAGTCTGCCGCGGTGAGGCGACCGAAGATCAGCGGCACCGCCACCATGTATTGCACGCAGTGATCGCGATCCGCGGGGTTGGAAAGCGGACCTTTCTTGTCGATGATGCGAATGCAGGCCTCGTGGGTGCGAATGGTGATCCGCTCGATGTCGTCCGTGCTCTTGCCGGCGGCGACGATCTGCTGGTGCAGCGTCATCGCCGCCTCCACCGCCGTCTGGCTGTGGAACTCGGCCGGGAAGCTGATTTTGAACAGAACGTTTTCCATCACGTAGCTGCCGTACGGGCGCTGGAACACAAACGGCTTGCCGCCGAACAGCACCTCGTAGAAGCCCCAGGTCTTGGCGGTCAGCACCGAGGGATAGCCCATCTCGCCGGTCCTGGCCATCAGCGCCAAGCGCACGGCGCGGCTGGTGGCATCGCCTGCCGCCCAGCTCTTGCGCGAGCCGGTGTTTGGCGCGTGGCGATAGGTGCGCAGGCTGTGGCCGTCGACCCAGGCCAGCGAAACGGCGTTGATGATCTCCTCGCGCGACAGACCCAGCATCTCGGCGACGACGGCGGTGGAGGCGACCTTGACCAGCACCACGTGATCCAGGCCGACCTTGTTGAACGAGTTTTCCAGCGCGATGCAGCCCTGGATCTCGTGGGCCTTGATCATCGCGGTGAGCACGTCGTGCACGGTCAGCGGCGCTTTGCCGTAAGCCACCGCGTTGCGCGACAGCCAGTCGGCGACGGCGAGGATGCCGCCGAGGTTGTCCGACGGATGACCCCACTCGGCCGCCAGCCAGGTGTCGTTGAAATCCAGCCAGCGGATCATGCAGCCGATGTTGAATGCCGCCTGCACCGGGTCGAGCTGGAACTGCGTGCCCGGCACTTTGGCGCCGTTGGGAACGATGGTGCCGGGTACGATCGGACCCAGCAGCTTGGTGCAGGCCGGGTACTCGAGCGCTTCGAGGCCGCAGCCCAGCGTATCGATCAGGCAGTTGCGCGCCGTCTCATAGGCCAGCGTGCTGTCGATCTTGTACCGGGTAACGTAGTCGACGATGTCGAGCAGGACTCGGTCCGGCTGCGGACGGACGTTGGAGATATGCGAACCCATGCGGTTCCTCGGAAGCGATTGATCAAAAAATGGCTCGAAGCGCGCCGGTTCGACACGCCGTTTGATTTTCGCATATCGAGCGGGGATCAAAACTGCAGCGGCGTAACCCTCATCATCGATACGCTACGATCCGTACCGTGCAGGAGGACCGTCGGCGATGTCGGGGAACTCCATAGAAGATTGTGTGGGCGACGTCATTGCGACGGCGCGAAAGCGACCTCGCAATGACGTCGCGTGCGCGCCTGCGGTTCCCGGCGGAGGACGTCCATGATTGACGGCGAAACCGAGCGCGGTGAACGGCTGCGCGCGTGGGAGGACCGCGCCCTGGGCGCGATCGCCGCCGGCGCGCCGCTGAAGGAGGTGCTGGAGCAGATCGTGTGCGGCATCGAAGACGTGCTGCCGCAGGCGATCGGCTCGATCTTGCTGGTGGATCCGGACGGTGTTCACCTGCGGCATGGCGCAGCGCCGCATCTGCCCCCGGCGTTTGTCGCGGCGATCGACGGTCTGGCCAGCGGGCCGGCGGTCGGTTCCTGCGGCACCGCCGCGTATCGGCGCCGGGCGGTGATCGTCACCGATATCGATTCCGACCCGCTGTGGGCCGATTATCGGGAGCTGGCGCGCGCCTCCGGTTTACGCGCGTGTTGGTCGCTGCCGGTCCGCGACGTCGGCGGTCAGGTGTTGGCGACCTTCGCGGTTTACTATCGCGCGCCGCGCGCACCGCGCGCCGGGGATCTGGCGCAGATACGCAATCTGGTACACATCGTCGCGGTCGCAGTACAAGTCGAGCGCAAGGCGCGACTGCTGCAGGCCAGCGAACAGCGTTTCCGCAAAGTGTTCGCGGACGCCGTCATCGGCATCGCGGTGGCCGATGCGCAGGGGCGTTTTTTGGAAGCCAACGCAGCGTACTGCGCGATCTTCGGATATACCGAGGTGGAGCTGCAAGACAGCGACTTGCGCACCGTAATCCACCCAGAGGATCGCGCTACCGTCCAGCGGTTTTGGGACGATTTGAGTGCCGGTCGGCGCGATAGTTACCAGACCGAGCGGCGCGGCTTCAAAAAGACCGGCGAGCTGGTGTGGGTGCGCATCAGCGCCGCCGCGCAGCGCGACGAAGCCGGTCGCCTGGTGCAGGTCGTCGCCGTCGCCGAGGACATCACCGCCTACAAACGCACGCTGGAAGAATTGCGGCAGAACCAGGCATTGCTGAGGATGGCTTCGCGTATCAACCGTCTCGGCGCTTGGGCTGTCGAGCTGCCGAGCCGGACTCTGGTCACGTCCAAGGCATTGCGCCAGTGGCTGGCGGTCACCCGCGGCGGTATCAGGTCATTGGACCAGGCCATCGCCGTCTTCGCGCCGGAGCATCAGGTCATGCTGCGACAAGCGGTCGAAGCCTGTGCAGGGACGGGGGAAAGCTTCGACCTGACGCAGCAGCTCGTCGCCGCCGACCGTCGGCCGATGTGGGTGCGAATATTGGGCGAGGCGGTGCGCGACGTCGACGGCAGGATCACGCGCGTGCAGGGAACGCTGCAGGACGTCACGCAAGAACGCGAGGCACAGGCGCAATTGCGGCTGTTGCAGGCGGCAGTGTCGCATCTGAACGACATTGTGCTGATCACCGAAGCCGAGCCGATCGACGAGCCCGGCCCGCGGATCGTTTTCGTCAACGACGCCTTCGAACGCCACACCGGCTATACGCGGGCGCAAGCGCTGGGCAAAACCCCGCGCCTGTTGCAGGGACCGAAGACCCGGCGCGCCGAACTCGATCGTATCCGCGCCGCCATCGAACGCCGCCGCCCGGTGCTGGCCGAAGTGCTCAACTACACGAGGGACGGGAAGGAGCTGTGGCTGGAACTGGCAGTCGTACCGGTCAACGACGACAGCGGTCGCTGTACGCACCTGGTCGCGATCCAACGCAACGTGACCGAACGGCGACAGCTCGAGGAACGCTTGCGCGGCGCAGAGCGGCTTGAAGCCGTCGGCCAGTTGACCGGCGGCGTGGCGCACGATTTCAACAATCTGCTGACGGTGATTCTCGGTAACGCCGAGCTGTTGCACGAACGGCTTGGTGAAGACCCCCAGCTTGCGGAGTCGACGGCAATGATCGCCGACGCGGCGCAGCGGGGCGCCGATCTGACGCAGCGTCTGCTGGCGTTCGCGCGCCGCCAGCCGCTGGATCCGCGGCCGATGGACGTGCGTCAATTGATCCAACGCATGGAAGGTTTGCTGCGCCGTTCTCTGGGAGAACAGGTCGAGATCTGTTTCCAACAAGACGCGAAGCTATGGCCGGCACTGATCGACCCCGGCCAACTGGAGAACGCGCTGCTGAATCTGGCGATCAACGCTCGCGATGCCATGCCCAACGGCGGGCGGCTCACGGTGGAAACCAGCAACGCTTATTTGGACGCCGACTATGCCGTCAGGCATTCGGAACTCAAACCGGGGGAATACGTCATGGTGGCGGTGTCCGATACCGGCATCGGCATCCGGCCCGAACACCTGGGGCGCATATTCGAACCGTTTTTCACCACCAAACCCCGCGGCAAGGGCACCGGGTTGGGATTGGCGATGGTTTACGGTTTCGTCAAGCAATCCGGCGGACACGTCAACATCTATTCCGAACTTGGACAGGGCACCACCGTGAAGATATATCTGCCACGGGCCGATCGAGCCGATCCGGCTGCGGCGGTGCCAACAACGTCATTGCGAGGCTCCATAGGAGCCGAAGCAACCCCGAGTCAACAGGACGAGGTTGCCACGGGCGCTACGCGCCCTCGCAATGACGGTCGCGGCGGGACCGAGACCATCTTGCTGGTGGAAGATGACGACTTGGTCCGGCGTTACGCGCTGGACCAGCTCCGTGCATTGGGGTATCGGGTGTTCGAGGCCAGCGACGCAGCACAAGCGCTGGACATCCTGCGCCAGCACGCGGTCATCGAGCTACTGTTTACCGACGTCGTGATGCCCGGTGGAACGAGCGGACGCCAGCTGGCTGAGGCCGCCGTAAAGCTGCACCCGCGACTCAAGGTTCTCTTCACCTCCGGCTATACCGAGAACGCGATCGTGCATCACGGGCGACTGGATCCGGGAGTGCAGTTGCTGGCAAAACCATACCGCGGGGTAGAGTTGGGGCGCAGGGTGCGCAGGGTTCTCGACCTGGAAGATGGGAAGCGCGGAGCTTAAACCGATGCCGCACGGACGTTTGCTGATACTCGACGACGATGCGGCGACCGGGAACACCGTCCGGTTGATTGCCGAAAGCGCTGGATTGACTGCCAGGCTGGCCACCGATCCGGCCGATTTTTTCCGCACCGTCATCGACTGGCGGCCCACGCATATCGCACTTGATCTGGTGATGCCGGCTATGGATGGGGTGGAGGTGCTGGCGCAGTTGGCGCAGCGCCACTGCCCGGCAAGGATCATCATCACCAGTGGCGTTGGCCATCGGGTGCTCGAGGCTGCAGGCCGGTCCGCCGTCGAGCACGGTCTGGACATCGCCGGCGTGTTGCCGAAGCCGTTTTCGCCAAAGGCCCTGCGCAGCCTGCTGGTGGCGATGCCCGCGGCGGAGACAGCCGCTGTTGAAAGTGCCGTTCGCACCCTGCCGTCGACGTCGGCAACCGCCGCAGCGCCTTTCGAGGTGACGGCCGCCGAAGTGCAACGCGCCTTGGATGAGCGCGAACTTTATGTCGTCTACGAGCCCAAGGTGGAATGTGCCAGCGGCGCTCTGGCGGGCTTCGAGGCACTGGTGCGATGGCGGCACCCGCAGCAGGGTACGATTCCGCCGGCGCGTTTTGTGCCCGTGGCCGAGACGCACGGCTTGATCGACAGGCTGACCAGTCAGGTGCTGGAACAGGCGATTGCCTGGTTTCGTGAAGATTTCTGTGCCGGTGATCGGCGATCCGCGGTGGGCCGCTGCGCCGTATCCACATCGCCGATCTCGTTGTCGGTGAACATCTCCGCCAGGACGCTGAAGGATCCGCAGTTCGTCGAACGTCTCATTGCCCGCTGCGACCGATACGGCATGGGTCCAGGGCGGCTGATCCTCGAACTGACGGAAACCAGCGCCATGGAAGACCCGGTGGCCGCGCTCGATTTGTTGACGCGGCTGCGGATGAAAGGATTCCTGTTGTCGATCGACGATTTCGGCACTGGATTTTCGTCGCTGCTGCAGCTGGTGCGTCTGCCGTTCTCCGAAATCAAGATCGACAGTTCCTTCGTCATGACGGCCATGCAGTCGGCGGAGTCCCGCACGGCGGTGAAGTCCGTCGTCGACCTCGGTCATAGCCTCGGCTTGTGCGTGGTCGCCGAGGGGGTCGAGGACGCGCAGACGCTCGAATACCTGAAACGGATCGGATGCGATCAAGCGCAGGGCTACTTTTTCGCCAGACCGATGGAAAAGGACGTCATTTCCGATTGGATCGCACGCAGACGATGACCTTCGGTGAAGTGGCGGCCGCATGCCGCTGCTCGCCTCGTTTCCGTTCGCGGAAAACCGGTGTCCGACAAACTGGATTTCATCGTGCCATCGTGCCGTCGTGTACGATGGCGTGGCCAGCGTAGCGGTTGGCGAGGCAGGCGGCGGCGAACAACGCAGCGCTCAGCGGATGAGGCCGGTTGACGCATGGGCGGGGGCAGATGAATCGGCAGGACCACGGGTTTCGCCTCGAGCATTGCTTCGAACAGCAGGTGCAGCGGAACCCCGGCGGCGTCGCCCTGTACTACGCAGATGCAACCGTCACCTTTGCTGAACTCCAGGCAAGCGCGGACCGCCTGCTGGCAGCGCTGCGCGCCGCGGGAGTCAGGGACGGAGGCTTCGTTGGCCTGCACCTGGAGCGCTCGCCGGCTTACGTCGCCGGCGTGCTGGCCATTCTGAAAGGCAACGGCGCCGTCGTACCGCTGCCGCCGTCCTTTCCGGAAAGCCGCCTGCGGGAGATCCTTGCGTTGGCGATGCTCGATGCCGTCGTCGACGATGAAAAAACGCCGCTGGCTTCGCGGCTGGCCGACCGCAGCATCCGTTTTTCCGATGTTCCCGAGGACGCGGGCCGGATCGAAGCCGCGGCGGGCGGCAGCCCGGACCAGCCGGCGTTCGTGCTGTGCTCGTCGGGTTCCACCGGCAAGCCGAAGATGATCGTCCGCAGCCACCGGTCGTTTTCCCATCGGCTGCGGTGGACATGGGAGAACCATCCTTACGCGCGCGGCGAAGTGTGCTGCCAGAAGTCGCACATGACGACGACGCACGCCGTCTACGAACTGTTCGAGCCGCTATTGAGCGGGATCCCGGTGTGCGTGCTTTCCGATCAGCAGGTCCGAAGTCTCGAATCGTTCTGGGAGACGATTCGCGCACGTGGAATCTCGCGGCTGCTGGTGGTGCCGTCGATGCTGCAGACGTCGCTGGATATGCCGGGCTTCGTGGCGCCGCCGCTGAAGGTTCTGGTGCTGATGGGGGAATACGTGCACGCGAAGCTGGCGGCGCGGGCGATCGAGGCTTTCCCCGGGCAGACGAAGATCTTCTCGATTTACGGCAGCACCGAGGCCAGCTCGACGCTGGTGTGCGACGTCAGGGCGAGTTTCCGTCCGGGCGAGGAGCTGCCGCTCGGCAAGCCGATTTCGGAGGAGGTGCGCGCGTTGGTGCTGGACGACGATTTGCGGCCGGTGGCGCCGGGCGAAACCGGGATGTTGTACGTCGCGGGGTCGCCCGTGTTTGCGGGTTACTTCAAGCAGCCGGCGCTAACGGACTCAGTTTTCACCCCGGCGCCCGGCGGTGACGGGAGGCTGTACCGGACGCAGGATCAGGTGCGGCGGATGCCAGACGGCAGCCTGCGCTTTGTCGGCCGGGTCGATCACACCGTCAAGATCCGGGGCTTTCGCGTCGATCTGCAGGAAGTGGAGAAAACCCTGCTGCTGCACCCGGATGTCCGTCAGTGCGCCGTCGCTCTGAGCGGCGGCGAGCCGGAGCAGACGACGCTGCTGGCGTTCGTGGCGCCGGCGACGGTCCCCGAGCAGGGCGTGTTCCGGTTTTTGAGCGAGCGTCTGCCCGCCTACATGATCCCCTCCGCCGTCGTCGCCCTGCACTCGCTGCCGCTGACGGCGAGCGGCAAGATCGATCGGCGGGAGCTTCTGGCCGACTACGCCGGCCGTGTTCCGGGCCACTGCGCAGGCAGGTACTCGTCGGAGACCGCGCGACGGGTCGCGCGGGTGTGGGAAGGCGTGCTCAAGCTCGCAGCGGTTCCGCCGGATCGCAGCTTCTTCGAACTCGGCGGGACCTCGCTGACGGCGTTCACCGCAACGCACCGCCTGCGGCAGGCCTTCGGCCTGGACCGTCGCCAGCTCTCCGACGCATCCCTGTATCGCTTGCCGACGGTCGAGGCGCTTGCCGCCCATGTCGAGGCGCTGCTCGGCGGAACCGCTGCGCAGGCGGACCCGACCCAACCGGTGCTGGTCACGCTGAAGCAGGGGGACGAAGCGCTCCCGCCGCTGTTCGTGATCTCTTCGGCCGGCGGTACTCTCGGCGCATACGACAAGCTGGTGCGTGCGCTCGAAATCCGGCGCGCCGTCGTCGGCGTGCGCGATCCGTTCCTGTGGGGCGGCAGGGCGCTGACGGCGGGATTCCAGAGCTGGATCGCACTCTACGTCGAAGCGATCCGGCAGCGGCAACCGCGTGGCCCCTATCATTTGCTGGCGTATTCGTCGGCCGCGGCGTTCGGGTACGAGATCGCCCGGCATCTGCGGCGTGCCGGCGGGGAGGTCGCCTTCCTGGGCCTGGTCGATCCGTTGGCAATGGATTGCGCTTGGCGCTGGCGGTTCGGGTATTGGGCGCTGCGGGCGAGGTTCATGAGGCGGTGGTTCGCCCGAATCGTGCGGCTCGGCGGATGGCTGCGCCTGGCGGTGCCTCGCGGGCTGCGCGACGACGGCGCATCGGCGCGCCGGCATGACGCTGCGCTTGCGGACGAACGCTTCGTCCGGGCCGCTACGGATTCCGGCAAAAGCCGCAAGCACATCCTTCGCCTGTCGGCGTTGCTGGAACTCGATAGCGGACGCCCGTTGGCCCTGGATCCGTCGGAGTTAGCGCAGGTGCCGCCGGACCGGTACCTGGACACTTTGCTGGCGCGGGTGCTGCGCGTGACCCCGGAAGCCGACCCCCAAACTCTGCGGAACCTCGCCATCCAGTACAACTTTCAGGTGAAAACCCAGCACCGCTACCGACTGCGGCGCTACGACGGAAAGCTGGCGATGTTCGAACCCGAGGGGCCGTGCAGCGGGCTGCTGGCCGCGCAGTTCCGGCCGTACGTCGGCGGTCTGACGGTGCACAAGATCAAACTGGGCACGCCGTCTGAGCGGACGCGTGCGCTCGGCGGACTGCTCTCGCCGAGGATTCAGTCTCACTTCCTGTGCATGCGCGACGACGTATTTGCCGCCACGCTGGCCGAAACACTGGCGGTCCTGCTGCAGCGAGCGGCGGCGAAACCTTGATCTTCGCCGACCCGTGCCGTGGCGCCGCGCAATGACCGGGTACGATCTGCTGTGCCGCACGCTCGAAAGCCTGGGCGTCGAAGTCGTATTCGGACTTCCCGGCAGCCAGAACGTGGCGTTTTTCGAGGCGCTGCGCAAATCCAGCCTCCGTATCGTGGTTCCCCCGCACGAGCTGGCGGCCGCCTTCATGGCGATCGGCCTGAGCCGTGCATCCGGCAAGGTCGGCGTCATCACCACGATCCCCGGCCCCGGTTTCACTTATGCGGTGACCGGACTGGCCGAGGCGCGGCTGGATTCGGTGCCCCTGCTGTGCATCGTGCAGCGCCCCGCCGAATCGCCGGGAAACCGCTTCCAGCTGCAGAACATCAATCAGGCCGCGATCGCCGGCCCCTTGGTCAAGCGGGTATTCAGGCTCGACGATCCGGCGACGTTGCCGGCGGTGACGGAGTCGGCGCATGCCTGCGCCCTGGAAGGTGAGCCGGGTCCGGTGCTGATCGAAGTCGATCCCGTCGCCCTCGCGGCCGAGGTCGTTCGGCCTGCCGATCGACCGATCGGTGCCGATCCGGCTGCGTTCGGCGCGGCTCCCGGTGTTCCCGCCGAGGCGCTGCAGGCCGCGCTGGGCCGCATCGCTGCGGCGCGCCGGCCGTTGCTGCTGGTGGGTCAGGGCGGCAACGGCGCGGCCGACGGCATCCGCGAGCTGGCCGAGCGACTGCGCTGCCCGGTTCTCACCAGCACTTCCGGACGCGGGGTGCTGGCCGAGGATCATCGGCTTTCGATTCCGTCCGATCTGCGCGACGTCGACGCTCTCAACGCGCTGCTGGCGGAAGCCGATCTGGTGCTCGCGCTCGGAATCAAGTTTTCCCACAACGGCGCGCGCGGCTTCCGGCTGCGGCTCCCGCGGGAGCGGCTGATTCATGTCGATGCCTCGGACGAAGTGCTCGGCGCGAACTACTCGCCGGTCCTCGGACTGTGCGCGGATGTGGCCGGCCTTGTCCTGCAGTTGAACCGGCGACTGACCGCTGCAGCTGTGGCCGGGTCGGCCTGGACCGCCGAGGCAGTTGCCGGCTGGCGCGCCCGGATCGAAGCCGGTTGCCGGGTGCAGATCGAGCCGAGAGTCGGTGGCGCCGACCCCGCCACCCCGGAGAAGTTCTTCGGGATCGTCAGGGAGGTATTGCCACGCGACGGGATTCTCGTCACCGATTCCGGCTGGCACCAGATGCTCGCCCGCCGCTATTTCCCGGTGCTGACCCGCGGCGGCCTGATGATTCCCGCCGATCTGCAGTCGATGGGGTTCGGGCTGCCGGCCGCAATCGGCGCCAGGCTTGCGGCGCCGACGCGGCCGGTATTGCTCGTCACCGGCGACGGCAGTCTGCTGATGAGCGGGATGGCGCTGGTCACGGCGGTGCGTCACCACATCGGCCTTCCGGTGATCGTGTTCAACGACGGCCACTACGGTCTGATCCGGATCGAGCAGTTGCGAGATTACGGACGGGCGACCGGCGTCGCCTGCGACGGCCTGGACCTGGAGTCCTTCGCCGCGGCCGTCGGTGCACGCTATGCTCTGGCGGACCGCGACATCCGCTCGCCGCTGCAGGCCGCGCTCGCCGCGCGCAGGCCGACCGTCATCGAAGTTCCCGTCGGAGCATCCCCTGCCATCCGCAAAGTGCGGGCGAAAGGAGTCGTCCGTTCGACAGCGCGGCGATTGCTGGGCCGCCAGCTCCTGGTCTGGCTCAAGCGGTATCGGCGTTAACGGGGATTCAGCGGGCGTGAGTCTGGCGGCCTGCAAAGCTGCTTTGGCCTTAGAATGACTAACGTACGCCGGCAACCGACGTCAAATTTTCGGGTTCGCAGCCGTCGCCGAATTCCGCTGGCGGCCTTGCGGCGCGCGCGGCTCAAGGCTTAAAATGCTCGACCACGCGGTGCGGGGTGGAGCAGTCTGGCAGCTCGTCGGGCTCATAACCCGAAGGTCGTAGGTTCGAATCCTACCCCCGCTACCACATCTGGTTGCACGCCAGGCCCCGCGAGGGCCTTTTTTATTTGTCACGCCGGCTTTGTCGGCGTCTTGGAACGAGGTATGACAAGGCAGCTCGAAGAGCATCTGCGGCGCTTGCTGGAGCCGGTGGCGGAGGCCCTCGGCTACGAGCTGGTGTTGCTCGAACTCGTTGGCGCCGGCCGCGCGGCGACGTTGCGGCTTTATATCGATGCTGAGCGGGGCGTCAGTGCCGATGATTGCGAGCGGGTCAGCCGTGAAGTCGCCGCGATGCTCGATGTCGAAGACCCGATTCCGGGTGCTTACCGCCTGGAGATATCGTCGCCGGGTTTCGACCGCCCGCTGGTAAAGCCGGCGCATTTCCAGCGTTTCCGGGGAGCGCGCGTGCGGGTGCAAACACTGCAGCCGCTGGCGGGCCGGCGGCGCTTCACCGGCGTACTCGAAGACTTCCACGACGGAGCGGTGCGGCTGCGCGATGAGCGTGACAAGATCATCGAGTTACCGCTATCCGGGATCGAACGGACGCGGCTGATTCCTGCGGCTGGAGTTGGTGGACGGCGATGAACAAGAACGTGCTGATGATGGTCGAAGTCGTCTCCAACGAGAAAGGCGTGGAGCCGGAAATCATTTTCCAGGCGCTGGAGGCGGCGTTGGCGTCGGCTTCCAAGGAGCACTACGGCGCCGAGTGGGACATCCGTGTGTCGATCGACCGCGACACCGGCGATTACGAAACATTCCGCCGTTGGACCGTGCTCGATGACGAAGACCCGAACTTCGAGTCGCCGGCGCGGCACATCCTGCTGGCACGGGCGCAGATGGACAATCCCGCAGCCAAGGTGGGCGATACTGTCGAGCAGCCGTTGCCGTCGATCGAGTTCGGTCGTATCGGCGCGCAGAAAGCCAAGCAGGTCATTTTCCAGCGCGTGCGCGAAGCTGAACGTGCGCGCATCGTCGAAGCGTATCAGAGCCGCGTCGGCGAACTGATCACCGGCATCGTCAAACGCATCGAGCGCGGCTCGGTCATCGTCGATCTGGGCGGCACGACCGAGGCGATCGTGCCGCGCGACCAGGCGATTGCACGCGAACCGATTCGCCCCGGCGACCGTATCCGCGGCTACTTGTACGAAGTCAGCGCGCAGACGCGGGGGCCGCAGCTGTTCCTGTCGCGCACGAGTCCGAAGTTGCTGATCGAGCTGTTCAAGCTCGAAGTGCCGGAAATCGCCCAGGGCCTGATCGAGATCAAGTGCGCCGCCCGTGATCCGGGGTTGCGCGCCAAGATTGCGGTGCAGGCCAAGGACAAGCGCATCGATCCGGTCGGCGCCTGCGTCGGCATGCGCGGCTCGCGGGTGCAGAGCGTGTCCAATGAGCTGGCCGGAGAACGCATCGACATCGTGCCGTGGGACGACAATATCGCCCAATTCGTCATCAACGCGATGGCGCCGGCCGAGGTCGAGTCGATCATCGTCGACGAAGAGGCGCACTCGATGTCGATCGCCGTGTCCGAGGACAAGCTGGCGCAGGCGATCGGGCGCGGCGGCCAGAACGTGCGCCTGGCTTCCGAGCTGACCGGGTGGGTGTTGAACGTCATGACGTCGGCCGACGCCAACGCCAAGAAAGAAGAGGAAAGCCAGACGCTGCTGCAGATTTTCATGGAGGCGCTGGATGTTGACGAGGACATCGCCGGCATTCTGGTCCAGGAAGGTTTTGCCTCGCTGGAGGAAATCGCTTACGTGCCGACCGAGGAGCTGCTGCAAATCGAGGAGTTTGACGAGGATATCGTCAACGAACTGCGCAACCGCGCCAAGGACGTGCTGCTGACCCACGCGCTGGCCAATGCCGAGCGCGCTGCTTCGGTCAAACCGTCGCAGGATTTGCTGGGTCTGCCGGGTATGGATGAGGAACTGGCCTACAAGCTCGCCGAGGCCGGCATCGAAAATCGTGAGGCATTGGCGGATCTGGCCACCGACGAGCTGCTGGAGAAGGTCACGCTCGATCAGGAACGCGCCGCAGCGCTGATCATGGAGGCGCGCGGGTTTGGCATCGAGCAGGCTTGAGCGGGAGACCGGCATGACCCAGAAAACCGTGCGCGAGCTGGCCGGCGAGCTGCATACATCCGTGGAAGATCTGCTCGGGCAGCTCAGGCAGGCGGGTGTCGATGTGGCTGACGAGAACGCACCGATCAGCGCCGAGGACAAACAAACACTGCTTGAATTCCTGAAAAAGTCGCTGCACGGCGGCGGCGGCGCCGCGGAACCGAAGCGGATCACGCTGCGGCGCCGTGAGACCACCGAGCTGAAGCTGGGCGCCGGCCGTGGTCGTGGAGCACCGACCAAGACCATCAACGTCGAGGTGCGCCGCCGCCGTACGTTCGTCAAGCGTGAGACGCTGGAGGACGAGGCCAAGGCTGCCGAGGAAGCCGCCGCCGCCGAACGCGAGATCGCCGAGCGAGAAGCCGCTGCGCGCGCCGCCGCGGAAGCCGAAGCTCGGCGTCAGCAGGAAGAGGCTTCGCGGCGGCTGCGTGAGGAAGAGGAGAATCGTCGTCGCTCCGAGGCGGAGGAGATCGAGCGCCTGCGCAAGGAGGAAGAAGAGCGGCTGAAAAACGACCCGGCCTACCGCGCCCGCGCCGAGGCCGAGGCCGCGCGGCGCCGTGCCGAGGAAAATCTGCGTCGCACGCAGGAAGTGCCGCGCCCCGCGCCCGGCGCCGCACCCGCCGGCAAACGCGGCGAACCACCCGGTCGCTCGCGGCGCAAAGAATTGCATCTGATGGACGGCCGCAGCGCGGCGCGGCGTGACCGTCGCGGACGGCGGCAGACGCCGATCCAGATGGATAACGCCCACGGTTTCGAAAAGCCGACCGCGCCGGTGGTGCGTGAGATCGAGGTGCCGGAGGCAATCACCGTCGGCGAATTGGCCAATCGCATGGCGGTCAAGGCCACCGATCTGATCAAGGTGATGATGCAAAACGGCGTGATGGCCACAATCAATCAGACCATCGACCAGGACACCGCGGTGTTGATGGTTGAGGAGATGGGGCACAAGGCCAAGACGACCCGGGATTCCGACGTCGAGGACACTCTGATCCAGCAGGCGGTGGCCGGCGATACCGGCGATGAGCCGGCGCTGCCGCGGCCGCCGGTGGTGACGATCATGGGGCACGTCGATCACGGCAAGACCACGTTGCTCGACACCATCCGCAAGTCGCGGGTGGCGGCCGGCGAGGCGGGCGGTATCACGCAGCATATCGGCGCTTACCACGTCACCACCGACAAGGGCGTGGTGACGTTTCTGGATACGCCTGGCCACGCCGCCTTCACGCGGATGCGCGCGCGCGGCGCGCAAATCACCGACATCGTAGTGCTGGTAGTGGCTGCCGACGACGGGGTGATGCCGCAGACACGCGAGGCGATCCAACATGCCCGCGCGGCGCGCGCGCCGCTCGTCGTCGCCATCACCAAGATCGACAAACCGGAAGCCGACCTGGAAAAGGTCAAGACCGAGCTGTCGAAAGAGGAAGTGATCCCTGAGGACTGGGGCGGCGAGGTGCAGACGATCGGCGTTTCCGCGCACAGCGGGGCAGGTGTCGACGCGCTGCTGGACGCGATCCTGGTGCAGGCGGAGGTGTTGGAGCTCAAGTCGCCGGTCGACGCGGCCGCGCGCGGCACCATCGTCGAAGCCTCGATCGAGAAAGGCCGCGGCCCGGTCGCCACCGTGCTGGTGCGTTCAGGCACGCTGCGTCAGGGCGACGTGATTCTCACCGGCGCTCATTTCGG
Organism: Gammaproteobacteria bacterium; assembly: GCA_028871525.1. GTDB lineage: Bacteria > Pseudomonadota > Gammaproteobacteria > Nevskiales > Nevskiaceae > SCRT01. The sequence goes on from JAGWMX010000038.1 coordinate 17,946, forward strand.
TCGCGTGCGGGCGATGTTCGACGAGGCACGCCGTCCGGTGAAACAGGCCGGGCCTTCGATTCCGGTCCAGGTTCTGGGTTTGAGCGGTGCGCCGGAGGCGGGCGACGAAGTCGTCGTCGTCGCCGACGAGCGCAAGGCGCGCGAGCTGGCCGCACTGCGCGGGATCAAGGCCCGCGAGGCCAAGCTGGCACAGACTCAGGCGGTGCGGATGGAGCAGGTTTTCGCGCAGATGGGCGAAGGCGAGCAGAAATCGCTCAACCTGATGATCAAGGCCGATGTCCAGGGCAGTGCGGAGGCGCTGGCCGAGGCACTACGCAAGTTGCCGAGCGCCGAAGTCAAGATCAACGTGATCGCGGCCACGATCGGCGGCATCAGCGAGTCGGATATCGATTTGGCGCTGGCGTCCCGCGCGATCATCATCGGCTTCAACGTGCGAGCCGACAGCGTTACCCGTCGCCGTATCCAGGAGACTGGCGTCGACGTGCGCTATTACTCGATCATCTACGATGTGCTCGACGACGTCGCCGACGCCATCTCCGGGCTGCTCGGCACCGAGACTCGCGAGCAGATCGTCGGTCTGGCCGAGGTGCGCGACGTGTTTCGCAGCTCCAAGCTGGGCAGCATCGCCGGCTGTCTGGTCATCGAGGGCGAGGTCCGTCGCGGCCTGCCGCTGCGTGTGCTGCGCGACCAGGTGGTGATCTACGAAGGCGAGCTGGAGTCGCTGCGCCGGCACAAGAACGATGTCGCCAAGGTCGCCGCCGGAACCGAATGCGGCATCGGCGTCAAGAACTACAACGATGTCAAGGTCGGCGACCAGATCGAATGTTACGAGCGCGTGCAGGTGCAGCGGCGTGTGACCGCTGCCGCCTAGCGCCGGCCTCCCGCAGCGTTCCGCCGACTGCCTGATCAGCCAGCATCGATGCCCCGTGACTACCCGCGCACATTTCGCGTCAACGCGCTGTTGCAGCGTGAGCTGGCGCTATTAATCCGCGACGAACTGGCCGATCCGCGCATGGCCGGTGTGTCGGTGACGGCGGTCGAGGTCTCGCCGGACCTGCGCAGCGCGCGCGTCGCGGTCAGCACCCTCGGCGACGATACGGCGTTGGCGCAGGCGGTCGAAGGTTTGGCGCACGCCGCCGGCCGGTTGCGCCGCGCGCTGGCACGGCGGGTGCGGCTGCGGGTACTGCCGCAGCTGCATTTCGTTGTCGATCGCACGGCACGGGAGGCGGATCGGCTGAACCGGCTGATCCGCGATGCGGTGGCTGCCGATGCAGCCGCCCACGGCGGCGATGTCACAGATGACACCGGCTAGACTGGCGCCGCGCGCGGTGCACGGTATCCTGCTGCTCGACAAGCCGCCCGGAATCACTTCGAACGCCGCGCTGCAGCGCGCCAAGCGGCTGTTCCGGGCGGCCAAGGCCGGTCATACCGGCAGCCTGGATCCGCTGGCGACCGGCCTGTTGCCGATCTGTTTCGGCGAGGCCACCAAGCTATGCGGTTATCTGCTGGCGGCCGACAAGCGCTACGTCGGTCGCGCGCGGCTGGGCGTGGCCACCACCACCGGCGATGCCGAAGGCGAACCGGTGGCGCAGTCTGACCCCAGCAAGCTGACACGGCAGCAGGTCGAGGCTGCGGCGCACGGTCTGCTGGGCGAGCAGCAGCAGGTGCCGCCGATGTATTCGGCGGTAAAACGCCAGGGTCGGCCGCTGTACCGGCTGGCGCGCGAAGGCATCGAAGTCGAGCGCCGGTCACGGCCGATTCGCATCCACGCCTTGTCGATCACCGGCTTCGGCGGCGGGCATTTCGATTTCGATCTGCGCTGCTCCAAAGGAACCTACGTGCGCACGCTGATCGAGGATCTGGCCGCCCTCGTCGGTCAGCGCGCCCATCTGGTGCAGCTCCGGCGTCTGGAGTTGGATGGGCAGGCGGGCGTCGCCATGGTCGATTTCGGCTCACTCGACGCCGCCGCCGCCGGCGGGCCGGCCGCGCTGGATCGTTTCCTGCTGCCGCCCGGCGCGGCCCTGGCCGGCTGGCCGCAGGTCACCGCCGACCCGGCCCGGGCGTTTTATCTTCAGCGTGGGCAGGCGGTGCGCTTTGCCGGCGCGCCCCAATGCGGCGAAGTGGCGGTCGTGGACATCGACGGCAAGCTGTTGGCTATCGGCGAGATCGATGCCGAGGGCCTGGTGGCGCCTCGCCGTCTGCTGGCGAGGCATTGATAGCGTAAAAACCGGCTGCCGGCTACAATAATCGATTGAAAGTTAACGTCTCGAAAGTTATCCAAGTTCGGAGTTTCCCATAATGACGCTGTCGGTTGAACACAAGCGCGCGGTGGTCGAAAAATTTCAGCGCGCCAATGGCGACACCGGTTCGCCGGAGGTGCAGGTTGCGCTGCTGTCGGAGCGCATCAGCAGTCTTGCCCCGCATTTTCAGGTTCACAAGAAGGACAACCACTCTCGTCGCGGCCTGCTGAAGATGGTCAACGGACGGCGCAAGCTGCTCGACTATCTGAAGCGCGAAGACGAAAGCCGCTACGCTAAGCTGATCGGCGAGCTGGGTCTGCGCCGCTGATGCGGCTGCTGCTGTTGTTGCTGTTGTTGCCCGGCGCCGGACGTGGCGCATGATTTTCCACGTCGACCTTGGCGGTATCCGTTATGACAATCGTCCGGCACCTGCTGCCGGAAGGTCGGGTGCCGCCGTTCCCCGATGTCCTCTTGCGAGCCTGACTAATGTATCCAGTTGATCCGATCAAAAAATCTTTTGCCTACGGCGCCCACCAGGTCACCCTCGAAACCGGCGCCATCGCCCGCCAGGCTGCCGGCGCCGTGGTGGTCAGCGTCAACCAGACCGTGGTGTTGGTCACTGCCGCTGCCAGGAAGGAAGCGCGTCCCGACGCCGATTTCTTTCCGCTGACGGTCGATTACCAGGAGCGCTCCTATGCCGGCGGCCGTATTCCCGGCAGTTTCTTCCGCCGTGAGGGGCGCCCCACCGAGAAGGAGACGCTGGCCTGCCGCCTGATCGATCGTCCGCTGCGGCCGCTGTTTCCGAAGGGCTTCCGCAACGAAGTACAGATCATCGCCACGGTATTGTCGCTGAATCCGCAGATCGATCCGGAAATTCCGGCGATGATCGGCGCGTCCGCTGCAGTGGCGCTGTCCGGCTTGCCATTCGGCGGCCCGATCGGCGCCGCACGCGTCGGTTATGCTCAAGGTCAATACATTCTCAATCCCACCGAGGAACAGCTGGCCGCCTCGCAGCTCAACCTGGTGGTCGCCGGCACCCGCGATGCGGTGTTGATGGTCGAGTCCGAGGCGAAGCGTCTGTCCGAAGAGGTGATGCTCGGCGCGGTCCTGTTTGGCCACCAGCAAATGCAGGCGGTGATCAAGGCGATCGACGAACTGACCGCCGAGGCCGGCAAGCCGAAGTGGGATTGGCAGGCGCCGGACAAAGAGCACGACTTGCTGGCGGCGCTGGCGACGTATCGGCCGGCTCTGGAGGCTGCCTACGCGCTTGCCGACAAGCAGGAACGGCATGCCAGGATCGACGCGGTCCGCGATGAGGCGGTGACTGCCCTGGCCGCTGGCGACGACGCCAAGTGGACGGCGCGCGAAATCGGCTCCGCCATCCACGACCTCGAAAGCGAAGTGGTGCGCGGACGCATCCTCGACGGCCAGCCGCGCATCGATGGCCGCGATCTTCGCACCGTGCGGCCGCTGTGGATGGGCGTCGGCCTGCTGCCGCGCACCCACGGCTCGGCGATCTTCACCCGCGGCGAGACCCAGGCGCTGGTCACCACCACTCTCGGCACCGGCAAGGATGCCCAGTTGATCGACGCGATGGATCGCGATTGGCGCGAGCCGTTCCTGCTGCACTACAACTTTCCGCCCTACTGCGTCGGTGAAACCGGCCGCGTCGGCGCGCCCAAACGCCGCGAGATCGGCCACGGCCGACTGGCCAAGCGCGCCATCATGGGCGTGATGCCGGACCTGGGAAAGGAATTCCCCTACGTCGTGCGTATCGTTTCCGAAGTCACCGAGTCGAACGGCTCCTCGTCGATGGCAACGGTCTGCGGCACCAGCCTGTCGCTGATGGATGCCGGCGTACCGATCAAGGCGCCGGTAGCCGGCATTGCGATGGGTTTGATCAAGGAAGGTGAGCGTTTCGCCGTGCTCACCGACATCCTCGGCGACGAGGATCACCTCGGCGACATGGATTTCAAGGTTGCCGGCACCAGCGACGGCGTTACGGCGTTGCAGATGGACATCAAGATCACCGGCATTACCGGCGAGATCATGCGCGAAGCGCTGGAGCGCGCACGCGTCGCCCGGCTGCATATCCTGGATGAAATGGCCAAGGTGCTGCCGGCGGCGCGGCCCGAGATGAGCGAGTGGGCGCCGCGCATCACCACCATCAAGATCAGTCCCGACAAGATCCGCGATGTCATCGGTAAGGGTGGCGTGACAATCCGCGGCATTACCGAGGAAACCGGCACCACCATCGACATCGACGACGACGGCACCATCCGCATCGCCGCAGTCGACGGCGAGGCCGCCAAGGTCGCCATCGCTCGCATTGAATCGCTGACCCGTGACGTACAGGTTGGCGATATCTATGAGGGCAAGGTGGCGCGGCTGATGGACTTCGGCGCCTTCGTCACCATTCTGCCCGGCAAGGACGGGCTGGTACACATTTCGCAGATCTCCGACAAGCGGGTGGAAAGCGTCGCCGACGAACTCAAGGAAGGTCAGGCGGTGCGGGTCAAAGTGCTGGAAATCGACAAGCAGGGCCGTATCCGGTTGTCGATGAAGGCGATCGACGCGCCGGCCTGACGCCAGGCCGGTATTGAGGTGGATTGCTACGGCCGCGCGCGGCGATAGGGTTCGCCGCCACACTCAGGGCAGGGCTTGCGTCGCGCCGAAGCCTGGTTCAGAATCGATCAATGTCAAAAAAAACCCCCTGGAGTTCAGGGGGTCAAGTGCGAGAAAGGCGCGAGGCCTTTCTGGAGGAGACGAAACTTGAAGGGGAAATTCAAGCTTTGCTGCATTGCAGTATAAAGCTCGGATCGAGCCTTGTCAAGGTTGCCAGGGTGGAAAATCAGGGCCTAAATACATCATTATTTCAATAAATTGACACCGCTGGCCTTGGCTCGGCGGTGATACATTATCTTCTGCTTTGGATGCGCCGGCAGGCCATACCGGCCAGCCGGCGGTCGCTTCAACGCGGCGTCCGGCCGGCTACGGCCGGCGGCTCTGGCCGTCGTTTTTAGTGTCGCGCAACGGATTGATGTTCTTCGCGCGCGACAGGTTCTTAAGGAATTCCTTGCGTACCATGCGCCAGATCGGCACTTGGCGATCGGCCAGTTCTTTCAGCGCATGCACCGGCTGCTGAGCCTGGCCGAGCAGGTCAGTCAGCTTGTCGCTGAAGTGCTGCTGCTGTTCCATGAATAACCGCATCGACAACTC
>JAGWMX010000136.1 GCA_028871525.1 Gammaproteobacteria bacterium
ATGAACGCGCATTGTACTCCGTCCGGAACGGAATACAAGCAGATACATGGCTACACTATGACATTATCCAGACGCGCAAAAACCCTGCAACCCGTTCTCCCGCAACAACTTTCGGTCAACACTCAGGGGAAATTCGGGAACAACTTCGGTTTAGCGTGGCGCATGGTTACGTTCCGCAGGGCGCTGGTTTCCGGTGGAAGTTACTTCTTCACGGTTTGCACGTATCGCCGCCAGCCCCTGCTCACACATCCGGTTTTTCTGAGCGCACTGCGCCAGGCTGGATGCCGTCGTCAATTCTGCCGGATCACCTGCATTGCATCTGGACGTTGCCTCAGGACGATGCGGGCTACGCGCGCCCTGGAGTCAGATCAAATGCCGGGTCGTCAGGGCTGCGCGCCATTCGGTCGCGGAGCCGCCGACCGCCTCGCTGGCCCGCCACGTGGGCTACATTCACCGGAATCCAGTCAGGCACGGCTGCTGTGAGCGGGTCGCGGGCTGGCCGTATTCGAGCTTTCATGGCTATGTCCGCCGTGGCCTGCTCCCGCCGGACTGGGCCACCGGTGAAATCGAAGGCAGCTTCGGTGAATAGTGGCTCCAGGAAGTAGTGCGCGCTTTGCGCACGAACACAAAGGCGGGTGTTGCACAACTCTCGTGCACGGAGCGCACGCTACTACGCTCACTGCGCCTCGTTCTCCGGCTCGGTACGCCGGTGCTCGTGATTGCGCAGATGCTCCGTGCAGTAGGCCACCGGCGGTTCGCATTTCGTGCAGTAGCGGAAATCCATCGTCGGGTGGGTCTTGTCGGTGATGCCGCAGACGGTGCATAGGTGCAGCGGCTTTCCGCGTTCGACGGCGGCCCTGGCTTGCTGCCGGAGCCGGCGATGACCGTAACGTAGCTGATGCAGCAGATCGCCGCCGAAGAAGACCAGGAAATTGGTGGTCGCAGCCAGGATCAAGATGCGCGCGGCCCAACCGCCGGTGAGGAATGCGAAGCCGTAGAACAGCCAGGTCAGCAGGGCGAGCCACTTCACCTGCACCGGCAGGATGAAGAACAGGTAGATCTCGTAGCGGGGAAACAGGTACGCAAAGGCCAGGAAAATCGAACCGATCAGGTACCCGTTGCTGGCCGGGTAGTACGGAAACGCGAACGCGCCGGCGGCCGTCATCAGGTAGCCGATCAGCACGTACAGGTTGTAGCGGACCGTGCCCCACTGCGCCTCCAGCGCTCCGCCCATGAACCACAGCAGATACAGCGCGAAGGCCGCGAAGATCGGGTTGACGGCAGGCGGCGTGAACAGAAAGGTCAGCAGCCGCCACCATTGGCCCGCCAGCACCGCGGCCGGCACCAGCACCAGGGCGCCGAGAAAGGCAGGCTTGGCCAGGCTCAGCAGCAGCGCCAGTCCCTGCCCGCCGACCAGGTACATGGTCAGATCGTGGATGGCGAAACGGCTGAGCTTGCGTTCGAGCTGCTTCATGGGGTTCATGCCGATCAGATAGCCGGAGCGACGCGAGCGGTCGGTAGCACGAAATCTTGGGCACGCACTCAATCCCAACTCAACGCCCCCCCCGTCTGATACTCCGTCACCCGTGTCTCGAAGAAGTTCTTCTCCTTCTTCAGGTCCATGACCTCGCTCATCCACGGGAACGGGTTGTCGGCGCCGGGGTACAGCGGTTTGAGGCCGATCTGGGCGCAGCGGCGGTTGGCGACGAATTTCAGGTATTCGTTGAACTGGGCGGCGTTGAGTCCGAGCACGCCGCGCGGCATGGTGTCGTGGGCGTAGCGGATCTCGAGGTCGGTGGCCTCGCCGATCATCTCCAGCACTTCGGTCTGGAATTGCGGGGTCCACAGCTGCGGGTTTTCGATCTTGATCTGGTTGACGACGTCGATGCCGAAGTTCATGTGCATCGACTCGTCGCGCATGATGTACTGGATCTGTTCGGAGACTCCGATCATCTTGTTGCGGCGGCCGAAGCTCAGGAGTTGCACGAAGCCGACGTAGAAGAAGATGCCTTCGAACACCACGTAGAAGGCGATCAGGTCGCGCAGCAGGCGCTGGTCGGCTTCCGGCGTGCCGGTGTGGAAGTCCGGGTCGGCCAGGCTCTGGGTGTAGGGCAAGGACCAGGCGGCCTTGTCGTGAATCGACGGGATCTCGCGGTACATGTTGAACACTTCGGCCTCGTCCAGTCCCAGGCTCTCGATGCAGTACTGGTAGGCGTGGGTGTGGATCGCCTCCTCGAAGGCCTGGCGCAGCAGGTACTGGCGGCACTCCGGATTGGTCAGGTGGCGGTAGACGGCCAGCACCAGGTTGTTGGCCACCAGCGAATCGGCGGTGGAGAAAAAGCCCAGGCTGCGCTTGATGATGGTGCGCTCGTCCTCGGTCAGGCCGCCCGGGTCCTGCCACAGCGCGATGTCCGCGGCCATCTGGATTTCCTGCGGCATCCAGTGGTTGTTGCAGGCCGCCAGGTACTTTTCCCAGGCCCAGGTGTACTTGAACGGCACCAGCTGGTTTAAGTCCGCGCGGCAGTTGATGATTTGCTTGTCGTCCACGTGCAGGCGACGCGCGCCCATCTGCAGATTTTCCAGGCCGGTGAGCCCGCCGGCGCCGGCCGCACCCGGGTGCGCAGCGGTGACGACCGGCCTATGCGGTTTGCGGGCGGCTGCAGCCGGCTGTGCCCCGGTGCCGAACGGCGCGGAGGCCGAAACGGCAGGCGGCGGCTTGCGCGCGGATTCGGCATGGACCGTGTCCAGGTGCGGCTGCGGCGTCTGGCTCGGCGTATCGTCCCAGTTCAGCATTGTCGTGGTCCTCAATGGTTGTCGCGAGTTTGCTTCGTCGCCTTGCGGCTTCTCGCAATGACGTTATTGGCAAGCTTCGCAATCCGGATCCAGGATCGAGCAGACTCTGGTGCCGGCGACGCCGGTGGCGGCAGTGATGTTCGGCTTGCCCCCGGCGCCCGGCGCCGGGCCGACCGGTGCGGCGGCGCGGCCCGTGTTGCCGGCGTCGGCGCCTTGCACCCGGTTCAGGCGCGAATCGGTGATCGTCGTTTTCTCGGCGTGAGTGGCGCCGAGCGTGCGCAGGTAGTAGGTGGTTTTGAGGCCCGACAGCCAGGCGTGCTTGTACAGCTCGTCGAGTTTCTTGCCGGAGGGCTCGCGCATGTACAGGTTCAGGCTCTGGGCCTGATCGATCCACTTCTGACGGCGGCTGCCGGCGTCGACCAACCGTTTCGGGTCGATCTCGAACGCGCACTTGTACAGCGCCTTAAGCTCGTCGGGCACGCGGTCGATCTGCTGTACGCTGCCGTCGAAGTATTTGAGGTCGTGGGCCATGACCTCGTCCCACAGGTCCAGCGCCTTGAGGTCGTTGACCAGATACTCGTTGACCACCGTGAAGTCGCCCGACAGGTTCGATTTCACGTACAGGTTCTGGTAGGTCGGCTCGATCGACTGCGACACCCCGGCGATGTTGGCGATCGTTGCGGTCGGTGCGATCGCCATCGTGTTGCTGTTGCGCATGCCGACCGTTTTCACGCGCTCGCGCAGCGCGTCCCAGTCGAAGTTTCCGGAAACCGAGGTGTCCTGTTCGAGATACCGGCCGCGCGCCTGCGCCAGCAGCTTGACCGAATCGATCGGCAGGATGCCCTTGCTCCACAGCGAACCGTCGAACGAGCTGTAGCGTCCGCGCTCGGCGGCGAGATCGGTGGAGGCCTTGATCGCGCAGTAGGAGACCGCTTCCATCGAGGTGTCCGCGAAGCGGGTGGCGTCTGCGGATTCGTACGGCAGCCGCAGTTTGTAGAGGGCGTCCTGGAAGCCCATGACACCGAGGCCGACCGGACGGTGGCGCAGATTGGAGTTGCGCGCGGCAGCCACCGAGTAGTAGTTGTACTCGATGACGTTGTCGAGCATCCGCATCGCGGTGCCGACGGTCTTTTCCAGCTTGGCCAGGTCGAGCCGGCCGTCGATCACGTGCGCGGCGAGGTTGACGGAGCCGAGGTTACAGACGGCGATTTCCTGCCTGGCCCTGGTGTTCAGCGTGATCTCGGTGCACAAGTTCGAACTGTGTACGACGCCGACGTGCTGCTGCGGGCTGCGCAGGTTGCACGGATCCTTGAAGGTGATCCACGGGTGCCCGGTTTCGAACAGCATCGACAGCATCTTGCGCCACAGCTGTACCGCCGGCAGCCGCTTGTAATTCCTGATGCGACCTTCGTCGGCGGCGCACTCGTAGTC
>JAGWMX010000137.1 GCA_028871525.1 Gammaproteobacteria bacterium
CTGCCGGAGTCGAACCAGACGTCGAGCGTATCGCGTGCCGGTTCGATCACACGGGCATCGAGCGCCGCGTGCAGGTGCTCCGGCAAAAACCGGTGCAGACCAGAGCCGTCTCCGCGCGCCCAAGCCTCCACGGCTTCGAACCATGCGTTGGCTCCCTCGTGCTCGACCGCGTCGGCAACGCGCCGCAGCGTGGCGGCGGTAAAGGTTTGCGCGCGTTTTCTCCGCCGTTCTTCCTCGGCAGGGGATGACAGGTGCCATACGCGCTTGGATAAATTCCATTCCGTATACTCATCCGGATCGAACAGATCGTCGGGGCCTTTCCGCAGGAAGAAAGCCAGCGGCACCCCCCAGTAGCGCTGGCGCGAGATGCACCAATCCGGGCGGCCGGCGACCATCTCGCGGATGCGGTTCTCGCCCCAGCCCGGAATCCACTTCGTGTTCCCGATCGCCTCCAGCGCGCGTGCGCGCAGCCCGGCCGCATCCATGGCGATGAACCATTGCCGGGTGGCGCGGAAAATCAGTGGTGTCTTATGGCGCCAACAGTGCGGGTAGCTGTGCGAAACGGTACTGTGGTGAACCAGCGCACCGCGTTCACGCAGCGCGTCGATAATCGGCGCGTCCGCCTTGCATACATGCACACCCGCCACCAGCGGCGTACCCGCCACGAAGCAGCCGTCGTCGCCGACCGGACTGTCGAACGCCGAGAGCGGCAGATGAGGATCGCTGCGGCATACCTTGTAATCGTCCAAACCGTGGGCCGGCGCCGTATGCACCAGCCCTGTTCCTGCCTCCAGCGTCACGTGCTCGCCCAGCAGAATCGACACCGTTCGTTCGGCGAACGGATGGCGCGCCTTGAAGCCGTACAGCTCGTTGCCGCCGAAACGCTGCAACACCCGTGGTGCCGGAACGCCGTATCGCGCGGCGCAAGCTTCGAGCAGCTTTTCGGCGACGATCAGATGGCCGAGGGCGCCGAAATCGGCCAGGATGTAGGCGAGCGCCGGATGCACGCAGATCGCCTGGTTGCCCGGCAGGGTCCATGGCGTGGTGGTCCAGATCACGAATTTCGCACCCGCCAAGGCGTTTGCGGCCACTCGCTGCGAACCGATCAAATCCTCCGGGATCACTACCTCGAAGGCCACGTCGATCGCGTCGGATGTCTTGTCTTGGTATTCGACTTCCGCCTCGGCCAGCGAGGAGTGGCAATCCAGACACCAATGGACCGGGCGCCCGCCGCGTACCAGGTGGCCGTTTTCGACGATGCGCGCCAGCACCCGCAACTGTTCAGCCTCGAACGCGGGATTCATCGTCAGGTAGGGATTGTCCCAGTCGGCGAGCACGCCGAGGCGTTTGAAATCCCCCCGCTGGCGATCGATCTGACTCAGCGCGTACTCACGGCAAAGCTCGCGGAACCGCGCAGCATCGAGCCTGCCCTGTTCTTTGGGGCCGACCTTGCCGTGCTGCTTCTCCACCTGCAGCTCGATCGGCAGCCCGTGACAGTCCCAGCCGGGCACGAACGGTGCGTGGTGCCCATCCAAACGCGCGACTTTGCAGACGATGTCCTTGAGCACCTTGTTGACTGCGTGGCCGATATGAAGATCGCCGTTGGCATACGGCGGGCCGTCGACCAGGCGATACAGCGGACGGCCGGCAGTGGCCTGCTGCACCTGCCGATAGAGATCCTGGGATTGCCAGCGCGCCAGCCGCTCGGGTTCGCGCCGGGCCAGATTGGCCTGCATCGGGAAATCGGTCTGCGGCAGGTTCAAGCTGCCGCGGTAATCGGTGTTACGGTCGTTCATCGAGATATCGGTACGGAGCAGCCGAGGTACTGGCGGGCAACCTGCGCATCGGCGTGCATTTGGCGCTGCAGCGCAGACAGGCCGTCGAAGCGCTGCTGCGGGCGCAGGAAAGCGGCGAATTCAATCTCCAGGTTTTCGCCGTACAGCTTGCCTGGATCGTCAAAAAGGTGCACCTCCAGCACGCTGGCCGAAAGTCCCAGCGTCGGTCGTATGCCGAGACTGGCCACGCCGTTGCGCCAGCCCTGCGCGGCGCTCCAGCGCGTGCGCACGGCGTAAACGCCGTCGGCCAGAGCCAGCGGCCGGTGCAGCGGCAGATTGGCGGTCGGCATGCCCAGGCGGCGGCCCAGTTTCAAGCCGTGGCGCACCCGGCCGAAAACCCGGTAAGGCTGACCCAGAAGCCTGGCCGCGCCGGCAAGATCGGGTTGTTCCAGCGCCGTGCGCAGCACTGTGGAACTGACCCGGCAGCCATCCATCTGTACCGCCGCCAGCGTCTCGACCGCGCTGCCGGCCGAGGTGCATAAACGACGCAGCAGGGCGACGTCGCCGCCGCGGTCGGCGCCGAACACGAAATCCTCGCCGACAACGACTGCCCCCGCTCCCAGACCATCCAGCAGCACCTCACTGACGAACGCCGCCGCCGGCTGACGTGCCTGCGCCCGGTCGAAACGCAGACACAGCACACGCCGGATGCCGGCGCGCTGCAGCAAGACCAGTTTGCCACGCAGCGTCTGTACCCGCCGTGGCACAGACTGCGCCGCCAGCCGTTCGCGCGGGTGCGGCTCGAACACCACCGCGGTCGGCACCAGCCCGCGCCGATCGGCCACCTCGATGGTGCGCAGGATCAACGCCTGATGACCGAGGTGGACGCCGTCGAAATTGCCGATCGTCACCGCGCAGCCGCGATGGTCCGGGCGCAGATTGGCCTTGCCACGCACGAATTCGACGCGCACCGCCGCGCCCTCGCCGTCAAAGGGCTGCATTATAAAGTTCGCTCGGTCGGCGCATGGCGCAGATGTCCGATGCGCAGGCCGGCGAGCCACAACACCGCGAAATACAGCGCCACGGCGGCGGCGATCACTTCGAACAGCCGTTCGACACGCAGCAGCGTCGGCGTGCGTGTCCAACTCGCCAGGTCACCGCCGAGCCAGAGCAGCAGCGCCGCCATCGCCAGATTAGCCAGTACCAGCCGTGCGCCGAAAGACATCCATCCCGGTCGCGGACGGTAGATGCCGTCGCGCTTGAGCCGGCGCAGCAGCAGCGTGGCGTTGACCCAGGCATTGATCGAGGTCGAGGCGGCCAGGCCGGCATACGCGGCGGACCAGCCGAACCACCACAGCACGCCGACCAGCACCACGCTCATCGCCATCCCGGCCGCCAGCGCCACCAGCGCGTAGCGCACCGGTGCGCGGGTCTCCTGGCGGGCATAGAAACCAGGCACCAGGATCTTAACCAATGAAAAGCCCATGAAGCCGAGCGCGAACGCCATCAGCGCCCAGCGCGTCATCGCGACATCGGCGGTGGTGAAGCGGGCGTGCTGGAACAGCGTCGAGATCAGCGGCCCGGCCAGCAGCAGCAACCCCACTGCCGCCGGTGCACCGATCACCAGCACCGCGCGCAGCCCCCAGTCCAGAGTGTCCGAAAACGCCTGTTCCGAACGCCGCGCGTGATGACTGGCCAGGTGCGGCAAAATCACCGTGCCGAGCGCGATCGAGAACAGCCCGAGCGGAAACTCCATCACCCGATCGGCGTAATACAGCCAGCTGACCGGGCCGGTGCCGAGCAGCGACGCGATCACGGTGTCGAGCAGCAGGCTGATCTGCGCCACCGACGAACCGAGCAGAATCGGCAGCATCAGCCGCAGAATCCGCCGCACCTGCGGGTCATGCCAGCCCCAGCGCGGGCGTGGCAACAGTTTCAGCCGCGCCAAAGACGGCAGCTGGAAACCGAGCTGCACGAAACCGCCGGCCAGCACCGCCCAGGCCAGCACCTCCACCGAACGCGCGTCGATCAGCACCGCGGCGATCATGCACAGATTCAGCAGGCTGGAGGTCACCGCCGGAATGGCGAAGCGGCCGTGACTGTTAAGCACGCCGGAAGCCAGCGCGGTCAACGAGATCAGCATCAAATACGGGAAGGTGATCCGCAGCAAGTGCACGCCGAGCAGGTACTTCGCCGGATCGCTGCCGAAACCCGGTGCGAACAGACCCAGCAGCAGCGGCGCGCCGAGGACGCCGCCGGCGGTGACCAGGCACAGCACGCCACCGAGCGTGCCGCTGACGACATCCACCAGCCGCTGCAGTTCGGCGTGCGACTGCCGCGCTTGGGCTTCGGCGAACACCGGCACAAAGGACTGTGAGAACGCGCCTTCGGCGAACAGCCGGCG
>JAGWMX010000039.1 GCA_028871525.1 Gammaproteobacteria bacterium
GAATAGAGGAGAATTGCGAGCCCCATTTTTGCATACTTCCCCTGTCGAGGTTTCGCCCGGCTCAGAGGTACTCCCAGCATGCCCAGCAACAAAGTTGACAGGGGCGTGGATAGCCGCCACTGTAATTCGGCTATATCTGCGGCAGAATCCGAACGGCCGAGTTGTACGCTGCCGGCAGCTACCGAACTGTAGATCAGGGGCGCGATGCGAGGCTGTTCTAAATGCAGGACAATTTCCTTTCCATTCAAGGTGCGGTCATTCTCTGCTTGGTTACGCCCGATTTCGTAAACGTGAGTGTCGATTAGATGGATGACAGAATCGTCGTGGGCGCCGGCGCTATTTTCCTGATAAGCTCGCTGCGCATGAATAATCCGTGTTCTATGGTCTAGCATCAATTGAATGAATACGTCTTTTGCTGGTTTATCCAGGCTGTGGCGCTGTCCGATAAAAATCACCCGGTCGCCTTGCAGCCCCTCGTAAAAAGTTCCGGCTTCCATGTCGTTGAAGGTGACGGCTGCTTCCGCACGCGCTGAAAGTTCGTGCGATTTTACGTAGGCCCATGGTCTGATGTTCAGTGACAGGCCGGCCACCATCAGTGCCAGGATCCCTGACAAAGTCAACACTGCACCCATCACCCGAACAGGGGTCACGCGAAGTGCAAACATCGCGGTCAGCTCGGAATCACTATAAAGCTTCCCCAGCGACAAGACCACGGAAATGTAAAGTGAAATCGGGATCAATACTTCCAGTGCGATCAGTGTCTTCAGGGCGATCAGTTCGATGACGGTGTCGGCTGGGAGCAGGCCGTTGACAGCATCCGACAAAAACCCGGCGGCACTGTAGCTGGCGAAGATGGTGACGAGCACGCCGAGCACAGCCGCCAACGGCCTGCTGATTTCGTCGATCAGATAGCGATTGATGATCACAACGGTCCGTTATATTTTTGCAAGTTGATGGTCCAGCCGATACTGGTGGCAATCGAACCGCGGTCGGCGATTGGTTACTGCGCGGGGTTCAACCGCAGCCGGTAGTGTGCTCAGGCAAAGGCCTGTGGTCATGGGAATTTTTGCACGTCCGCACATCGTCGTGAACTGACTGACATAAGCCACCGGATGCAGTGCAGGTTAACCTTTTTGCGCCTGGTCGGGTTCCAATAGGCGAAGCGCTTGGTAGGCCTCGAGCGCTCGTCGGCGGGAGCGCCTGAGATCGACGATCGGCGGTGGATAATTTTGCGGTGGAGAATCCGCATGCCAGGGTGCGTGCCGGCGTCGACGATGGGATGCCGGTGCAGCCGCGCTGCCAAGCGCGCAACTTGTAAGCGTAGCCGCCCGGCGTGCGCCACGGCAATGCCTCGAACTTGGTTTGCAGCGGCACTTGGGGTGTGTGTGGGCAGTGATACAGCAGGTGGTACGCAAACTCGCGCCAGCCCAGTTCACGGATAAACCCCTCGACGTTGCGACTCAGGCCGGGGCTGGCATCCATGGCGAGCCTGCGCGCGATCGCGGTTACGCAGGCCAGCGGCGAGATCTCGCCAAAATGCAGGTGCGGCGACAGCTTCGAGGTGGCGGGCGACGCCGGATAGTCGCGCTGATTCCGGTAGCGCATGACGGCATCGGCGCAGAAGCTCTCAAGTCGTTGTTGTGCATCCGCTTCGCCGGGCTGCCAGCATTCGGTCAAGCCGGCATTGCAGCGGGTCGTCGGCAGCAGTTCGAGCGCCTGCAGCGGCAGGCCTGCGGGAATCCGCGGCAGCGTCGGAATGCGCTCGGGTGCAGCGAGCGAGGTGCGGGTGACCACGGGGTTGCTTCTTCCGGTGCCCAGACGAACACCGGCAACACTGCATCGTGGCGAGCGCAAGCGGCGGTCAGAGCCGGATTGTCGGTCAGCCGAAGATCGCGCTGCAGCCACAGGAGTGCGGTAGACATCGCTGCATCGGGCGCGAAGGGATCCCGCTTTACGATAGTGACGGCGCGCGGATGCGAAGCCGCCCGGCAGCTATAATCCGCCGCCATGTCCCCCGATTCCTATGCGTCTTCAGCCCCGGCGCTGGAGATCCACGGTCTGCGCAAGCGCTACGGCACGGTCCAGGCGCTGGACGGCATTTCGTTCGCAATCGCTCGCGGCGAGTATTTCGGCCTGCTTGGCCCCAATGGCGCCGGCAAGTCGACGCTGATCAACGCCATCGCCGGTCTGGTGCGGTCGGACACGGGCAGCATCCGCGTGCTTGGCCACGATCACCTGCGTGAATACCGGCAGGCGCGGAGGCTGATCGGCGTTGTCCCCCAGGAGCTGGTGTTCGACCCGTTCTTCTCGGTCGAGGAGGTGCTGCGTATCCAAGCCGGCTATTACGGCTGCGGGCCGGAGGCCGGTCTCTGGATCGAACAGTTGATCGAACGGCTGGAGCTCGGCGGCAAGCGCGCAGCGTCGATGCGTACGCTGTCCGGCGGACAGAAACGCCGGGTGATGTTGGCGCAGGCGCTGGTACATCGGCCGGCGGTGGTGATCCTCGACGAACCCACCGCCGGCGTCGATGTCGAGTTGCGGCGCACGCTGTGGAGTTTCACCCGTGAACTGCACGCGCAGGGCATTACCGTGGTGCTGACGACACACTACCTGGAAGAGGCGCAGGCGCTGTGCAGTCGCATCGCCATCGTCGATCACGGCCGCGTGCGGGTGATCGAGAGCACCGAGCAGCTGCTAGCGCGGCACCCGTTCCGCTTCCTGCGGCTGAAGCTGGCCGACGGCGCACAATTGCCCGAGGCGCTGCAGGCTCTGGTGATGTCGCGAGTCAACGACACGATGGAGCTGAAGCTGGAGCGCGGCAAGCACCCGATCGGCGGCGTGTTTGCGGTGCTGAAGAGCGCCGGCGTGGCGATCGAGGATGTTGCCACCCGCGAACCGACGCTGGAGGACATCTTCATCGAGTTGACCGGAGGTGAACGTGCCTGAGATCGGCTTCGCACCCGAGATGCGGCGCCGGCCGCCGCGCTTTTCCAACCGCCGCGGTTTCTGGACGCTGACGGTCAAGGAAATCCGTCGCTTCTGGAGCGTGCTGGGTCAGACCGTCACCGCGCCGGTGGTAACTGCGATGCTGTACCTGCTGGTGTTCGCGCATGTGCTCGGCGGCCGATCGTCGGCGTATCCCGGCGTGTCCTATATCGCTTTCCTGGTGCCGGGGCTGATGATGATGAGCATTCTGCAGAATGCCTTCGCCAACACCAGTTCGTCGCTGACTCAATCCAAGATCATGGGCAATCTGGTATTTCTGTTGATGGCGCCGGTGTCGCCGCTGGAATTTTTCGGCGCCTATGTGATCGCTGCGCTGCTGCGTGCGCTGCTGGTCGGCCTCGCCTACTGGGTGGCAACCTGGCCGTTCGTGCATCTGCTGCCGGCGGCGCCGCTGATGCTGATGTCGATGTTCCTGCTGGCGGGCGCCAGCCTTGCGGTACTCGGGCTGATCGCCGGCATCGTCGCCAGCAAGTTCGACCATCTGGCGGCGTTCCAGAATTTCTTCATCATGCCGCTGACGTTTCTGTCCGGCGTGTTCTTTTCGGTGCATTCGCTGCCCGGAATATGGAGCCAGGTGGCAAGATTCGATCCGTTCTTCTACATGATCGACGGTTTTCGCTACGGCTTCATCGGCGCCGGCGATGCGCCGATCGGAATTTCACTGGCCTGGGCGGCAGGATTCTTCATCGCGGTTTCGGCGGTCTGTCTGTGGCTGCTGCGCCGCGGCTATCGGTTGAGGATGTAAGCCATGGATGCCAAAACGATTCAGCACTTGATCGAGCAAGGTTTGCCGGGTGCGGTGGTGAGCGTGCGCGGCGACGACGGTACCCACTTCGAAGCCGAGGTGGTTGATCCCGGTTTCGCCGGCAAACCGGTTCTGGTGCAGCACCGGATGGTCTACCAAACGCTGGGCGAGCGGATGGGCCGCGAGATCCATGCGTTGAAACTGACCACCCGCGCGCCGCAGTCGCCTTGCGCCTGATCGCCCGCGCTTGGACAAGCTGCTGATAGCAGGCAACGGCCCGCTGCAAGGCGAGGTCGCGGTTGCCGGCGCCAAGAACGCGGCGCTGCCGATCCTGTGTGCCGGCCTGTTGAGCGATCAGCCGCTGCAGCTATCCAACGTGCCGCGGCTGTGGGACGTCGCCACTGCCTGCAAGCTGCTCGGGCAGATGGGCGTGAACGTCGAGCGGCCGGCGTTCGATCAGGTGATCGTCGAGGCCGCCGGGCTGACCACCGGCACCGCCCCGTACGAATTGGTGCGCACCATGCGCGCGTCGATCCTGGTGCTCGGTCCGCTGGTGGCGCGGCACGGCGAGGCGCACGTCAGCCTGCCCGGAGGCTGCGCGATCGGCGCACGGCCGGTGAACCTGCATCTGGCCGGCCTCGAGTCGATGGGCGCACAGATCACGCTCGAAGGCGGCTTCATCAACGCACGCGCGGCTCGACTGCGCGGAGCGCACATTGTCTTCGATACCGTCACCGTCACCGGTACCGAAAACCTGATGATGGCGGCGACGCTGGCCGACGGCCAGACGGTGCTGGAAAATGCCGCCCGCGAGCCGGAAGTGGTCGATCTGGCGAAGTGTTTGCGGGCGATGGGCGCGCGCATCGTCGGTGAAGGCACGCCGACGATCCGCATCGAGGGTGTCGCGCGATTGGCGGCCGCCCACCATCGGGTGCTGCCGGATCGGATCGAGACCGCTACGCTCCTGGTCGCCGCCGCCATTACCCGGGGTTGCGTGCGGGTCACGCGCACGGACCCGACGCTGATCGATGCGGTGCTGGTGAAACTGCGCCAGGCCGGCGCCAGGATCTCCACCGGCGACGACCACGTGGAACTGGACATGCGCGGTCGGCGGCCGCAAGCGGTGAGCCTGCACACGCTGCCGTATCCCGGTTTCCCTACCGACATGCAGGCGCAGCTGATGGCGCTGGACTGCATTGCCGAAGGCGTCGGCACGATTCGCGAGACGATCTTCGAGAACCGATTCATGCACGCGGTGGAGCTGCAGCGGCTGGGCGCCGAGATCCAGGTCGAGGGCGATACCGCGGTGGTGACCGGCCAGCGGCGATTAACCGGCGCGCCGCTCATGGCCAGTGATCTGCGTGCCTCGGCCAGCCTGGTGCTGGCGGCGCTGGCCGCCGAAGGCGAAACCCTGATCGACCGCATCTACCACATGGACCGCGGCTACGAGAATCTGGAAGGCAAACTCGCAGCGCTCGGCGCGCGCATCAAGCGGGTCGCCAAGCCATTATAGAGGTGGTTTCGGCGGCGTTTGACAGCGGCACTGAGCCCGAATCCGCGGATTCGGGGCTTCCGGGCAACGGCTTCCGACCCCTTCGCCGAACCGTCAATATACCTGCAGATACAGACCGAAATGACTATCTATGGGGTGTGTATCTTTCGGTAGCGGGCGCGGACCATGAGCGGATGGACATCCACGCAATCCGGCTGGAAAACCTGCGCCGGCTGATGCGCGATTTGTTTGATAACAAACAGGCGACATTGGCGGGAGCTGCGGGGATCGCGCCAGGCTATGTTTCTTTTTTGTTCACCGGCCGCAAGCGACTCGGTGAAGCGCTCGCGCGCGAAATCGAACGCCGCCTGGATCTGGCGCCATACAGCCTCGATCAGGAAAGTGGACCTGCGGTTGCGGTGCAGGAGCATAAAGAAGCTTATCGAGTCAGCCGGCGTCGTACACGAAGGTTGATCGCCCGGTTATCGGAGGCAGAGGCCAAGGATTACCTGGATGAAGCCGACATCGCGGCCCTCGAAGCCGTACTCGCCAGACTGATTAACAAGGCCCGAGCTGAAGCCTGCCTTCGCCGAGCCGGCGTCTGATGCCGCCCCTCGCGCTCAACCTGAGCCGTTATCTCTGGATATTGACATGTGCCTATATCCGAAGATAATGTTCCGAGTCTGCCTGTCGTTCGAGGAACGGCCGCGGCTATAGCTGTCTCGACACAGCTGTCTCGACACCGATACGAATCAGCTAAATCCTCGCCAAGCGCCGCAGTTGAACGGGGCATGGGGGATGCCCTCACCGAGGTTGCCAGTTTGCAGATGCCCGCATCCGCCTGTCGTCAACCCTCCCGCTACCGTCAGTTGCTGGCTTACGGGCGGCTGTGTGAATTGCTGAACCAGCACGTCCAGGATGTCTGCGTGCGCCAAAAGATCCTGGCCGCCGCGCGCGAGTATGCTGCAGCCGAGCACGAACTGGGCACCGCGCTGAGCAGTTCACTCCAACCGGGCAAAGCGCTGCACCGATGACGTAACATTCAACCTCAACCCGACGGTCGTTTACGCCGCGCCGCGTAACACCCGATCCACCCCTATAGCAGCCGGCAGGCCTCGCCGAACGTGAGCCTTGGCCCGCGCGGCCTGGTTTTTGCGGAGTCGCCGACGCCGAGGTTGCACAGAAACAGGGAACGCCAGCGACCGTCCGGAAAGAACTCGGCGTCGACTTTGGCGTTGTCAAAGCCGGCCATCGGCCCGCAGGACAGGCCCAGCGCGCGTGCAGCCAGCATCATATAGGCGCCGGTCAGTGTGGCATTGAGCCGGCCGGCGATTTCGGCCGCCGGGGGATTTTCCGCAAACCGTTTGCCGGCTTGCGGGCCGGCCGGAAACTGTGCCGGCAACAGCTCGAAGAAACGGCTGTCCCAAGCCACGATCGCGGTGGCCGGCGCCGCCATCGTCTTGTCGACATTGCCGGCGGACAGGGCCGGCTTCAACCGCCGTTTCGCCGCCTGGCTGGCCGCGAACACGAAGCGCGCCGGCTGGCAGTTCATTGACGTCGGTCCCCATTTGAACAGCTCGTAAAGCTCGACCAGCTTTTCAGCGGTGATCGGCGTGTCCTGAAAGCCGTTGACGGTGCGGGCTTTCAGGAACAATTGGTCGAGCGCGCGGGCGTCCAGCGGATTCATCGGCTGCTTCCTCAACGGGTGAATTCGGTACGGCTTTAGGCGTAGAGCTCGCTCATCGCGATGCGTTCGGGTTCGGTGGCACCGGCGGCGGTCCATTCACGCAGCGCCGACAGCGCCAGCACCGCGTCGCGATAGGCGGCGGCCGTTGGCGGCAGTTGGACGTCATAGGTGACGAAGCGGGTGACCACCGGTGCGTAAAAGACGTCTGCGGCGCAAAACGCGCCGAACAGGAACGCGCCACCGGCGCCGAAATACGCGCGGCAATCCTCCCAGACCGCGACGATGCGAGCGATGTCCGCCAGCGTCTCCGGCGTGCGGCCGCAGCCCGGGTGGCGGCCGCGCAGGTTCATCGGCATGCTGTTGCGCAGTGCCGGGAAGCCCGAGTGCATTTCGGCGCAGATCGAGCGGGCGCGGGTGCGCGCCGCCGGATCGCGCGGCCAGATGCCGCGATCGGGAAATTTCTCGGCCAGGTATTCGACGATCGCCAGCGAGTCCCAGACCGTGATCTCGCCATCGATCAGCGCCGGTACCTTGCCGGCCGGTGAATACGCGAGCTGACGCGCCTTGGAGTCTTCTCGATACAGCGGGATCAGCACTTCTTCAAACTCGATGCCGGCCGCGCGCAGCAGCAGCCACGGACGCAGCGACCAGGACGAGTAGTTCTTGTTGCCGATGATCAGTTTCATGGTAGGCAGCCGTGGAGCCGGACGTTTAGCATGAGGCGCCGACGGCTTCCAGGCAATCGCCACGTCGGCCGTACCGCTGTGCCATCATCGATCCCTGATCCGGACAGGACGACCGCGATGCCGCCACCCGCCAAGCTCGCCGTGCTGATCGATGCCGACAACACTCAGCCGACGCTGACCGAGGCGCTGCTGGCCGAGATCGCCAAGTACGGCGTGGCCAGCGTCAAGCGCATCTACGGCGACTGGACGCTGCCCAACCTGCGCGGCTGGAAGGAGGCGCTGGCCGAGCATGCAATCCAGCCGATCCAGCAGTTCCGCTACACGGTCGGCAAGAACGCCACCGACAGTGCGATGATCATCGATGCCATGGATCTGCTCTACACCGAGCGCTTCGACGGTTTCTGCCTGGTGTCCAGCGACAGCGATTTCACCCGGCTGGCTTCGCGGGTCCGTGAAGCAGGCCTGACCGTTTACGGCTTCGGCGAGCGCAAGACGCCACAGGCGCTGGTGTCGGCCTGCGACAAATTCATCTACCTCGACGTGCTGCGCGAGGCGCCGGACGACGAGGTCGCGCCGTCCAGGGGCAAGGACGCCGCCTCGCTCAAACGCGACGCCAAGCTGGTGCGACTGTTCCGCGACGCGCTGGATGCCACCGGCGACGAGGACGGCTGGGCGGGTCTGGGTGCGATCGGCAGCCAGATCAGCAACCAGGCGCCGGACTTCGATCCGCGCAATTACGGCTACCGCAAGCTCAGCGAATTGGTCATCGCCCTGGATCTGTTCGAAATCGACGAGCGCCG
The DNA here is from genome assembly GCA_028871525.1 of Gammaproteobacteria bacterium. GTDB lineage: Bacteria > Pseudomonadota > Gammaproteobacteria > Nevskiales > Nevskiaceae > SCRT01. The sequence goes on from JAGWMX010000039.1 coordinate 8,417, forward strand.
GCTCGGCGACGGCAAGTCGAAGGCGATTTTCCTGCGTCGGCGCAAGGATCGAAGCGGGTAGAATCCGCGGCCTATGCCCGCGCTGACCCTGGCCCTGTCGAAGGGCCGTATCCTCGAGGAAAGCCAGCCGCTGCTGGCGCGTGCCGGCTTGGCGCCGAGCGGCGATGCCGAGCGCGCGTTGCGTCTGCCGTCACAGAACCCGGGCGTGTCTCTGCTGGTGATCCGGCCCAGCGACGTGCCGACCTATGTCGCCTACGGCGCCGCCGATCTCGGCATCGTCGGCAAGGATCTGCTGATCGAGCACGGCGGCGGCGGTTTGTACGAACCGCTGGACCTGGGCATCGCCCGCTGCCGGCTGTCGGTGGCCGGCCTGCCGCAGAGCCGTGCCGGTTCCCGCGAAGGTCGCCGGCTGCGCGTGGCCACCAAGTATCCGGAGATCGCCCGCGCCCACTTCGCCGCGCGCGGCGAGCAGGTCGAGATCATCAAGCTGTACGGTTCGATGGAACTGGCGCCGCGGGTCGGACTCGCCGACGTTATCGTCGACCTGGTTGCCTCCGGCGCCACGCTGCGCGCCAACGGCCTGATCGAACTGGAGGTGATCCGCGAGATCAGCGCGCGGCTGGTGGTTAACCGCGCCGCGCACAAGCTGCGTCACGGCGCGGTCGAGGCTCTGATCGAAAAACTGCGCGGCGCCTGCAATGGAGCGTGAGCTGAAACTGCGTCGGCTTGACGCTGCCGCAGCGGCTTTCGAAGGCGACTTCAGCCGCCTGCTCGACCGCGCGCCGGCCGATTTGGCGGGGGTGAACGCCGCGGTCGATGACGTCATCCTGGCGGTGCGCAGCCGCGGCGACCAGGCGCTGATCGAATACGCAGCGCGCTTCGATCGCCATCGTGTCGAAGCGGCGGCCGATTTCGAGTTGCCGCGCGCCCGGCTGGCGCAGGCCTGGGGAAATCTGGATCCGGATCTCAGGCAGGTGCTGGACATCGCTGCGCGGCGTATCCGTGACTACGCCGAGCGCCAGCGGCCTGAAGACTGGGAGTATCAGGATGCGCTTGGCAACCGCCTGGGCCAGCGTGTCACGCCGCTGGATCGTGTCGGCATCTATGTCCCTGGCGGCAAGGCGGCGTATCCGTCCTCGGTGCTGATGAACGCGATTCCGGCGGCGGTGGCCGGTGTCGGCGAGATCGTGATGTGCGTGCCGGCGCCCGGCGGCGTGCTCGACCAGGCCGTGCTCGGCGCCGCGCACCTGGCCGGCGTCCACCGCGTATTCACGATCGGCGGCGCGCAGGCGATCGCGGCGCTGGCTTTCGGAACCGAGACGGTGCCGGCGGTCGACAAGATCGTCGGGCCGGGAAATGCCTACGTCGCGGCGGCGAAACGGCGGGTATTCGGCCGCGTCGGCATCGACTCGGTGGCCGGTCCGTCCGAGGTGCTGATCGTCGCCGACGGCAGCGCCGATCCCGATACGTTGGCGCTGGACCTGTTCGCCCAGGCCGAGCACGACGAGACCGCGCAATCGCTGCTGGTCTGCCCTGATGTGGCACTGCTGGACGCCGTCGAAGCGGCCGTCGCAAAATCGCTGCCGGTGCAGCCGCGCGCGGCGATCATCGCCGAGTCGTTGCGCCGTTGGGGTGCGCTGATCCATGTATGCGATCTAGACCAGGCCGCCGAATTGGCCAACCGCGTGGCGCCGGAACATCTGCAGTTGGCGATTCGGGCACCACGCGCGCTGCTGCCGAAAATCCGTCACGCCGGCGCCATCTTTCTCGGCTACCGCACGCCGGAAGCTTTCGGCGACTACTGCGCCGGCCCCAACCACGTGCTGCCGACCGCGCGTGCCGCACGCTACGCCAGCCCGCTGGGCGTCTACGAATTCGTCAAGTGCAGCACGTTGCTGGAGTGCTCGGCAGCCGGCGCCGCCGAATTCGCGTCGATCGCCGGTCGCCTGGCCGACGCCGAAGGGCTGGCGGCGCACGCCGCCAGCGCCCGCAGCCGCAAACGCTGATTCGGGATCCCCGGTTCGCGGACGGTGGCCGGCGGCGGTAAGCTGGACGTGACTTGTGCGCATTTTGCGGGGAGCAGGCGTCATGATCAGAACCCTGATTCGAGCGGTGGCGGTGTCCGGCGCATGGCTTCGCGCCGGTGGGATGACGGTGATCTGTCTGGCATGGGGACTGGCGGCGTGCAGCGGCCAGCCGTACGGCCGCAGCGCACCGCCGGCGTTGGAGAGCGGAGCTGATACCTGTCCGACCGTCGCTGGGCCGACAGCCGAAGATTTCGATTACGGCCGCCGAGTGCTCGACGCCGTCAAGCGGCATGCCTTTTACCCGGAGCTGGCACGCTATCTCGGCGAATCCGGTGAGGTCGATCTGTGCCTGAAAGTGGGTGATCAAGGAGGGAGTGTGGCGGCGCTGGTGGACCGTTCGTCCGGTTTTGCGTTGCTCGACGGTGCGGCGCTGTACGCGGTCGGTCGGGCTGCCGTCGACACAGGGATTCCGCCGCCGCCGAAGTCGTTGTCGGCTTCCGCCGGATGGATCAAGCTGCCGATCCGGTTCTCCCTGGAGGGCGAAACAAAGCCGATGGCGCCGCGCCTCCCGGCCGGCGATGCGGTGCGGCAGCGTGCGTTCGTTCAGCAGTTCGCCTCTGTCGCCGCAGGGCAGGACGGCGTGGTCCGCGAGACATCGGCGTCGCAGGCCTGCAGGCTCGGCAACAGCGACAGTTGGCAGGCGGCGGTCAATCACGAGGTCGTGGCGCGATTGCACGATCCGCAAGGGCCGGTGCCTGCGGGAATGCGCGGTACGGTGTTGCTCGGTGTCGAATTCGATCGCAGTGGGCGCCTGCTGCGGACGGCCATCCTCAAGAGCTCGGGACAGCCGGTATTCGACGGCGTTGCGCTGATGGCGCTGGCATCGACGTTTGCCGGCCACCAACTGCCACCGCTCAAATCGCTCGACTGCCCGCCGTCCGCGAGCTTTCTCACCTCGGTTTCGGTGATTCTGACAGACAACTTTTAAGAGCGAGATGGGGTCGCGTACGGTATCGCCGTGGTGCCACGCGTCCGCTGACGGACTACCGCGCTGGCGTTTAAGCATGCGCCGACGCGGCTCCCATGCGTGATATTTTTCGCCGCTGTGCAGGCTGATTCCCGGAATCCGCATGCCGCTCCTTCCCGATTTCCGCAGCCTGACCCGCGCGCAGCGCAACGCATTTTTTGCGTCGCTCGCAGGCTGGTCGCTGGACGCTTTCGATTTCTTCCTGTTTGTTTTCTGCCTGGGAGCGATCGGCACGGAGTTTCACACCGACGTCAAAGCGGTGGCTGAAGGTATCTTTTTGACGCTGGCGTTGCGGCCGGTGGGGGCGCTGTTCTTCGGCTGGCTGGCGGAGAAATACGGGCGCCGGCCGATCCTGATGGTCAACGTCGTCAGCTATTCCATGGTGGAGCTGGCCAGTGCGTTCGCGCCCAATCTGGCCACGCTGCTGGCGTTGCGCGCGCTGTTCGGCTTCGCGATGGGCGGCGAGTGGGGCGTGGGCGCGGCGCTGGCGATGGAAACCTTGCCGGCCAGGGGACGCGGCCTGTTCTCCGGTCTGCTGCAGGAAGGCTACGTCATCGGCTATCTGCTGGCCTCGATCGTATTCGCCTACCTCTTTGTCTATATCGGCTGGCGCGGCATGTTCATGGTCGGCGCCGCGCCGGCACTGCTGGTGCTCTACATCCGTACCCGGGTCGAGGAATCGCCGGCCTGGGTTGTCGGCAACGCGCCGCGACGCGCCTCGGCGGCGGAAATCTGGAGCGCCGTCAGGAACTATTTTCCGACGCTGATCTTTCTGGTGGTGCTGATGGCTTGTTTCAACGCGTTCTCGCACGGCTCGCAGGACCTGTATCCAACCTTCCTGCAGACCCAGCATCGCTTCTCTGCGCAAACCACCGGCAATATCGCCATCGTCATGAATTTCGGCGCGCTGATCGGCGGTATTTTTTTCGGCACGCTGTCGGAGAAAATCGGCCGCAGGCGCGCCATCACGCTCGCTGCGGGCCTGGCGCTGCCGATGATCCCGCTGTGGACCTATTCAACCGCGCCGCTGATGTTCGCGTTGGGCGCGTTTCTGATGCAGTTCATGGTCCAAGGCGCCTGGGGCATCGTGCCGGCCCATTTGAACGAACTTTCGCCGCCGGCCGTGCGCGCGATTCTGCCCGGCTTCGCCTACCAGCTCGGCAACCTGGCGATGTCCAAGATGGGACCATGGCAGGCGGGACTGGCCGAAACCCATGGCAACGACTATGCGCTGGTGCTGTCGGTGACGCTGGTTGTCGTCGCTGTGGCGTTGATCGCGGTCACCGCTCTCGGGCGCGAGGCCCCGGCGGCAGAACTCAGAGTTGGGGGATCGACGCCTGGGCGATGAGTCGTCCCTGCGGTGCCGAAGCCTCGCGCAACGGGGGGTGAGGAGGGCTTGACGGATCCCGGCTGAACGTGGAGGCTTATCCCGGCGCAAGGAAGTGCGTTATGACAATACGGCAAAGGTGCGATCACCGGCGCCGGGGAGCGTCCCATGAGCGATAAAACGGCTCTGGTGATCGATGACTCGAAGTCGGCGCGCTATGCGCTGCGCAAATTCCTCGAGGGTCTGGGCTACCACGTCGATACCGCTGACGGCGCGCACGATGCGTATGCATACCTGAGACGCAAACAGCCCAGCATAGTATTTCTCGACCATGTGATGCCCGATATCGATGGCATGGACGCGCTGCGCACGCTCAAACAGGATCGACGTACCGCGTCGATACCTGTGGTGATCTGCAGCTCCGACGAAAGCGAGATTTTCGTCGCCCGCGCGCGTGCCCAGGGTGCCGCGGCGGTGCTGTCGAAACCGCCGAACCCGGTGTACCTTGCGCCGTTGCTCGAGCGGCTGTGCGTGCCGGAGACAGCCGACTCGTCATCGCCGTCGCCCGCGCGTGCGGCGGTGGCCAGCGCCGCGCACACCACCTCACGCTACAAAGCGCCGCGGGCGGTGGCGAATGTCGCAGCGGCACCGACACCGGCAGCGGAGCTTTTGCCGGCGCTGCAGCAGTTGATTGTCGAGCTGGAGCGGCGCAACGACGAGCTGTGCGGCCGCATCGAGGCACTGGAATGTAAAATCGAGCAACGACTCTGCGAATCGGCGCTGCACGCATTGGCCGGCAATATCGCCGAACGCCTTACTTTGACACTGACCGAGCGGCTGAACGCACAGATCACCGGATTGCGCACCGACCTGGAGACCATCCTGCGGGCGCAATCGCGCCGTCTCCAGCAGTTGGCGGCAACGGTTGAGGAATCAGTGAGCGAACAGGCGCAGCGGGTTGCGCGCAGCGCGGTGGACTCGCGGCTGGCGGAGTTGTTCGAGCGGCTGCACACGGCTTTCGACGGGGCGCCGGGCTCAGACTGAGGCGCGCCACGCCGCGCGCGCCAACAGCAGCCAGCCGGCGATCCACGACAGCCCGCCGAACGGGGTGATCGCACCGATCGCCCGCGGCGCACCGAGCGCGAGCAGATACAGGCTGCAACAGAACAACACGATGCCGGCGGCAAACGCCCAGCAGGCGGAGGTCAGGCCCGGTGCCGGCGCAAATTTGAGCCACAGCCCCGCGGCCAACAGCGCCAGTGCGTGATAGAACTGGTATTCGACTGCGGTATGCCAGAGCCAAAGTGCTTCCGGCGACAGCCGTCCGCGCAATGCGTGAACACCGAAGGCGCCGAACACGACCGCCAACACGCCGGAGAGGCTGGCCAGCAACAGCGCCGATCGCGCGGTCATGGTGCGGCGATAATCTCGAAGCTGATGCCCGCGGCGCGCAGCCGCGCCAGCAGCGCGTCGCCCATCGCCACCGCCGGTGTCAGTTGTCCGCAGCGCTGAGGCAGCGGATCGAATGCCAGGCACAGCGCTGATTCGGCCAGCATCCTGCTGGTTTCGCCGTAGCCGGGGTCGCCGCCGCCGACCTCGCAGACCACGCTGCGGCCGCCAGCGGCACGGCCGAGGAAACGCACCTTGAACCAGCCCTCGGCGCGCTCGGATTCGCTGGGGCCGTCGCCCGGAGCTTTTTTCGCCAGCAGCCAGTCACGCGTCGGTGTGAACTGCGCCAGCGCCAGCGCAGCGCTCACTGCACCGAGCAGACCGGCCACGGCGCCGATGCGCTTGAGCAGCAGGTAATGGCCGTAGCGGAAGTCCGGACCGTAGCGATCCAACGCCCGTGCCGAACGCAGCACCACTTGCGGATCGATGGTCGGAAACGGCACCGCCCAGGCGTGCAGCTCGCGGCGGTAGTGGATGCGACCCTTTCGCCCGCGCACGCGCCGACCCTGCGGCACCGCTTCGCGGGCACGGCGTTCGGCGGCAACGCGACGATACGAGCCGAGCCGCGACAACGCGGTGATCGCCGAGTGATAAGTCCCGCCCGAAAAGCGCCCGCCGGCGCGCACGAATCCGTCCACCTGCAGCGGCTCATCGGCCGGCAGCTGCTGCACCGTGAAATACGCCCCGAGATCGTGAGGGATCGAATCGAAGCCGCAGCAGTGCACGATGCGCGCGCCGTTGGCTTCCGCGTCGCGATGGTGGCGCAGCCATACCCGGTCGACGAATTCCGGTTCGCCGGTCAGGTCGACGTAGTCGGTTCCGGCGACGGCGCACGCGGCGACCAGCGGTTCGCCGTAACGGATGTACGGACCGACCGTGGTGATCACCACGCGGGCGCAACGCGCCAGGCGCTGCAGCGCGGCCGGGTCGTTGACGTCGGCCGTCAGCAGCGGGAGTTCTGCACAGGCGGGCTCGAGCGTCACCAGCTGTTCGCGCACCGCCGCCAACCGCGCGCGGTCGCGTCCGGCCAGCGCCCAGCGACAGCTCGCCGGCGCATGTCGCGCCAGGTAGTCGGCGGTCAGACGACCGGTGAAGCCGGTGGCACCGAACAGCACCAGGTCGTATTCACGGCTGCGGCTGGTTGGCATCGGCTCTCGGCACGTCGCTGACGCGTTTTACAGCACACCGTCGCGCCGTGTCAGCGCTACGATTTTTTCGATCTCGTCATCGAGCTGCAGACGGCTGGTGTCGATCACCAGTTCCGGCGACGCCGGCGCCTCGAACGGATCGTCAATGCCGGTGAAACCGTGGATTTCCCCGCGCCGCGCTTTGCGGTACAGCCCTTTGGGGTCGCGCTTCTCGCAGACCTCCAGCGGCGTGGAGATATAGACCTCGTAGAAGCGCCCATAGCGCTGGATGCGGGCGCGCGCCTCGGCGCGCGCCGAGATGAACGGAGCGATCGCCGCGCAGATGCAGATGCCGCCGTGTTTGGTCACTTCGCTGGCGACGTAGCCGATACGACGGATGTTCAGCTCGCGATCGATACGCGAGAAGGTCAGTCCCGAGGACAGCATCTCGCGGACGATATCGCCGTCCAGAACCGTCACCGGCCGCCGGTAGCGCTGCTCGATAACTTCGCTCAGGCGTTCGGCAATGGTGGATTTCCCGGCCCCGGACAGCCCGGTCATGAAGATGGTAAATCCCTGGCTGCGCGCAGGCATTCCGTGCCGCCCCCTGCGGCCTGCCGGTCATTGAAGATCTGCGCAATGATAGCCGAAGCCGGCAGGGACGGCAGTCTTGCGGGCGGGCGGATCAATGCTGCGGCGCGAAGCCCCGCTCGCCGTTCTCGACATCGACCACCCGGCCATTGTCCAGCGTCACCTCGCGCAGCAGATAGTTAGGGCCGAAGTTGTAGACCCAGTGCTCGCGATACACCTCGCGGTTATAACCGCCGGCATAGGCGTAGACACCGTCGGCCCGGCGAGAGATGACGCCGTTCGGCGTGGTCGGTCCGAGCAGTGAGGCGGCGCGGCGACTGACCGGCTCGCCGCAGGTCAGCAGCAGCCGGTACTTCGACTCACCGACGAAGATGTCGTTCGGCGCGCAGCGGCCGTCCGGCGGCGCTGGAAAGCCATAGCCGTCGGAGCGCAGCGAATCCAGCCGATCGTCGACAAACCGCAGAATCATCAGCAGCCGGCTGGAGCCGAAGTTGTAGTACCACTCCTCAGTGTCGGAGACGTAACGCAGCGGCCGCGGCACCGCGAAGGTCCAGGTGTCGCGGTAACTGGGTTGGCCGCATAGCGCCAGCACCTTGGCCGCCAGGTCGCCCACCTCGATCAGCCGATTGCCGCAGCGCATAGTATCCTGTGCCCGTACCGCGCCGGCGGCGAGGCTTAGCGTTGCCACCAGCGCCAAGCCGGAACGCCGGCGGCCGGCTGCGGTCGAAGCCAAAACCCCTAACGCCATGCCCATGCGTCTCCTGCTCTTGATAACTGCGCTGGTCGCCGGTATCGCCGGCGCGGCGCCCATGTCCGCGGCAAATACCGCCCATACCCGGGTGGCGCTGATTGCCGAACACCAGAGCTTAACCCCTGGCGCCGAAAACTGGCTCGGCCTATGGCTGGAACCGGCGGCCGGCTGGCATACCTATTGGCGCAATCCCGGCCAGGCCGGCTTGCCGACCGAGATCGATTGGCATCTTCCGGAGGGCTTGAGCGCGGGTGCCATTGACTGGCTGGCGCCGCAGCGGCTGATTACCGGCAAGATCGTCAGTTATGGCTACGACTCCCCGGTGCTGCTGCTGGTTCCGTTGCAGGTGGCGGCCGCCGTCGCCGGGCCGTTGACGATCGCCGCGCACGCACGCTGGCTGGTGTGCAAGGAAATCTGCATTCCCGAGCAGGCCGATCTGTCGCTGCCGCTCTCGGTCGGCAGCGCGCCGGGCACGGCGGATTCGCGCTTTGCCGCGGCGCTGGCGCGTCTGCCGCAGGCCTTGCCCGATGCTGACGCGCGCTTTCAGCTCGCCGGCGGCCAGTTGCGGCTGGCCGTGCAGCTGCCGCAGTCCGGCGACAGCGCGCGTTGGTTCCCGGCGGTCAACGGCCTGATCGACGATAGTGCCGAGCAGCGCGTGGTTTTCGACGACGGCGAACTGCGGTTGGCGGCCACCGCCAGCGCGCGGGCGCAGGCACCAGCGCTGCTGGACGGCGTGCTGGAAGTCGATGGCCGCGGCCAGCAGCGTGCTTATGCGCTGCACGCGGTCCCCGGCGCGGTGCCGCCGCTGCCGCCACCGGCTTACAGGATTTCCGGCCTGTGGTGGTCGCTGGCGCTGGGAGTGTTGGGCGGCCTGATCCTGAATCTGATGCCCTGCGTGTTTCCGGTGCTGGCGATCAAGGCGCTGACACTGGTACACGCCAAAGCCGGTCGCGCTCGTGCCCACGCCGCCGCCTACAGCCTCGGCGTCGTGACCTCGATGCTGGCGGTCGGCAGCCTGTTGCTGCTGCTGCGCGCCGGCGGCCAGGCGCTGGGCTGGGGGTTTCAGCTGCAGTCGCCGGTGGTGGTGGCGGCGCTGGCGCTGCTGATGTTTGCGCTGGGTTTGTGGATGTCCGGCGTGGTGTCGTTCGGCGGCGCCTGGATGGGCCTGGGACAACGATTGACCGAGCGCCAGAGTTTTTCGGGTTCGTTTGCCACCGGCGTACTGGCGGTGGTGGTGGCCAGCCCCTGCACCGCGCCGTTCATGGGCGGCGCACTGGGTTTCGCGCTGACGCAGCCGCCGGCCGCAAGCCTGGCGGTATTCGCCGCTCTCGGCATCGGCCTGGCGCTGCCGTTCCTGGTACTGGCGCTGGCGCCGCGGCTGGTGGCCTGGCTGCCGAGCCCGGGACCATGGATGGAGACTTTCAAGGAGATCCTGGCGTTCCCGTTGTATCTGACGGCGGTCTGGCTGATCTGGGTGCTGGCGCGGCAGAGCGGTGCCGACGCCGCGGCGCTGGCGCTGGCCGCGATGGTGCTGGTCGCCGCTGGACTATGGGCGCGCGGCCGTTGGCCGCATGCCCGGGCTTCGGCGGTGACGCTGGCGGTGACGCTGCTTGGCGCCGGCGCGCTGCTGGCGAACCCGATGCTGCGTGCCCGCTCGATCGCCGTGGCGCCCGCCGCGGGGGGTCCCGCGGCGACCCTCACCCAGCAGCCGTATTCCGCTCAACGGCTGGCTCAGCTGCGCGCCGCCGGTCGCACCGTCTTCATCGATTTCACCGCCGACTGGTGCGTCACCTGCAAAGTCAACGAGCGGCTGACGCTGCGCGATTCGGCAGTGCTGCACAGTTTCGCCGAGCACGACGTCGCCTGGCTGGTCGGCGACTGGACCCGCAGCGATCCTGAAATCACCCGCGTGCTGACGCGCTTCGGCCGGCCGGGCGTGCCGCTGTATCTGGTCTATCGGGGCCAGGCGCCGGCCAGGTTACTGCCGCAATTGCTGACGCCGGCGACCGTCGAGGCGGCCGTCGCCGGTCGTGATTAATCGCATCCGGACACGATTTCCAGATGCCTGACGCCGATCTAACCCGGTTGCTGTTGCACGGCGGCGCCGGCGACCTTCCCGCCGACGCCGGCGATCTCGCCGCACAGCGCGACGCACTGGCCAAGATCACCAGCGCAATCGCCGCCCGTCTGCGGCGAGGATCGACGGCGGTCGACGCGGTGGTCGAGGCGGTGGCGCGGCTGGAAGACTGCCCGCTTTTCAATGCCGGCGTCGGCGCAGTCTTGAACCGCGATGGTCTGCCGCAACTCGACGCCGCGGTGATGGACGGCATCAGTCACGCCTGCGGGGCGGTAGCCGCCGTCAGCCGCGTGCGCAGCCCGGTGCGCTTGGCGCAAACGATCATGCAGCGCGGCGACTTCGCGTTTTTCGCCGGCGCCGACGCTGACGCGCTGGCCGCCGAGCTGGGCATGGAGTGCGTCGCGCCGGAATTTTTCGTCACTCCGGAGCGCACGGCACAGCTGGTCGCGGCGCGCCGGCGCGGTGCCGTGCTGCTGGATCACGACGTCCACCATGCACCGCCGGATGCGGCGTTCGGCACCGTCGGCGCGGTGGCACGCGACGATCGTGGCCGACTGGCGGCGGCGACCTCCACCGGCGGGTTGACCAACAAACCGCCGGGACGCATCGGCGACACGCCGGTGATCGGCGCCGGCACCTGGGCCAGCCGGCGGGTCGCGATCTCCTGCACCGGCACCGGCGAAAGTTTCATCCGCGCCGGGTTCGCGCGCGGGATCGACGCGCGCCTGCAGTGGGCGCGGCTGCCGCTGGCCGAGGCCTGCGAACAGGCACTGGCCGAACTGCTGCATCTGGCCGGACGCGGCGGCTGTATCGCAGTGGACGCCGAAGGTCACTGCTACGCCGGCTTCAACTCGCGCTCGATGTTCCGCGCCTGGCTCACCGCCGGCGGCCGGATCGAAGTCGCGGTTCACGACCATGAGGCGCGTCCGCCCGCCTATTGAACCAGCACGTCTGCGGCGACCCTACGGTTCAACGACAACGCCGTCCGCGGATGCACTGATACTGTTTATGTGCCGGTTCAATAAAGCGAATAATGCGACACCGGCGTCGCGAAGCCCTTGATCGCCAGCGGCGGCCTGTTGGCGGCTTCGGTTCGGCCGCTGCGCTCGATCGTTGCCGCGTCGACCAGAATCTCGCCGTCGGCGGCGGCTTCGCACAATCGGGAGGCCAGGTTTACCGCCGGACCCACGGCGGTGTATTCGAGCCGGCCGGCGCCGCCGATCACCCCGACGGTCACCGCTCCGGTGGCTACACCCACGCCGACGCCCAGGCGATGGGGCTCGCCGCTCCAGCGCCGCGTCACCCCCTGCGCGGCGACGCGCACGCCGCGGGCCAGCGCCAGACCGCGCCGCGCATGATCGGCGACCGGGATCGGCGCGCCGACCAGGATCAGGATGCCGTCGCCGGCGTAATCCTTGATCGTCCCCTCGTGCGCCGCCACCACCTGGCCGACGGCGTCGTAATAATCACGCAGCACCTCGATCACCCGCACTGACGGAAGCGCCGCGGCATAATTGGTGAAACCACGCAGATCGCAGGCCACCACAGTGATCTCCAGCTGCTGATGCTGCATCAGCGCTTTCAGGCCGCGGCTGCGCACCAGCTCGGCGACCTGTGCGGACAGAAAGCGCGACATGAACTGGCCACGCCGGCCCTGCAGTACGTGATAACGGATCGAGCCGACCAGAAACACCATCTCGCCGATGGTCACGCTGATCGCCGACCACTGCGCGGGCAGCACGAAACCGGCGGTGAGAAACGGCACCGCACCGAGCATCGCCAGCACCCGGATCCGCTCCGGCCGGTCCGGACGCCGGTTCAGCAGCAGGATCGCCGATGCCAGCCCGGTCAGGCTGGCGAACAGCACCGGCACCGCGAACAGCCAGAAGCCCGGTCGCGCAAACGCCCGCGGCGAGCTGACTGCGAACAGAAAATCGCGCGAGCGCAGTTCCGGATACAGGATCGACAACAGCACGTAGGCCAGGCTGGCGGCCTGGCCCAGTCGCAGTATGTGATCGCCGCCGGAGACGTTCAGCTCGCGCGATGGCACCGTGCGCCGCACCCGCAACAGCCATTCCAGAAAGGCGGCGATCGACAGTCCTTCCGGCAGCGCCAGCCAGCCGGATAGCGTCGGCCCGCCCGGTTCCTGGCGCAGAAAGCCGATGTTGAGCACCACGGCCAGGCCCAGCGCCGCCAGCGCGGTGGCGACGGCGCGGGAGGTCGGCGAGTCGCGGTCGGCGACGACAAACGCCAGCCCCATGCCCAGCGCCACCATGGCCACCAGAATCTGTGGAACGAGGAAGGTCATCGCCGGCGTCCTGCAAGGCTTGATGATTATGCCGAAGCCGGCGACGGTCCGCTGCGCCCGCATCAGGTGCTTTCGCGCGCCGAGGCTTCGTCGGCGGCGAACAACTGTTCGAGTTCGCGGGCAGCGGTCAGCGCGGTCTGCATCTGCGCCCGTTCGTCGCCGAGCAACGCCAGTTGCTGCGCCAGCGTGTCCTCGTCGTGGCGACGGAACAAACCGATCGTGCGCGACGCCCGCTGCGGCGTGTCGCCGAGTTCCCGCAAGAGCTGTTCGGCCAGCTCCAGGCTGGAGACATAAGCGCGACGGATCACCCGGTGCGCGCCCAACTGCAACAACTGCATCTCGTGCTGCCGGTTGCGCGCCATCGCGAGCAGCCGCAGCTGCGGGAAATGCCGGCGCACAGTGGTGGCGATCGCCAGCGAGGTCTCGATCTCGGCGATCGCAATCACGAATATCCGCGCCCGATCGCAGCGGGCGGCGCGCAACACTTCCAGCCGGGTGGCGTCGCTGTAAAACACGCCGCCGCCGAAGCGGCGCACGAAATCCACGTGCTGCCAATTTTTCTCCAGCACCGTGAAGGCGATCCGCCGCATCCGCAGCAGGCGGCCGATGATCTGGCCGAACGGACCGAAGCCGGCGATCACCACCGGCACCTCGCCGACCTCGATCTCGTCATAGGGCCGGGGCGATGCTTCTTCGGCGCGCAGACGCAGCGCCAGCGCCACCAGCGGCGGCGTAGCCAGCATCGACAGTGTCACCGCGACCACCAGCAGCTGTCGCTGAGCCGGATCGATCAGGCCGGCGCGCCCGGCCAGATCGAACAACACGAAGGCGAATTCGCCGCCCTGTGCCAGGCTGGCGACAAACAACGCCAGTGCGTCACGTCGCAGGCCGTTGACACGGCCGACTGCGGCCAGCACCAGCGCCTTGAGCGACACCAGCCCCAGCGCCAGTCCCAGCACCGGGACCGGGCGGCTGGCGACGAGGCTGAAATCCACCGACATGCCGACCGCCATGAAGAACAGCCCGAGCAGCAAACCCTTGAAGGGTTCGATATCCGCCTGCAGTTCGTGACGGTATTCGGAATCGGCCAGCAGCACGCCGGCCATGAACCCGCCGAGCGAGGCCGAAAGCCCCACCGCCTCCATCGCCAGCGATACGCCGACGACGATCAGCAGCGCCGCAGCGGTGAACACCTCAGGCACCTGCGCCGCCGCCAGACCATGCAGCAACGGCCGCAGCAGATAGCGCCCGCCGAGCACCACCAGCACCACCGCCAGCAACCCGCGCAGCATCAGCCCAAACCCCGGATGGGCGCCGCCCGGCACCGCCAGCAGCGCCAGCACCGGGACTGCCGCCAGATCCTGGAACAGCAGCACCGCGAACGCCATGCGTCCGGGCCGGGTGTTCAGGGCCCTCTGCTCGGCCAACAGCTGCAGCACCAGCGCCGTCGACGACATCGACAATCCGAAGGCGGCGATGGCGACACCCGTACCGCGCAATCCCAGCGCCAGACCCAGCGTGCCGAGCAGTACGCTGGTCGCCAACACCTACGCGCCGCCGCTACCCAGCAACATTCCGCGCAGCCGCCACAGCCGCGCCGGCTGCAGTTGCAGGCCGATCACGAACAGCAGCAAGACGACTCCGAACGATGAAAAATCGAGGATGCTCGCTACGCCCGAGATCAGCCCGAGTCCGTGCGGGCCGATCGCCACGCCGGCCGCCAGATAGCCGACCACTGCGCCCAGCCGCGCGCGTTTGAACAGCGGCACCGCGATGACCGCTGCCGCCAGAAATAGCGCGAGATCGGTGAGTTGCATCGCGGCTCCGGTACCTAAGGCCTACGGCGATCGTCGATTTTAGCCCGAAGTTGTTCTGCCGTTCGGCCGATTTTCCCTGACAAGTCAATCAGGTGACTTGAATTTGGCGTGCAGGCTTCTGGCTACACGCGGATCTGGTTGATCAGGTCGAAGGCGCGCTGTTGAGTGGGGCTGGCCGTGGTGGTGAT
>JAGWMX010000138.1 GCA_028871525.1 Gammaproteobacteria bacterium
CCGGCATGGTCACCCTGCACCCCTGCGGCTTCACCCACGGCCCGCATCCGCAAGCGCTGTCCAAAATGCTCCAGCAGACGCAACCGGCCACCGACGAGTATGCGGTGATGGTCGATGCCCGCGATCAACTGAAAATCGACGAGGCTGCGCCGGCAGTGGAACTCGCCGACTACCATAAAAGCTGGCAGGAATAACGCTCACAGCGGCCCCACGGCCGGGACATCTGCGGCAGGCTGCGCTCATCGTGCACCAGATACGACGCCATGCGCGCTCGATGGCGGCAGCCGAAGGCGGGACGAACCGAGCGGATGTTCAGGCGTTGCTGCGGCTGCGTAGTCGGGCAAGGTAGTCGCGAATGCGGCTGGCATTGGCGCCGACATCGCTTCGACCCACTCGCGAGAGCGAGCGCACATCGATCCGGGCACCCGCGCCCTCGGCGCGCACGCGGATGACGACATCATCCTTGAAGCCGAACCAGAGGGTGGTGGCGGTGGCTTCGATGCGCCCCTGCGCGGGATCCGCGGCGACGATTTTCCAGCCCATGCCGCGGGCGCTCGACAGGGCCGCAGCGAAAGCTTTTGCCGGCGGCAGCTTCAGCATCAGCGGCTGCACATCGGGGTAAGCGCGGCGCTGTTGCTCGGCGACCGCCTCGCCGCCGTACTTCGCTGGGTTGGGGGCGCCGGCGCGCAGCGGCAGCACCGCCACGAACGCCGGCGGGTCGCTGAGATCGGTGGAAATATCGTGGATTTCGGGCACCCGGCGCGCCTGCTGCAATTGCCACCATGGCAACCCGAACACCAGGCTGCCGAGCGCGGCGGCGATGGCCAGGCGGCCGGCGCCGGCGCGGCGCGTGCGCGGAACCAGCAGCAGCACGATGGCCATAATCGCGGCGATCGCGCCCGCATACGCGGCATACTTCATCAGTTGGAAACCAACCGGAAACGGCCACAAACCCAGGCGCACCGACGGCCCGGCCAGCAGCAGCACGGCCACGGCCAACAACGCCAGCATCAGAACGGCTCGAACCATGACGCACTCCCCTATAGTCGCTGCGACTCCAGCTTGGGCGACAACGCCTGCGCTGGCAAGGGCGGTCCCGGGCGACACCCCGATGTCCTCGTTGTAAAGGCTGGGGTGAGCGGCGTGTCGATCTCAAGATTGTCCTGATCCCGCCCTGCCCATCGGCTTGCGCGGCGCGGCCCGATCCTCTAAACAGCGTCAAACTCCAGCGAAATCCCTACCGAGCCGATCATGGCAGAAACGACAAGCTCGCCGGTGGTGCTGGTGGATGCCTCGGGATGGCTGTTCCGCGCCTTCCACGCCCTGCCGCCGCTGACGAACTCGAAGGGCCAGCCGACCGGCGCGGTGCTCGGCATGGTCAACATGCTGCGCAAGTTGCTGCGCCAACACCGGCCAGAGCATATCGCCGTGGTGTTCGATGCGCCCGGCAAAAGCTTTCGCGAACAGCTCTATGTCGACTACAAGGGCAATCGCGAGACAACGCCGGAGGATTTGAGCGCGCAGTATCCAGTCATCGCCGAGGTGGTGCAGGCGATGGGCCTGCCACTGCTGGCGGTGCCCGGCGTCGAGGCCGACGACGTGATCGGCACGCTGACCCGGCGCTCGCGCGCGGCCGGGCATCCGGTGTTGATCGTCACCAGCGACAAAGATCTGGCGCAACTGGTCGACGGCGGCGTCGCGCTGCTCGACACGATGCAGGACCGCAGGCTGGATCGAGCCGGCGTCGAGCAGAAGTTCGGCGTGCCGCCGGCGCGGATCGTCGATTACCTAGCGCTGGTCGGCGATACTTCCGACAATATCCCCGGCGTGCCTCTGGTGGGCCCGAAAACCGCGGCCAGGTGGCTGGCCGAGTACGGCAGCCTCGACGCGGTGATCGAGCACAGTGACGAAATCAAGGGCAAGGCCGGCGAGAACCTGCGCGCGCACTTGTCGCAGCTTCCTTTGACCCGCGAACTGGCGACCATCCGCTGCGACGTCGATCTGCCATTCAATCTCGAAAATCTGCTGCCGCAGCCGGCGGATTCCGCGCGGCTGGCCGAGCTGTATCGCCAGCTCGAATTCAAACGCCTGCTGGAAGAGCTCGAACCGGGCGCGACCACCGTCGGCACTTCGGCCGCTGCCGCGCCGGGAGCGGAGACGGGAACGACGGTGCCGACCCGGGCGGAAGTGGTGCTCGATGCGGAAGCGCTCGGCCGTCTCGTCGCGGCGCTGGAGACCGCGCCGCTGATCAGCGTGGACACGGAAACCGACAGCCTGGATCCGATGCGCGCGCGGTTGGTCGGTTTGAGTTTTGCGATCGAAGCCGGCGCCGGCTGGTATGTGCCGGTCGGCCACGCCTATGCGGGCGCGCCCGCGCAACTGCCGTGGCAGCGCGTGCGCGAATGCCTGCAGCCGCTGCTCGAGGACGCACGTAAACCCAAAGTCGGACAGCACATCAAGTACGACCTCAACGTGCTGGCGCGTCACGGCGTGCGGCTGTCCGGCGTAGCCTACGACACGATGCTGGAATCCTACGTGCTCGACGCCGCCGGCAACCGCCACGACATGGACAGTCTGGCCGAAAAATATCTCGGCCATCGTACGATCCGTTTCGAAGACGTCGCCGGCAAGGGCAAATCGCAGCTGACGTTCGATCAGGTGCCGTTGGAGCAGGCCACGCCGTATTCGGCGGAAGACGCCGACATCACCCTGCGCCTGCATCGGCATCTGTACCCGCAGGTGTGCGCCGAACCGGGCCTGAAGCGCGTGTTCGAAACCATCGAGATGCCGCTGGTGCCGGTGCTCGCGCTGATGGAGCGCGACGGCGTCAAAATCGACGGCAAGCTGCTGGGCAAGATCAGCGTTGAGCTGGCCGGCCGCATGCACGAGTTGCAGGCTCAGGCCTGGCAACAGGCCGACGACGAATTCAACCTCGCCTCGCCGAAGCAGTTGCAAACGATCCTCTACGACAAGCTGCAGCTGCCGGTGCGGGGCAGGACGCCGAAGGGCGATCCCTCCACTGCCGAAAGCGTGCTCGAGGAACTGGCCGCCACGCATCCGCTGCCGCGTCTGATTCTCGACTGGCGCGCGGTGGCCAAGCTGCGCTCCACCTACGCGGAGACCCTGCCTCGGCAGATCAACCTCGAAACCGGGCGCATTCACACCAGCTACCACCAGGCGGTGGCGGCCACCGGGCGGTTGTCGTCGTCGGATCCCAATCTGCAGAACATCCCGGTGCGTACCGCCGAGGGCCGGCGCATCCGCCAGGCTTTCGTCGCCGAAGCCGGCCATGCGCTGCTGTCGATCGACTACTCGCAGATCGAGCTGCGGTTGATGGCGCATCTGTCGGGCGACACGCGCCTGCAGAGTGCTTTCCACCAGGACCTGGACATCCACCAGGCCACCGCCGCCGAAGTGTTCGGGCTGGCGCTGGATGCCGTCGGCGCCGACCAGCGCCGCGCCGCCAAAGCGATCAACTTCGGTCTGATCTACGGCATGTCGGCGTTCGGGCTGGCGCGGCAACTGGGGATCGGGCGCGGCGATGCACAGGATTACATCGACCGTTTCTTCGCGCGCTACCCGGACGTGAAGCAATTCATGGACGACACGCGCGCGCGCGCGCGCGCCGACGGCTACGTGGAGACGCTCTACGGCCGCCGCCTGTATCTGCCGGAAATCCGCTCACGCAACGGAGTGCGGCGCCAGTACGCCGAGCGCACCGCAATCAACGCGCCGCTGCAGGGCACCGCTGCCGACCTGATCAAGTGCGCGATGATCGATCTGGCCGCCTGGCTACCGGCGCGGGCGCCGAAGTTGCGCATGATTCTGCAGGTGCACGACGAGCTGGTGTTTGAAGGACCGCTCGAGCAACTGCGGCCTCTGGCGGCGGAGATCGCCGGCCGCATGTGCCGCATCCGCGCGCTCGAGGTGCCGCTGGTGGCCGATTGGGGGGTGGGCGCCAACTGGGACGCCGCGCATACCGCCGAAGGGCACGTCAGCAGCGCGGATTAGGGTCTGTTGACAATTGTTCGACCGCCGCGTTGTGGTCCAAATCGCGCCAGGCAAGGCGGAGGCCGCCGGCCTTGGTGGTTCCAAGGCCAAGGCCGACAACGCCGCATGGCGCGATTTGGGCCGCAACCCTTCGGGACGGGGCCTT
>JAGWMX010000040.1 GCA_028871525.1 Gammaproteobacteria bacterium
GGCCGCAACCCTTCGGGACGGGGCCTTTTTCGCGCCCCGCGGCGTCACGCCTCGCTTACATGGAACCACCATGTGCGCTCGTCGTTCCTTGCGGCTGCGCGAAAAGGGCCGCCGTCGCAGCGACCGAACAATTGTCAACAGACCCTAGCCAAGTGCCGTCTTCCAACCACCATAGTTTACCGCCGCGCCGGGATCCGGCGCTGCCGGGCGGCAACCGTGGCAGCTCAATCGCCGGGGTCGCCGCCGGCAGCAGGCGGTACACCGGCAGTCAGCCCCAGATACGCCGGCAAACCCGGCCAGACCGCCCGCGGAATCGAGCCGAGCGCCAGCGGCCGCGGCGGAACGATGCGCAGTTCCAGTGCGCTGGGGGCGCGCACGAAAGCCCGTACCGCAACGGTGTTCAGTGGCGGCCGGTGCGCGCGCGCGGCGTCCAGCGCTATCTGCCGCACGATGGCGTCGCGCAGCGCCGGCAGCGTCATATCGTTGTCGCGCGCCATGCGCCGCTCGAAGCGGAGTACCAGACCGGCGTCGTCGTAACGCAGGCGACAGTCATTCACCACCAGTCGATCCGGCGCACCGAGCCGCGCGGCGCCGGTATCCAGATCGCAGCTCAGGTGCGCCCGACCCAAATCGGGGATCGCGGTTGTCGCGTACAGCCGCGGCCGGCGCCAGCCGTGCGGCCAGCGCAGGCGTACCGCCAGATCCAGATCCAGCGCAGCCACGCCCAACTCGCGCAGCGTCGGCGCGGGCAGCCGACGGCCGTTGGCAGCGCGCGCGACGGCGATGTTCCAGCCCCAGTCCGGCAACGGCAGGTGCACGTCGTGCAGGTCTACGTCTGCGGACGACAAACGCAGGCCGCCGTCCAGTGTCGGCCGCAACCGGCGCAGGCTGACGTGAGCGATGCTCATGCTGTAACCGAGCGGCAGACCGTAGCTGGCCGCATACCAGGCACGCGGCGTAACGGCGATCCGGCGCAGATCGACGCGCCCCCACAGCCAGAAACGCGCCCGGCCGACGTCGACTGCGACCCACGGCCGCAGCGCCGACAAGGCTTGTTGCAGCCGCTGCTCGGCATAACGCTGCAGCCACCACTGCGCGGCACCGAGCAACAGCAGAGCGGTCGACACGGCAATCAGCAGGCGTCGGGCATTCATACACGATGCTTTCGGATCGGCGGTCCGCAGCTTAGACTGATCGCAGCCTGATCAGAAAATGCCGATGCGCCGAAAATTGCTGCTGCTCCCCGCCGCGCTTGCCGTGACATTGTCCGCGCACGGCGCCAGCCAGCTCTATCGCTGGGTCGACGCCAACGGCCAGATCCATTTCAGCGACGTGCCGGTACCCAACGCCAAACCGTTCACACCACCATTGCCGCGACCCGCCGACGGCGCGGCGCGCTATCCCAACGCACCTCGCGCGCCACAAGGTCCGGACGCATTTACGCCATCGGCGGATTGCGCCAAGCTGCGCGACAAGCTTGCCGTCTATCGCGCCGCCGGCACCATCACCGAGACCGATGCGCTCGGCAAGACCCACACTTTCACCGACGCCGAGAAGCAGCAGCTCATCATCGTTACCGAGGCACGGGCGAAGAAAGCCTGCGGCGGCGCCGTGCCGCCGGCACCCGCCAGCGCCGATGCAACGCGCTGAGCCAGGCCGGTTCTATTCCGGCCGGGCCACGGCCCCGGCGACGAACGGCGGCAATGCGAAAGCGGCGCCGTGCGTCGCCGCGCAGTAGTAACGCGTCTGCAGTTTCGCGATCGCCGCTTCATCGATGCGCGCGGTTAACGGCCCCGGGGTTTTCTGCGCCAGCGTCGCGCTCCACCAGCCGGACGGATAGACCGGCTGCGGGAAGTGCAGCAGGCGGGTGTGCGCGAAGCCGGATTCACGCATGAAGCGGTGCATCTCGACGATCAGATCAAGGTGCAGCAGCGGCGACTCGGACTGCTGCACCAGCAGACCTCCGCCGTCCAGCGCGCACAAGCAGTCGGCATAGAAACGCCGGCCGAACAAGCCTTCGGCCGGGCCGACCGGATCGGTGGAGTCGACGACGATCACGTCCAGGCTGGCCGGCGGCGCCGACTTTATCCAGGCGATGCCGTCGCCGAAAACCAGCTCGGCGCGCGGATCGCCGTTGCGCGCGCACAGTTCGGGGAAGTAGCGCTCGGCCAGTCGGGTGACGCGTTCGTCGATCTCGATCTGCACCGCGCGCTCGACTTGCGGGTGCTTGAGTACCTCGTTGAGCGTACCGCAGTCGCCGCCGCCGATGACGGCCACGCGCCGCGGCGCCGGATGCGAATTCAGCGCCGGGTGCGCCATCATCTCGTGGTAGAAAAAATTATCGCGGCTGGAGACCATCGTACAGCCGTCGATCGCCATCAGATAGCCGAAACTCGCGGTACTGTAGATGTCGATGCGCTGGTACGGCGTGGTCTCGCCGTGCACATGCTCGCCCAGTTTGAGCGAAAATGCCACGCCCTTGTCTTCGACTTTTTCGGTGAACCAGCCTTGCAACTCCGCCGCGGACATCCGCCGTTCTCCTGGTGCGCGAGCCGCGAGTATAAAGTCCCGGCCGTGACGACACCGCGATGAACGATTCGCGGGCGCCCGCCGGCTGGAGCGCCGCCGACGCACAGGCGCTGTACAACGTCGCGCAGTGGGGCGAGGGCTACTTCGCGGTCGGCGCCGACGGCCACCTGCAGGTGCGTCCACGGCGCGAAGCCGGCCCGACGATCGACCTGTTCGAACTGTCCCGGCAACTGCCGGCGCAGGGCCTGGCGCTGCCGGTGCTGCTGCGCTTCACCGACATCCTGCGGGACCGCGTCGAGTCGCTGATCGCCGCCTTTGCCGAGGCCGGCGCGGAGATCGGCTACCGCGGCGGCTACACCGCCGTGTACCCGATCAAGGTCAACCAGCAAGCCGACGTGGTGCGCGCGATCATCGATCCGCCTCGGCCGGACGTCGGCCTGGAGGCCGGCAGCAAGCCGGAGCTGGCAGCGGTGCTGGCGCTGGCGCCGGCCGGCAGCGTGATCGTCTGCAACGGCTACAAGGATCGCGCCTACATCCGTCGCGCGCTGATTGGACAAAAACTCGGCCACCGCGTCTACATCGTGGTGGAAAAGCTCTCCGAACTGCCGCTGGCGCTGCAGGAGGGCGAACGACTCGGCGTCGTGCCGCTGCTGGGTCTGCGGGTACGGCTGTCGGCGCGCTTCGCCAGTACCCAGCAGAACACCGGCGGCGAAAAGTCCAAGTTCGGCTTGACGCCGCCGCAGCTGCTCGAGGCGGTGGCGGTGCTGCGTGCGGCCGGCCGGCTGGATGCGCTGTCGATGCTGCACGTGCATCTCGGCAGTCAGGTCGCCAACGTCGCCGACATCCGGCTCGGATTGCGCGAGGCGGCGCGCGTGTACGTCGAACTGCGCCGGCTCGGAGCGCCGCTGTCGGTGATCGACGTCGGCGGCGGGCTCGGCGTCGATTACGACGGCACGCGCTCGCGTTCGCAGTGCTCGATGAACTACTCGTTGCGCGAATACGCGCGCACCGTGCTGCGCACTCTGGGAGAGGTCTGCGCGCAGGCCGGCGAGCCGCCGCCCGCCGTGATCTCCGAATCCGGCCGCGCGCTGACCGCCCACCACGCGGTACTGGTGACTTCGGTGATCGATCAGGAAACGGTGCCGGACCGCGCGCCGCCAGCCCCGGCGACCGATGCGGCCGTGGTGTTGCACGAACTGCACGCACTGATGGGGCGGGTGGCCGACGATCCTCTGGAGTGCCTGCACGACGCCAACCATCTACTGGCCGAGGCGCAGGCGCAGCTCGTGCACGGCTCGCTGAGCCTGGCCGCACGCGCGCAGGCCGAGGCGATTCACTACGCCATCGCCCGCGCCGTGCTGCCGCAGTTCGATCCCGGCATCCGCGCCCACCGCGAGGCGACGGAGGCACTGCACGAGCGCCTGGCGGCCAAGTATTTCTGCAATTTCTCGGTGTTCCAGTCGATACCCGACGCCTGGGCGATCGACCAGGTTTTCCCGATCCTGCCGCTGCACCGGCTCGACGAGCGCCCGCGGCTGCGCGCGCGGCTGTGCGACCTGACCTGCGACTCGGACGGCAAGCTGGAGCGCTATGTCGACCGCCAGGGTGTGGCGCCGACGCTGGCGATACACGCCCTGCGCCCGGGCGAACCCTATCTGCTCGGCGTGTTTCTGGTCGGTGCCTACCAGGAGATTCTCGGCGACATGCACAACCTGTTCGGCGACACCAACGCTGTCAACGTGGTGCTCGACCCATCCGCCGAACCGGGTTTCCGGCTGTGCGCGCAGGAACCGGGCGATTCCACGGCGGAATTGTTGCGCTACGTGCATTTCGCGCCGGAAGTGTTGGCACAGCGATACCGCGACAAGCTGGCCGCCGCCCGATTACCTGCGGCGCAAGCCGCGGAGTTGTTGCAGGAGTTGCAGGCCGGGTTGTCCGGCTACACCTATCTGCTTTGACGGAATCCAGCCGCCGCAATCACCGCACCAGGAGGCCCGTGGCAACGACTGCCCGATTCAGCGCCCTCAACCTCCAGAACCACTCTGGTTCATCATATTGCGCTGCTGCATGCCGCGCACGGCGTCCTGTCCCGCCTTGGCAGCGTTGTCCCATTCCCGCTTCGTCTGACAGACGCGCTTATGCATCAACGAACCGGTGACCTCGATCCTGCGGCAAATCACTTGATCCTGCGGATCCGGCTGCATGGCGACCGCCTTGGCCGCCGGTGCTTGCGGTTGCGCCGCGCCGCTGGCGCAACTGACCCACGGCAATGCCATCAGCGACATGAACATCAACACCTTGCGCATGACCACACCCTCCCGATCTCTGGTGCCGCTCAATAACCGCCCAGCAAGCAACGCGAGACGATGATAACGCATTATTGGCACGGAGGACTTGCTGCGGCCTGCCGTCGGCTTTGCGTTCGATAGATTTTCCGCTGGCATCTGCTGCCGTAACCAGCGGATTATCCCTTGATTTTTATGCACTGCGGCCCGGGCCTGCGTGAGGCTGGGGGTTGCGCCCGAATCCGCGGGCGCGATCCCGTACCGTGCGGTGCTCAGCGATCGGCCGGAGCCCGCTCCTTAGGCGCCCGGCGCGCGCGCCGGATCGCCGCGCGCACTTGCCTGGGCGCCGTGCCGCCGTAGGTGTTGCGCGCGGCCAGCGACGCCTCCGGCGTGATGCGCGCGTAGACGCCCTCGTCGATACAGGCCGCGAAGCACCGCAGATCGTCCAGCGGCAGTTCGACCAGACCGCAGCCGCGGGCGGCGGCGTGCGCCACCGCGGCGCCGACGGCGTGGTGCGCGTCGCGAAACGCCATGCCCTTGCCGACCAGGTAGTCGGCCAGGTCGGTGGCGGTGGAAAAACCCCGGGCCGCCGCGGCGCGACAGGCCGCGGCGTCGAACTCGACGGCCGGCAGCATGGCGGCGAAGACCTCCAGGCAGGCGCGCACGGTGTCGTGGGCGTCGAACAGTGGCGGCTTGTCCTCCTGGTTGTCCCGGTTGTAGGCCAGCGGCTGGGCCTTCATCAGCACCAGCAGCGCGTTCAGGTCGCCGATCACGCGGCCGGTCTTGCCGCGTACCAGTTCCGGCACGTCGGGATTCTTCTTCTGCGGCATGATCGAGCTGCCGGTGCAGAAGCGGTCCGGCAGGCGCACGAAGCCGAACATCGGGCTGGCCCACAGGATCAGTTCCTCGGACCAGCGCGACAGGTGCGTCATCAAAAGCGCGCAGGCGGCGGCGAACTCGATCGCGAAATCGCGATCCGACACCGCGTCCAGCGAATTCTCGGACACCGCGTCAAAACCCAGTTCGCGGGCGACGAATTTGCGGTCCAGCGGATAGACGGTGCCGGCCAGCGCCGCGCTGCCCAGCGGCAGCACGTTGACGCGCTTGCGCGCGTCGCGCAGGCGCCCGGCGTCGCGGGCCAGCATCTCGCGCCAGGCCAGCAGGTGATGGCCGGCCGACACCGGCTGCGCAATCTGCAAGTGGGTGAAGCCCGGCATCACGGTATCGGCCTCGCGCTCGGCCAGCGTCAGCAGAACGTCGTCGAGCGCGGCGCACAGACCCAGCAGCTCGTCTATGGCCTCGCGCGTGTACAGCCGCAGATCGGTGGCGACCTGATCGTTGCGGCTGCGGCCGGTATGCAGCTTCTTGCCGGCCTCGCCGATGCGCCGCGTCAGTTCGGCTTCGACATTCATGTGCACGTCTTCGAATTCGCGCTTCCAGCGGAAGCGGCCGGCTTCGATATCGACGGCGATCGCGGCTAAGCCCGCGGCGATCAGAGCTTCTTCGGCAGCCGTGAGCACGCCGATTTTGGCCAACATACGGGCGTGAGCGATCGAGCCGCGGATGTCACAGCGCCACAGTCTCGAATCGAAACTGGCCGATTCGGTGAAACGCTCGACGGCGGCGTCGGTCGCCTCCGTAAAGCGACCGCCCCACAATTTACCGCCATCGCCACCGCTGCGTTTAGCCATGACCCCGGTCTGCATATGCCCGCAACCATTCTAGAGGCTTGCGGATACGCTAGCCTTGGCGACGATGAAACGCGTCAAGGCTCGCCCGCCCCCGGTGGACAGCTCGGTGATTCCCGAGTTCTGCCGCGCGCAGCCGCTGGTCACGCTGTTGTTCCTGATGGAAGCGCTGGCGGTGGTGCTGACCCTGGCCAGCGGACGCAGCGGAGTGCAGGCCGAGCTGCGGCTGCTGCTGCTGTCCGTCTACCTGCTGTGGATGGGGCTGTGCGCCGCGGCGATTCTGTGCCTGGCACGACGGGTGCTGCGGATCGCCAGCGTGCGCGCGGTGTTCCTGGCCTGCTGGGCGCTGCTGGTTTTAATGACCTGGGGCGTCGCCGAGCTCGGCTGGCTGGTGCTGCAGCGGTTCGATTTCGTCTTGCCGCCGATCGCGACCCGTGCCAGCTTCGTCGTTCGTCAAGTGGCGGCCGGCGCCATCGTCTCACTGCTACTGCTGCGTTATTTCTGGCAGCGGCACCAATGGGCCGCGCAGACCCGCGCCGAATCCGAGGCGCGCTACTTGGCGCTGCAGGCGCGCATCCGCCCGCATTTCCTGTTCAACGCGCTCAACAGCGTCGCCGAACTGATCCGCCGCCAGCCGGATGTGGCCGAACGGATGGTTGAAGATCTCAGCGACCTGTTCCGCGCCAGCCTCGACAGCCACGGCCGGCTGGTGCCGCTGGCTGCGGAGATCGAGACCGCCCGGGATTACCTGCGCATCGAACAGGTGCGACTGGGCGACCGGCTGACGGTCGACTGGAGCGTGCCCGAGGAGCTGATGCAGATCCCGCTGCCCCGGCTGACGCTGCAGCCGCTGGTGGAAAACGCCGTGGTGCACGGCATCTCGCGGCTGCGCGCCGGCGGTACGGTGCGCATCGCCGCCGGCCGGGACGGCGGTTGCCTGCAGATCGAGATCGAAAACCCGCTGCCGCCGGATCAAGGCTCACAGCACGAAGGCACCGGCGTGGCGGTGAACAATATCGCGCAGCGTATTAAGCTGATTTACGGGGATAAGGCCGGTCTTCGCCTCGGCAGCGGCCGCAATGGACTCGGCCCGCTGTTCCGGGCGCAGCTGCGCGTGCCGCTGCAGCCGGTCAAGGGAGACTCGGTATGAGAGTGGTGATCGTCGACGACGAACCTCTTGCGCGCGAACGGCTGGCACGACTGATCGGCGGATTTCCCGGCTATCAAGTGGTCGGGCAGGCGGCCGACGGGGAAGGCGCTCTGCGACTGATCCACGAACAGGAACCCGACGTCGTGCTGCTGGACATCCGCATGGGCGGGGCGATCGACGGGCTGCAGGTCGCGCGCGCGCTGGCCGAAGACGATTTCCCGCCGTCCGTGATCTTCGTCACCGCCTACGCCGAGCACGCGCTGTCGGCCTTCGACGCCAAGGCCGACGGCTACCTGCTCAAGCCGGTGCGGCGCGACAAGCTACTGTCCGCGCTGCTGCGCCTGCGCAAGCTGTCGCGCGCGCAGATCCCCGCGCTCAACGCCAAGCCCGGTCAACGACCCGCGCGCGAATTCGTGCTGGCCACCTCCCGCGACGGCCTGACCCGGGTGGCGGCCGAGGACATCGTCTATTTTCTCGCCGACCAGAAATACACCACCGTCTATCATCTGCACGGCGAGGTGCTGGTGGAGGAATCGCTCAAAA
This sequence comes from Gammaproteobacteria bacterium, assembly GCA_028871525.1. Taxonomy (GTDB): domain Bacteria; phylum Pseudomonadota; class Gammaproteobacteria; order Nevskiales; family Nevskiaceae; genus SCRT01. The sequence continues at coordinate 8,196 of JAGWMX010000040.1, forward strand.
CGCTGGAAACCGATTTCGCCCCCTGGTTTCTGCGCGTGCACCGCAAGGCGCTGGTGGCCACCCGCTTCATCGCCGGTCTCGAGCGCGGGCATGACGACGACGTCCAGCACTGGGTGCGCCTGCGGCATGCGCCACAACCATTGCCGGTCAGCCGCCGCCGGCTGGCCGAAGTCAAACGGTTTTTGAGCGAAAACATCGGCCCCCGAGCCGAGCCGCACAGCACCGACGCATAAGCGGCCGCTGGCGCCGGACCGGCGTCTGCCGGAAACTGGCGCCATGCTACGCATCGCGACCCGCAACAGCCCGCTGGCCCTGTATCAAGCCGAGTTCGTCGCCGCAGGGCTGCGCCGGACCCACCCGCAGCTGCGGGTGGAACTGCTGCCGATGACCACCGAGGGCGATCGTCGGCTGTCCGGTACGCTGGTCGCGGTCGGCGGCAAAGGCCTGTTCGTCAAGGAACTGGAACAGGCGCTGCTGGAAGGCCGCGCCGAGGCCGCGGTGCATTCGATGAAGGACGTTCCGGCGCAACTGCCGGCCGGCCTGTGCATCACCGCGCTGCTGGCCGCTGAAGATCCGCGCGACGCGCTGGTCAGCCGCCATCCCGGCGGCTTGGCAGAGTTGCCGCAGGGCGCCCGTGTCGGCACCGCCAGCCTGCGCCGGCGCGCGCAACTGCTGCGCCTGCGGCCGGATCTGCGACCGATCGAGTTGCGCGGCAACCTCGGTACCCGCTTGCGCCGGCTCGATGCCGGCGAAATCGACGCGCTGATCCTGGCGCACGCCGGCCTGGCAAGGCTGGGTCTGACTGCGCGCATCAGCCAGACTTTCGAGCCTGAACTGATGCTGCCGGCCATTGCCCAGGGCGTGATCGGCATCGAGACCCGCGTCAGCGACGAAATCACCCGCGGACGGCTGTCGGTGCTGCACGATTCCGGCTCGGCGCTACGGCTCGCCGCCGAACGTGCACTCGGCGCGCGCCTCGGCGGCGCCTGCACGATTCCGGTGGCCGGCCATGCCGTTGTGCACCGGCCGGCGGGTAGCCGGGTGAGTCTGACCGGCCTGGTTGCGGCAGCTGACGGTTCGCGCTGCGTACGCGGCGCAATCGAAGGCGCAGCGGAGGACGCCGCCGCGGTGGGGATACAGCTGGCCGAACGGCTGTTGGAATCCGGCGGCCGCGAAATCCTGGCGGCGCTCGGTGTTCGGGCCTGACGTGCCCGAAGCCCGCATGCCGCCACCCGAAACGCGGCCGCTGACCGGCCTCGGCGTGCTGGTGACCCGGCCGTCGCCGCAGGCAGACCGGCAGGTCGGGCTGATCCGCGCCGCCGGCGGCCGGGCTCTGCTGCTACCGCTGCTGGCGATCGACGCAGCGGATGATCCGGCGGCGGCGAGCGTGGCGCTGATGCAGCCGGCCGCGCTTTCCATCTTTACCAGCGTCAACGCGGTCACCGCGGCCGCACGGCTGCTGCCGCCGCCGTGGCCCGGTCTCTGCGCCGCCACCGGCACCGCCACCGCTGCGGCTCTGCGCCAGCAGGGCGTCGACCCGGTGCTCGAGCCTTTGCGCGACGGCGCCGCCGGCCTGCTGGAGCTGCCGCAACTGCGGGCGTTGCGCGGACGCCGCGTGCGCCTGGTGTGTGGCCAGAACCCGCTGCCCGACCTGGCCCGCGGCCTGCGGGTGCGCGGCGCCGAATTGATCGTGGCCGAGGTCTACCGGCGGCGCCGGCTGCCGCACCCGCCGCAGCGGCTGCGCGAACTCCTGGCCGACGCCCAGGCGGCGATCGTGACCAGCGGCGAGGCGCTCGAACACCTGCTGAACCTGACCCCCGGCGATGCGCGCCCGCATCTGCTGGCGCTGCAGTTGGCGCTGCCGTCGCCGCGAATCGCTGCGCAAGCGCGTACCGCCGGTTTCACGAGATCGCCGCTGGTGCCGCACCGGGTCAACGACCCAGCCTTGGTCGAGGCGCTGGTAAGCTGGTGGCGGGAACACGTTTAGGACCAACGGCGCATGAGCGAGCATCGAGGCGGGCGCGCACTGGGCTGGGGTGGCTGGTTGTTGCTGGTGCTGCTGCTGGCCGTGCTCGTCGCCGGCGGCGCCTTCGGCCTGCGGCTGCAACGCCAGCAAGCGGCAAGCCGGGTCGCGCTGGGCCGCCTGAGCACCGCCGCCGCGGCGCTGCAACGCGCGCTGACCGTACAGGAACGATCCGCTCAGGATCTGTCACGGCGCCTGCAATCCGACGAAACGCGCCTGCAGGCGCTGGCGCAGACCCAGGCGCAAATGCGGTCGGAGCTGGGTGGCGGCCGCGAGCGCGCGCAACTGTTCGGGGTCGAGCAGTTGCTGGAGTCGGCGATAGATCGCGCACAACTGGCCGGCGATGCCGCCGGCGCCGCACAGGCGCTGGCGCTGGCCGACCGGCGCCTGGCGGCGATCGACGATCCTGGCCTGCTCGACGTGCGCAAGGCGATCGCCGCCGAACGCGCGCAACTGGCGGCGCTGACGCTGCCGGATTACGACGGCGCCCTGTTGGCGCTGCGGCAGCTCGCCGCGCGGGTATCGCAACTGCCGCTGGCGGCGCGGCCGGCGGCGGCGACACCGCCGGCGCCGGCCGCCGGCGCGCCGCCCGTGCCAAGCTCGTGGTGGGCTCGCGCCGGACATACGCTCGCGCACGCGCTCGGATCGCTGTTTCGCGTGCGCCGCATCGACGGCTCGCTGCAGCCGCAGTTGACGCTGGCACAAGCCGAGTTGGTGCGCACCGTGCTCGCCGCTCAATTGGCCAGCGCTCAGGCGGCGCTGCTGGCGCATGACGATGCGGCTTTCCACACCGCGCTGGACGGTGCCCGTCAATTGCTGGCCGCGCACTTTCGCGGTGACGACCGCGCGGTGACCGCCGCGCATGCCGAGCTGGAGCGGTTGACGGCGCTATCGCTGACGCCGACGCTGCCGGCGCTCGACGACAGCCTCGTCAAGCTGCGCGCGCACCTGGCCGGTTCCGGCTGAAGCCGCGCCGATGCTGGCTGCCCTGTTGCTGCTGCTGGCGCTGGCCGCCGGGATCGTCGCGGTGCTGATGGCGCACCCCGACTCCGGCTATGTGCTGATCAGCTACGGCCCGTGGCTGGTGGAAACCTCGCTGGCCACCCTGCTGGCTGGCGTCACGCTGTGGTTTCTGGCGATCTGGGTGCTGGCACGGCTCGCTGCCGGCCTGCTGCGGCTACCCGGACGACTGCGGCAGACGATCGACGACCGCGCGCGCGAACGCGCCCGGCGCTCGTTCATCACCGGCCTGGGGCTGCTGTTCGAAGGCCGTTTCGCCGCCGCTGAACTGGAGCTGGTGCGTCATGGCGCCGATTTCGACGCCCCGCACCTGAGCTATCTGGCCGCGGCGCGCGCGGCGCAGCGTCTCGGCGCCGATCAGCGGCGCGAACATTACCTGCGGCTGGCCACCGAACTGGCGCCGGCCGACCTGCGCCCGGCACTGCTGGTCACGCAAATCGAGCTGCAGCGTGAACGCGGTGACCACGAGGCCGCGCGCGTCACCGCCGAGGCGCTGCGCAGGCTGGTTCCCGACCACCCGTATGCGCCGCTGCTGTTGGCGGAAAGTCTCGCCGCGCTCGGCCACTGGCCGGCGCTGCGCGAGCTGCTCGAGGCTCCCGGCGCCCGTGTGCTCGACCCGGCGCAGCGTCGCCGGCTGCGACTGCGCGCGCTGCGCGGATTGGTCGCCGCGGCCGCGGCCAGCGGACGGCTGGATCAGCTCAAGGCGGTGTGGGACGCGGCCGGGCCGGCGCGCGAAGATCCCGATCTGCGCGCCGACTATGCCCGCGCGCTGGCGCAGCTCGGCGCCGACGGCGAAGCCGCCGCGGTTATCGCCGAAGCTCTGGATCGCGACTGGCTGCCGCAACTGGCCGCTCTGTACGCCGAGCTGGCGCTGCCCGCTCCGCTGACCCAGCTGGCGGCGGTGGAGAAGTGGCTGACCGAGCACGGCGAACACGCCGAACTGCTGGCCGCCGCCGGGCGCGCCTGCCTGCGCCAGCAGCTGTGGGGCAAGGCGCAGAGCTATCTCGACAGCGCGCTGCGGCTGGCGCCGAGCCCGCGCGCCTATCTGGATCTGGCGCAACTGGCCGAGGCGGTGCAACAGCCGCAGGATGCGGCGCGCTACTATCGCGAAGGTCTGCGGCGGGCTGTCGGCGAGCTTGGCTAGCGCACTGATCATCGGCTGCGGCGACCTCGGCTGCCGATTGGCGCTGAGGCTGCAGCAGGCCGGTCACACGGCGCGCGGGGTGGTGCGCGGCGCGCGCGGAGCCGCGGCGCTGTCGGCGCTCGGCATCCAAGCGCTGGTCGGCGACGTCGACGCACCGCTGTCGCTGCCGTCCTGCGACTGGGTGTACTACCTGCTGCCACCCGCTGCCGACGGCGAAACCGATTCGCGCCTGCGCCGGCTGCTGGCGAACCTCGCGCCGCCCGCGCGGCTGGTCTATCTGTCCACCAGCGGCGTTTACGGCGATGCCGGCGGGCGCTGGATCGACGAGCGCGAGCCGCCGGCGCCGGTGCAGGCACGTGCGCGCCGGCGCCTGGATGCCGAACGTGCGGTGATTGCCGACGCGGCGACGCGCGGCTATGCGGCGTTGGTGGTTCGCGCGCCGGGCATCTACGGACCCGGCCGGCTGCCGGTGGCGCGGCTGACTTGCGCCGGGCCGATTGCGCGCAGCGAAGAATCGCCGTATTCCAACCGCATCCACGCCGACGACCTCGCCGCAGCGTTGCGGGTTGTGGCCGAACGCGGCGCAGCAGGCGCGATCTACAACGCCAGCGACGGTGCGCCGACGACGATGAGTGAATATCTGCTGGCCTGTGCCGCAGCGCTGGGCCTGCCGCCACCGCCACAACGTCCGCTGGCGGAGGTGATGGCGCGGGCCAGCCCGATGCAGCGGGAATTCCTGGGCGAATCCAAACGGCTGCGCAACGATCGCCTGCGGTCGCTGGGCTGGACACCGCGTTACTGCGATCTGCACAGCGGGCTGCCGGGCTGCCTGCAGCACGATACGGTCGCCGCCGCCCGCGCCGGCGGCTAAACTCCACAGCATTGGCGGTGCGGTCAAATCGGGGGATCGATATGAGTCTGGCAAGCGAGTTCAAGGCGTTCGCGCTGCGCGGCAACGTCGTCGATCTGGCGGTGGCGGTGGTGATCGGCGGTGCTTTCGGCAAGATCGTGTCGTCGTTTGTCGCCGACATCATCATGCCACTGCTAGGCCTGCTGCTGGGCACTCTCAATTTCAGCAAGCTGGCGCTGACGCTGCGCGCGGCCACCGCCGACCACCCGGCACTGGCGCTGACCTACGGCAATTTCATCCAGGCGAGCATCGACTTTCTGCTCATCGCCATCGCGCTGTTCATCGTGGTCAAGGCCATCAACAGCCTGCAGCGCAAGCAGGCGCCGCCGCCGCCACAGCCCTCAACCGAGGAAAAACTGCTGACGGAAATCCGCGACCTGCTCAAGCAGCCGCGCTAGACTCGGCCCCGGCTGCCTGACCGGCAACCGGCACGCTATGATCGGCGCCATAGTGAACCGCGTTCACCCCGTAGCCGTCACCAACTGGTCACCGGCGATCGCTGATGGCGTCGGCCCCGGGCTGAAGGCGCATCTCGAATCCGGCGAAGTGCTGTGGGCCGAGCAGCTTGGTTTCACGCTGGCGCCGGAAGAATGGCGCTTCATCGATCCGCGCTGGGCCGACGGCCGCGCCAAAAACATCAGTTATGACACCGGCCGTGGCCAGATCAAGGGCGCCATCGGCAACCGCGCCGATCTCGACGCGCTGCGGACGCTGATGCACCGCTTCCACCGCCAGGCCACCGGACTGATCGAGAAGCTGCTGCCGGGCTACGCACCGCAATTGCGCGGCGCCCGCACCAGCCTGCGGCTGCTGCCGGTGGCCGAGCGTGCAGGCTCCTGGCGTAAGGACGATCGCCGCTTGCACGTCGACGCGTTTCCGTCGCGGCCACTGCGCGGCTGGCGGATCCTGCGCGTGTTCACCAACGTCAACCTGCATGGACAGCCGCGCCGATGGCGTGTCGGCGAGCCGTTCGCCGATCTGGCCGCACGCTTCTGGCCGCGGCTGGCGCGGCCGGTGCCGGGTGCAGCGGCGCTGCTGGCGGCGCTGCACATCACCCGCGGCCGACGCAGCGCCTACGACCACTACATGCTGCGGCTGCACGACGCGATGAAAGCCGACGCCCGTTACCAGGCCGACGCACCGCAACAACAGATGGATTTTCCGCCCGGCTCGACCTGGATCTGTTTTTCCGACCAGACCCCGCATGCGGCGATGGCCGGGCAGCACCTGCTCGAACAAACCCTGTATCTGCCCCCGCAGACATTGGCCGATCCCGGGCACGGCCCGCTGGCGGTGCTCGAACGGCTGGCTGGCCGGTCACTTGTCTAACCGGCGTTTGGCGATCGCCAACGCAGCCTTGAGCGCGGCGGCCGCTACACTAGCGCTTAGCAAAATACCGTCATTACAAGCGGCGATCGAATGTTCGAACACGAAACTGCGGCTCTGCGCCACGCCAACGCCCGGCCGGAGCCACGCATCGCCGCTTCAATAACACCCGCGCATGGTTGACCTTGCTGATCCGGCCGCATCCAGGCCCGCGCCGGCTGTCCGGAGCCACCGCCATGGCCGCCTTCCATGTTCAAACATCATGCGGCCGGACCGATAACCCGTGATCAAACCCCGCAGCGGCCGTCGCGCCGCAGCCTTCGCACTGATCACGCTGGCGGTGTTCGTGCTGGCGGTGTACGCGCTATCGACCAACCTGCACAAGATCAGTTTCAGCGAAGTGCTCGGCAGCATCGCCGCACAGTCGTGGCAGCGGCTGGCCGCCGCCGCCGTCTGCGCCGCCGGCAGCTATCTGATGCTGACCGGATACGATTACTTGGCGGTGCTCGGCATTGGCCGCCGGCTGCCTTATCCCAGGGTGGCGCTGACCTCGTTCACCGCCTTCGGCATCAGCCACAGTGCCGGGCTGTCGTCGATCAGCGGCGGCTCGGTGCGGCTGCGCGCCTACGCCGGACTCGGCCTGTCGGCGCTGGAAGTGGCCGGGATCATGACGCTGGTGGCGATCAATTTCTTCCTCGGCGTCGGCACTATCTTGGCGATATCGCTGTGGGTCGGCGCCGAGCAGGCGGCACGGGCGCTGCCGATCAGCGCCACGCAGTCGCGGCTGATTGCGCTGGCATTGGCAGCCGTACTGATCGGCTATGCGTTGCTGACGCTGCTCAAGCGCACGCCGATCCGCGTCGGCAAGCGGGAAATCCAGTTGCCCAGCTTGAAACTGACCCTGGCGCAGCTACTGGTGGCGAGCGTGGACCTGTGCTTCGCCGCGGCCACACTTTACCTGGTGCTACCGCCCGGGCTGGGGATATCCTATCCGGCTTTTGTGGGGCTGTACGTGCTGGCGATCCAGGCCGGGGTACTGTCCAACGTGCCCGGCGGCCTCGGCGTATTCGAAAGCGTGCTGTTGTTACTGCTGCCCGCAGGCGACAACGATGCGGTGCTCGGCGCGGTGCTGCTGTACCGCGTCTATTACTATCTGGCGCCGCTGCTGCTGGCGGTGGCATTGCTGACCGGACGCGAGGCTTTCGAACAGCGCCACTACCTGCGCCGTATGCTGGCCGCGGTACGCCGCTGGCTGGAGTTTTGCGCGCCGCAGACGCTGGCCGCCGCGGTATTTGCCGCTGGCACGGTGCTGCTGTTTTCCGGCGCCACGCCGGGAATCGTCAGCCGGCTGCGGTTTCTGCGCGATTTCCTACCGCGGCAGGTGCTGGAGATCTCGCATCTGGCCGGCAGCGCGATCGGCATCGGGCTGCTGATTCTGGCGCGTGGGCTGTGGCGGCGACTCGACGGTGCCTGGTGGCTGACAGCGCTGCTGTTGGCCGCCGGCGCGCTCGCCAGCCTGCTCAAGGGCCTGGATTACGAGGAGGCGATGTTCCTCGCCGTGGTGCTGCTGCTGTTGCTGGCGGCGCGCGGCCGTTTCTACCGCCGCGCGCCGCTGCTGCAACCGAAACTGTCGGCCGGCTGGTGGCTGGCGATCGCGCTGGTGGTGACCGCTGCGGTGTGGGTGGCGCTGGTTTCGCATTCGCATGCCTACACCGATCAGCCATGGTGGTCGCTGGCTTTCGACCGCGGCGTGCCGCGCGCAGTGCGGGCGACGATTCTGTCGGCGATGCTGGCGGGAGCCATTGCTCTGCTGCAACTGCTGTCGCCGGCATACGCCGATCCGGCCCCGCCGAATCAGGCCGAACTGGCGCGGGCCGCCGAGATCGTCGCCGACACGCGCGATACGCTGGCCAATCTGGCGCTGGCCGGCGACAAGCAGTTGCTGTTCGCCGGCAGCGGCGATGCCTTCATCATGTACCAGCGCTCCGGCCGCTCAATGGTGGCACTCGGTGATCCGGTCGGCGCGCCGGCGCGGCATGTCGAGCTGGCCTGGCGCTTCGCCGAGTTGTGCCACCGGCAAATGGCCTGGCCGGTGTTCTATCAAGTTACGGTCGACGATCTGCCGCTGTACCTCGATCTCGGTTTGGCGCTGATCAAGCTCGGCGAAGAGGCGCGAGTGTCGCTGCCGCGCTTCTCGCTGGAGGCGCCGGAGCGCGCCGAACTGCGAGCCGATCACCGCCGGGCCGGCCGCCGCGGCCTGTACTTCCGTCTGCTGTCACCCGGCGAGGTGGCGGCGCGAATGAACGAGCTGAAACGCATCTCCGACGAATGGCTGTTCTCGAAAGCGGCACCGGAAAAAGGCTTTTCGGTCGGCCGGTTCGACCCAGCCTACGTCGGCCGTTTTTCCTGCGCCTGCGCCGTCTGCGACGCGCGCATCGTCGCCTTCGCCAACCTGTGGCAGTCGCGCACGCGCGACGAGTTGTCGATCGATCTGATGCGCTACGACGCAGATGCACCGCCCGGGGTGATGGATTTCCTGCTGGTGGAACTGATGCTGTGGGGACGCGATCAGGGCTACCGCTGGTTCAATCTCGGCATGGCGCCGCTGTCCGGTTTCGAGCGCCATCCGCTGGCGCCGTTCTGGCACAAGCTCGGCGTGCTGGTGCATCACTATGGCCGGCCGTTCTACAACTTCCAGGGTCTGCGCCGCTACAAGGAGAAGTTCGATCCGGTGTGGCGGCCGCGCTACCTGGCCTCGCCGGGAGGGCTGGTGTTGCCGCGGGTGCTGCTCGACGTCGCCGCGCTAATCGCCGGCGACGTCCGCGAAGCGATGTTGCGATGAGCGGTCGCAACTGGTCGTTGGCGGTCACGCTTGCTCTTGCGCTGGTTCCAGCCGCGGCGAGCGCACGCGCCGGAACGCATGCGCCGGTTGCCGATCACGCCGACCTGCACCTGTCGCATGGCCGCTTCCACCGGGTGGCCATCTACCAGCCGGCCGGGACGCCGAGAAGCTTCGTGCTGTTCCTGTCCGGCGACGGCGGCTGGAATCTCGGCGTGGTGTCGATGGCGCAGGCGCTGGCGGCGCGCGGCGCTCTGGTGGCCGGCATCAACACCCCGCGCCTGCTGACCGGGCTGGAGCACGACCCCGCTGGCTGCGAATTCCTCGACGGCGATCTGGAGAACCTGTCGCACTTTCTGCAGGCGTATTTCCGGCTGCCGAGCTATCTGTCGCCGGTCATCGTCGGCTACTCTTCCGGCGCCACGCTGGCCTACGCGATGATGGTACAGGCGCCGAAGGGCACTTTCGCCGGCGCGCTGTCGCTCGGCTTCTGCCCGGACCTGGAGCTGCACAAGCCGCTGTGCAAGGGCGAAGGTCTGCATTACCGAAAACGTGCCGACGGCCGCGGCGTGGACTTTTTGCCGGGCACGCTCAACGGTGCGTGGATCAGCCTCAACGGCGCCGTCGATCAGGTCTGTCCGATCGCACCGCAACGGCGCTTCATCGCCCAGGTGCCCGGCGCCGGGTTGGTGGAGCTGCCGCACGTCGGCCACGGCTTCGGCGTGCCGAAAAACTGGATGCCGCAATTCACGGCCGCGTTCAACGAACTGAGCGTCAAAACGCCGAGACCAGCGCCGCCGCCGATCTCGCTGTCGGACCTGCCGATCGTCACCGTAGCGGTACCGCACGGGGTGCCGCGGCGCGATCTGCTGGCGCTGCTGATGACCGGCGACGGCGGCTGGGCCGGGCTGGACCGGGACTTGGCCGGCGCACTGGCGGCCGCGGGCGTTCCGGTCGTGGCGCTGGATTCGCTGCGCTACTACTGGAGACCGCGCACGCCCGACCAAGTCGCCGCCGACACCGACCGCATACTGCGCCACTACCTGGCCGCTTGGCGCCGCCGGCATGCGGTGATCGTCGGCTACTCGCAGGGCGCCGATATGGTTCCGTTCGTGTTGAGCCGGCTGCCGCCGGCCACGGCACGCAGCGTGACCGCCGGCGTGTCGTTGGGCATGTCGCAGCACGCGCTGTTCGAATTCCATCTGCGCGACTGGGTGGGCGGCAACGAAGACGTCGGACCGTCGACGGTGGCCGAAGCCGACCGCATCGACGGCATTCCGTTTGCCTGCGTCTACGGCGCCGACGACGCAGACAGCGGCTGCCCCAGGCTCGACCCCCGGCATGCACGGATCATCAAGACCGCCGGCGGCCACCATTTCGGCGGCGACTACGCCCAGCTCGCCATGCGCATCCTCGCCATCGCCGGGCCGCTGCCGCCGCAAATCGTGCCGCTGCACGCCGGCGCCACCTCATCGGCTAAGCTGCCGGTGTCCTCACCATCCTGGATCGACTCGATGCTGACGCTGCACATCGCCCTGGCGCCGCTGCTGGCGCTGATCGCCGGGATCCTGATCCTGCTGCGCCCGAAGCTGCTGAACTACGTGGTGGCCATCTACCTGATCGCGGTCGGACTGCTCGGACTGGTGCACTGGCGTTGAGCGCTTGAGCCCGATTCAAGCGAGTTATCGAAGCGGCCAGCAAATGCTTGAACGACGCTCGGCTCGAGCCGATAACGCTTGCGGTCGATGACGTTCCCAGTCCCGGGTTGCCGGATCAATAGTCCGGCCGCGGGATTTTCAGCCGCATGCCGGCGCGCAGCACGTCGGCGTCGCGCAGATCGTTCAACTGCAGGATCGCGCCGATCGACGCGCCGTATCGCTGCGCGATGCCGGACAGCGTCTGCCCCGACCGCACCCGGTGGACAAGGTAGTGGCGCGTCCGCGAGCGCGGATGATCGGCAACGGCGATCGCGTGCGCGACGGCCGCCGCGCCGCCGGTGGGGATTTTCAATACCTCGCCGACGCGGATCAGTCGCGCGCTGCGCAAATCGTTGGCCCGCATCAGCGCGTCGACGCTGACGTGATGCCGCGCGGCGATGCCGCCGAGCACGTCGCCGCGCTGCACGCGGTACGCGACGGGCCATACCACCCGTTGGCGGTCATGGCGCAACGACGGATCCAGCGCCGCGTACAGCGTTTCGAAGCGCTGCGCGCGGTCCGGCGGCACGCGGATGGTGGTGCCCGGCGGCAGGTACAGGCGGCCTTCGACCACCGGCGTGGTGAACGCCGGATTGAGCTCGGCGAAGGTAGCGGCGTCGGTACCGGACAGACTGCGTGCCGTGCCGTAGTCCAGATAGTCGTTGAGCCGCACTTCGGCGAAGACGATCGGCCGCGCCTTCGGCAGCGCATCGAACCACCGCTCGGCCTGGCGACTGACGCGCAGCGCAGCCAGAAACTCGGCATAGAAATTTCGCGAGGCGAAACCGAAGCGCGGCGAATCCAAGCGCGCCAGCAGGTCGGCGAGGGTGCTGCCGTGCACCTGCTCCAGCCCACGCAGCAAGCCGGTACGGCCGTAGTTGTAGGCGGTGATCGCCAGCGGCCACTGCCCGAGCGCGTCGTAATCGTCCCGCAGATGGCGGGCGGCGGCGTCGGTGGACGTCCACGGATCGCGACGGTCGTCCTCGACCTGATCGAGCGTCATGTAGATGCGCGCCGACGACGGGATGAACTGCCAGATACCGGCGGCGCCGGCTTTTGAATAGGCGTGGAGGTTGAATGAGGACTCCACCAGCGGCAGCCGTGTCAGCGCCAGCGGCAGGTGATAACCGGCGAAAATCTGCTCCATCGCGGGCAGATAGCGGCCTGCCACCTGCAGCGCGCGCCCGGTGCGCTCGCGTATCCCGCGCTGCATGCGCACTGCGTTGGCGGCCTGACGCAAGCGCGCCACCGTGGCGTCGGCCGGAAACAGCTCGCGGATGTGCTGCGCCAGCGTGCTCAGACCGGCGGCACTGCCGCCGTGCACCGCCAGTTGCTTGAGCGCCTCAATGGTCTCGGCGCTGGCCTGCTGCTCCTGCGCGGCCCGCACCCGCGCCAGCGCGGTGTCCGACAGCTGCTGCGCCTGGCTCCGGAAATCCAGGCGTTGATAAATGCGCGCCGGATCGTCGCCGTCGTGAATCAGGCTTTCGTTCTCTGAATACTTGGCAAAAACGTCGGTCCAGAACGCCACCGTGGGCTCGAGTCCGGGCGGCAGCGGGAATGGTTCGGCGGCGCTCGACGGCGCGGCGGTGGCCGTCGCGCTGCCGGCGCCGGGCTGTAGGGTGACGGACCCGGCGGCCGCCGGTGCAGCGGCGCTGCCGGCGGCAGCGGGCATCGCGGCGGCCGCGCCGACAACAACCCAGCCAACCAGCACGACCCCGCACACTGCAAGGCAAGATTGCTTCATTCCCGGAATGTTGCCGTCAGCATTGGAAGTTAAGCTTAAACAGCGGCAACGGCCGCGGCAATGCGGGGAGTCCGGGATTTGTTGCCGCGCCAGGCTCACCCGGGCGCTCTTGGCTTAAGCTTGCCACCGACTCTGCCCCCGGACGCGCAATGAGCAAACAGCCCTATCCCGCCATCGAGCCCTACCGCCGGTTCCGGCTTAAGGTCTCGGAATTGCACGAGCTCCACGTCGAGGAGTGCGGCAATCCGGACGGCCTTGCGGCGGTGTTTCTGCACGGCGGGCCCGGCGGCGGCTGCGAGCCGTGGCACCGGCAATTTTTCGACCCCGCGCGCTACCGCCTGATCCTGTTCGATCAGCGCGGCTGCGGGCGCAGCACGCCGTATGCCGAACTGCGCGAGAACACCACCTGGGATCTGCTCGCCGATATCGAACGTATCCGCGAACACCTGGGCCTCAAACGCTGGCTCGTGTTCGGCGGCTCCTGGGGCTCCACGCTGGCGCTGGCCTACGCCGAAAAGCACCCGGAAGCGGTCAGCGCACTGGTGCTGCGCGGCATCTTCCTGATGCGCGAAGCCGAAATCCGCTGGTTCTACCAGGAGGGCTGCAACTGGATCTACCCGGATGCCTGGGAAGCCTATCGCGACGCCATCCCTGCCGCCGAACGCGATGACTTCCTGGCCGCTTATCACCGGCGGCTGACCAGTGATGATCCCGCCGTACGGCGCGCTGCGGCACGCGCATGGAGCGTCTGGGAAGGTTCAACCAGCAAGCTGCTGCCGTCGACGGATATGGTCGAGCGTTTCGGCGCCGAAGGTTTCGCCGAGGCGTTCGCGCGCATTGAGTGCCATTATTTCGTCAACCGCGGCTTCTTCGAAACCGACGGCTGGCTGCTCGACAACGTCGGCTGCATCCGCCGGATCCCGGCGGTGATTGTGCAGGGGCGTTACGACGTCGTCTGCCCGTTGAAAAACGCCTGGGAGCTGCATCGCGCTTGGCCAGAAGCCGAGCTGCATGTGGTCGCCGACGCCGGTCACGCCGCCAGCGAAGCCGGCAATACCGCGCAACTGATCGAAGCCACCGACCGTTTCGCAGCGCAGCTCGCGCGCGGTTGAGCCACCGCGCCGGCGGGAGGATAATCGGGCCAAGGACGGCCCTCGCGGGCCCGCAACGTTGAGGTGGCGCCATGGGCAAAAGCTCGAAATACGTGGCGCGCGAACCCGATGCCACAGGTTTTGTGCGCTATACGGAGGAAGACAACGCAATCTGGGCCGAGTTGTACGATCGCCAGTGGCGGGCGATCCAAGGCAAGGCCTGCGACGAGTTCATCGAGGGCCTGGAAAAACTCAAGTTGCCGCGCGATCGAGTCCCGCAGCTCGAGGACGTCTCGCGCGTTCTGCGTCGCGAGACCGGCTGGGAGGTGGCGGCGGTACCGGCGCTGATCCCGTTTTCGCAGTTTTTCGAACTGCTGGCCAACAGGCGCTTCCCGGCGGCGACGTTCGTGCGCACGCGCGAGGAATTGGACTACCTGCAGGAACCGGACGTGTTCCACGAGATCTTCGGCCACACGCCGCTGCTGACGAACCGGTACTTCGCCGAGTTCACCCAGACCTATGGCCAGCTGGGTCTGGCGGCGAGCAAGGAGGACCGCGTATTCCTGGCGCGGATGTACTGGTTCACGGTCGAGTTCGGGCTGATACGGGCGCCCGGCGTGCCGCTGCGCATCTACGGCGGCGGGATTCTGTCCTCGATCGGCGAGACCGAGTACGCGCTTTCGGACCGGCCACGGCGCAAGCGCTTCGACATTCTCGACGCGCTGCGCACGCCGTACAGGATCGACATCATGCAGCCGCTGTACTACGTTATCGGCGAGCTGCGCGAGCTGTTCGATCTGGCGCGCACCGACATCATGGCCAAGGTCGACGAAGCCAGGCGGCTGGGACTTCACCCGCCGCTGTTCCCGCCGAAAACAGAAACGCCCGCGCCGGTCCGCTCGCCCAAAGAACAGGCCGCCAAAGAACA
>JAGWMX010000139.1 GCA_028871525.1 Gammaproteobacteria bacterium
GCGTGAATATGACCGACACCGTTACAAAGCGCGCAATCTGGTTGAGCGCTTCTTCAACAAGCTCAAACAGTTTAGGCGTATTGCCACTCGATACGAGAAGCTCTCTGCTCATTTTATTGCCATGGTGACTTGTGGATGCCTCGTCCTGTAGCTGAAATGATTGTTAACACGGCCTAGCATTCCGCCGGCGGAGGATGAGAGGATGAATGGAGGATTCGACGATGGCGAGCTTTTCGACCCGGCAACTGGAAGAACTGGCGGCGCAACTGGCGCGGATGCTGCCGGCGTCGATGCGCAGTCTGCGCGAAGAACTCGAGCGCAATTTCCGCGCGGTGCTGCGTGACAACCTCGACCGGCTCGAACTGGTCAGCCGCGATCGCTTCGACGTCCAGGCCGCGCTGCTGGCACGCGCCCAGCGCCGGCTGGCTGAGCTGGAACAGCGGCTGAGCGCATTGGAGGCGCAGACCGCACCGACCAAGCCGGTCGCGCGGCACCGCGGCGCTTCGCGCAAACCCAAGGCCTGAGCGTCGGGCGGGGAGGATTGCTTAGCAGATGGCGCTGGCCACGATATTGTCGCGGGCTCAGAACGGCCTGCAAGCCGACCTGGTGCGCGTGGAGGTGCATTTGGCGCCAGGCCTGCCGGGCTTGTCGATCGTCGGGTTGCCGGAAGCGGCGGTGCGCGAGGCGCGGGATCGCGTGCGCGCGGCGATCGTCAACAGCGGCTACCAGTTCCCGATGCGCCGCATCACCGTGAATCTGGCGCCGGCCGATCTGCCGAAAGAGGGCGGCCGTTTCGATCTGCCGATCGCGCTCGGCGTGCTCGCCGCTTCCGGCCAGGTGCCCGCAGAACCGCTGGCGTGCCTGGAGGTGATCGGCGAGCTGTCGCTGTCCGGGGAAGTGCGGCCGGTCGCCGGCGCGCTGCCGGCGGCGCTGCGCTGCGCCGAGGCAGGGCATGAGCTGCTGGTGCCGCTGGCCAACGCCGCCGAAGCACAATTGGCGCGCACCGCGACGGTGCGCGTCGCCCGGCATGTGAGCGAACTCGGTGCACGACTGCATCAAGGTCTGCCGGAACCGGCGCCGCCGCGAGCGTCGGCGCCGGCGGCCGCGATGCCGGCGGCGGATCTGGCCGAGGTGCGCGGACAGCCGCAGGCCAAGCGGGCGCTGGAAATCGCCGCTGCTGGCGGCCACTCGCTGTTGATGATCGGTCCACCGGGCGCCGGCAAGAGCATGCTGGCGCAGCGCCTGCCGGGGTTGCTGCCGCCGCTGACCGAGGACGAAGCGATCGAAGTGGCGGCGATCGCCTCGCTCGCGCCCGGAGGTTTCCGGATCGAACACTGGGGTATGCGGCCGTTCCGCAGCCCGCATCACACCGCCTCCGGCGTGGCGCTGGTCGGCGGCGGCACCAGCCCGCGTCCGGGCGAGATCACGTTGGCCCATGCCGGCGTGCTGTTTCTCGATGAACTGCCGGAGTTCGACCGCCGGGTGCTGGAGGTGCTGCGCGAGCCGTTGGAGAGCGGCCGGATCACCATCTCACGCGCGGCGCGGCAGGTGGACTTTCCGGCTGCGTTCCAATTGGTGGCGGCGATGAATCCCTGCCCCTGCGGCTACCTGGGTGACGCGGCGGGTCGTTGCCGCTGCACTCCGGATCAAATCGCACGCTATCGGTCGCGCCTGTCCGGTCCACTGCTGGACCGCGTCGACCTGCAGGCGTTCGTGCCGCGCGTCGAGCGGGTGGCGTTGACCGCGCCGGCCGACCCACAGGCGCAGAGCAGCGCCGAGGTGCGCGAGCGGGTGATCGCCGCGCGCCGACGCCAGTTGGCGCGGCAGGGTCGATCCAACGCCGGCCTGGGTCCGCGCGAGCTGGAAAGCCACTGCCGACTCGACGCCGGCGGACGTGCGCTGCTGGATGCGGCCATTACCCGGCTGAATCTTTCGGCGCGTGCCTACCACCGCGTGCTGAAGGTGGCGCGGACGATCGCCGACCTGGCGGCGCACGCGAGCGTCGATGGCGCGGCGCTGGCCGAAGCGCTGCGCTACCGCGAGCTGGAACGCGGGGCGCTGTAGACGCATTGAGTTAAGGATGGGGCACGGCCGGTGGCCCAGGCCGGCAATCGGCTAGAAACTGTAGATCGCCTTGAGCGCGACGTTGCCCTGGTTGTCGGACATCTTCGGGCCCGGGAAGCTGGGATCCGGGAAAATGCTCTGGTCCGAGAAATCGTAGCGCAGTTCGGCGAGCAACGTCAGATGTTTGAGCGGCGAATAGCCGAGCGTGGCGGTGATTTCGGACACGTTGCACTTGCCGTCGGATTTGGGGCAAGCGACGACGTTTTTGGTCTGCAGATATTCGCCGCGCAACGAGGCTTTCCAGGCGTCGTCGATCGCATAGTTCAGGTAGCCGGCGAAGCCATAGGCAAAAGCGCCGGGCGTGGCGGAGGAATGCGAGCTGAACCAGTCGGTATTGACGACGAATTGCAGTCTTTCGGTGACCTGATAACTGGCCACGGCATCGAAAAAATTCAGTCCGGCGCCGCCCTCGTGGCTGAAATAGTCGTAGACGCCCAGCGAGATCGCCGAACTCGGCGCCAGCCACACGCCGGTTTCCAGCGTCTTCTGCTGGTTGGTATCGCTGGCGTTGCCAGTGAACACGCCGTTGTTTACGCCCAGATAGAAGGTCGCGATTCCAAGCTTGTAGCTGGCGCGCGCGCCGGTATGCACCAGCGGTTCGGCGAGCTGGAACAGCAGCGAGCGCGAAATGTTGGTATCGGCGGAATCGTCGATCACTTCGGCGCCGGCCAGCGTGACGTAGCGGCCGCCGATGATGGTGAAAGCGCCGCGGGCGTACTGCAGATAGGCCTGCTCCAGGCTGAATTTCGAGTTGCAATCGCTGCTGCAGTCGCCATAGGCGAGGTTGACGACCTGCGCGTCATTGCCGGCCAACAGCGTCACCGTACCGCCGATGCCCTGCTCTGGCAGCCTGGAGAGAATCAGCATCGCCTGGTTGAAGATGAACGAATTCGAATCGCTGTCGAAGGCGCGATAGGCCTGCAGTTGGCCGCTGTTGAAGCCGTCGGTATACGAGGCGCTCAAGTGCCCGCTGGCGGTGATGCCGGAGGCTTGCAGCACGTCGTCCAGGGTGGTCGGAGTGGTCGCCAGCGCCGGAAGGCTGGCCAAGCCGGCGCAAAGGCCTGTTGCCAATCGGTTGCGCATGATGTTCCTTGTCGTGATCGCGGTTTGGGTGCGGTGCAGCAGAGTTAGCACGTGGCGTGCCAAACCCTGTGTCGATCACGTTTCCGGCGTTGCCAATGAAGCGGACCGCGTCTGGCGCGGCCCTCGACGGCGCGAGTGCTGAAGCGGGTTAGTGTTTGATTCCGGATTGCGCAAGCATGTACTGCACTGCGACCTTGACCTGGTCTTCGGTCAGCGCGGCGTCGCCGCCTTTCGGCGGCATGTTACCCTTGCCATGGAGGGCGACCTGAGCCAGGCCGTCGACGCCGCCGGCAGCCTTGAACCGCGCACCCCAGTTCGCGCCGTCACCGATCTTCGGCGCGCCGAGCACACCGGCGCTGTGGCAGGCCGAGCAAACCTGCTGCACCACCTGCGCGCCGGAAAGCGCCGGCGCACCGCTGCCGGCCGCACTGGCCGCATTTGTCGGTTGCGCCGTCGCCTCGGTGGCCACTGCGGCCAGCGGTGCCAGCCGTTCGGATAGCCGTGCAGTCTGCAGCCCGGGCTGGCCTTCCACCCCGCGGGTGGTCAACGAGGCGATGACGATCAGCGCCAAGGCGATGCTCACCAGTCCTCCCAACACTCCGGCAAGCACGATTACGAACCGGCGGTCACTGCTGGCGCTCATTTCACCTTAACTCCAGTAAGCTGTTCTCGACGGACAGATCGGGATGACCCCATCACGGCCGCCGCCATGCGGCCGGGGCGGCATCGGCCGGCTGCGCCCGGCCGCAGCTCGGCCGCAGCTCGGCCGCGCGCGAAAATACCAGCAAAGTCGATAGCGGGTCCAGCGCGGGCGACGACCGTTGTGGGCCACGGCTGCGCTCAAACAACGTCGGTGACCGCAGGGTCGGTGACCGCAGGGTCGGT
>JAGWMX010000041.1 GCA_028871525.1 Gammaproteobacteria bacterium
GCGAGCGCGCGATAAATCCCGGCGTGGCCGAGCCCGACCGACAGCGGCGCCACAGCCGCCGTGGACAGCGTCAGCAGCATCAATTCCAGCGCCTCCAGGTCGGCGGACAGATCGGGTTGACCGAAAATCTCGCAGCCGACCTGGATCAGCGCACGCGGGCCGCCAGGTCCGTCTGCGGCCGCGCGCAGCACCGAGCCGAGATAGCACAGCCGCACCACCGCCGCCGCACGGAACTGCAGGGCGGCGATGCGCGCGGCTTGCGGTGTCATGTCGGCGCGCAGCCGCAGCAGACGTCCGCTGGCCGGGTCGGTCATCTTCAGCGTCTGCGCGTCGACGTCGCCGTCGAAACCAGCGGACGGCAGATGCTCGATCAAGGCCGGAATCACCAGCTCGAAGCCGGCCTCGCGGTACCGGTCCAGCAACTGCCGCCGCAGCGCCTCCAGACGCCAGGAATCCGGCGGCAGCGTCTCTTCGACGCCTTCCGGCAGCGCCCAGCGCCCGGCGCTCACGTCAGCCAACGGATCACCTGCAACGCCAACAGGCCGAGAATCATCGACAGCAGCCCGGCCACCCGCAGCAGACGATCGTCGAGCTGCAGCAATCGCACGCATATCGCCCGCAGCCGCACCGGGGCGATGAACGGCATCACTCCCTCGATGACCAGCACCAGTGCGAGCGCATGCAGAAAATCGACCAGCATCAGTGCTTGCCGGCATCATGGAAATAACGGAAGAACTCACTGTCCGGACGCAGCACCAGCACGCCATGGCCGTCGCCGAACGCGGCCTGGTAGGCCTGCAGCGAGCGGTAGAAACGGAAGAACTCGGGATCCTGGCCGTAGGCCTTGGCGTAGATCTTCATCGCCTCGGCGTCGCCCTGGCCGCGAACCTGCTCGGCCTGGCGGTGCGCGTCGGCCAGCATCTGCGCCGCCTGACTGTCGGCCGTGGTCCTGAGCTGATCGGCCAGCTGTTGGCCCTGAGCGCGCAGATCGCTGGCGTTGCGCTTACGCTCGGAACGCATGCGCTCATAAGTGGCCTGGATCAGGTCTTTCGGTACCTCGAGATCGCGCACCCGCAGGTCCACCAGCTCCACGCCCAGAGCGCCGATCTGCTTGCGCGTGCCGGCATCGACGGCGGCCAGCAGCGACGGCAGCGGCCGTACCGCGGCCTGATCGTAATCCACCGCGCCGAAGGCATTGGCAACCGCGCGACCGACCAGCGTCGACAGCCGGTCGAGCGCCTGGATTTCCTGCCCGCCGGTGGCGCGGTAGTAGGTCGGCAGATCGCCGATCCGCCACTTGCCGTAATAGCTAACCTGTAATTGCCGGCCGTCGCGGGTGGTGACGTTGAGTGCCTGATCGTCGAGCGGCAGAAGGCGCGCGTCGAAGCGGCGGACATCGCCGACGAACGGCAGCTTCAAGTGCAGTCCGGGACGGTCGTACTCCGCTGCTATCTGCCCGAAGCGCAGCACCAGATCGTGCTGTGCAGGCGGCGTGATGAACAGCGCATTGGCCGCGACCACCAGCCCGGCCACCGCAGCCACCGCCACGGTCGAACGCGTACTCACGAGCGGGGTTCCGTCTGACCTGGGGCTGGCGCGCTGCTGGCCGGCACGGCGGGTTCGCCGTTCGCAGCAGGTGACGTCGGCGCAGGCGGCAGCGGGCCCAGTTCGATTCGCACCGTCTCACCCGGAGCGTCGACCAGCACCACCCGGCTGCGCGCGAAAACCTGGCGCAGGGTCTCGAGGTACAGTCGCTGGCGGGTGATCTGTGGCGCCTTGCGGTATTCGCCGAGCAAAGCGTCGAAACGCACCGCCTGCCCTTGTGCCTGCGCCACGGCCTGCTCGCGATAGGTCTTGGCGTCGGCGATTTCGCGTGCGGCCTGTGTCTTGGCGCGCGGCAGACGATCCTTGGCATAGGCCTCGGCCTGGTTGCGGATGCGCTTTTCATCGTCGGCGGCCTTGATCGCGTCGGCGAAGGCGTCTTTGACGGCATCCGGGGGCTGCACCTGCGACAGGCTGGCGTCGGTGACCGCCAGACCGCTGTGATAACGATCCAGCACCTTCTGCATCTGGTTTTTGACCTTGCCGGCGATCGCTTGCTGCGCGTCGCCGAGCACCGCGTCGACGTTGTAGCCGACCACCACCTGCCGCAGCACGCTCTTGGCGGTTTCACCGAGCGTGTCGTCGGCACTCTGCAGCGAGAACAGGAAATCCGGCAGCGAATCGATCCGGTATTGCACGGTCAGCGTGATGTCGACCAGGTTGCGATCGGCGGTCAACAGCTCGCCGCTGACGCTGACCTGGCGAATGTTGCCGACTTTCTCGCGCCGCACCGTACCTAACGGCCACGGCAGGTGCCAACCCAGCCCCGGCCCCTGCACGCCGACCACGCGACCGAAGCTCAGCTCCACCGCCTGCTCCTGCGCGTCGACGACATAGAAGCCGGAAAACAGCCAGGCCAGCACCACCGCCGCGGCCAGCGCCCAGTACAGGCTTCCGGGCGGCGGCTTGCCGCCGGGCAGCCGCTGGCGCAGTTTTTTGAACAGGCTATCCAGGTCGGGCGGACGACCGCGACCGCCGGATCCCGGATTCCACGGGTCGCGGTTGGGTTTGTTGGGTTCGTTCCAGGCCATCTGCAGAGGCGCGAGCGTCGGTGGCACAAAGTCGGCAGTCTAGGTGGCCGCCGCCTCAGGCGGCAACCGCCGCCGGCGGTGGCGGTGGCGCAATGCCCGCCTCGCGACACAACCGTGCCAGCCGCGCATACGGCAAGCGGACACGCAAACGCACCGCACCGTCTTCGGCCGGCTGCTCGTCGCGCACCGCGCGCAGCGCGAACAGTTGGGCCCGCAGCCGGCCGGCGGCCGGCGGCAACAGCAGCTCGTCCTCGACCATGTCGGGAAACAGCCGCTGCTCCAGCGCCTCGATCAGCAGTCCCATGCCGGCGCCGGTACGGGCGGAGACAAACACCCGCTGTGGCAAACCGTCGGCGTCGCGCTCGATGCGTGGGTCCGCATCCTGGCGCAGATCCATCTTGTTGTAGACCTCCAGCCACGGCACCGCGTCGGCATCGATCTCGCGCAGCACCTCACGCACCTGTTCGGCGCGGCGCACCCGCTCGGCGTCGGCGGCGTCGATCACGTGCAGCAGCAGATCGGCCTCGCGTGCTTCCTCCAGGGTGGCGCGGAAAGCGGCGATCAGGTCGTGCGGCAGTTCGCGCACGAAACCGACCGTGTCGGCGACCACCGCCTCGCCGCCGGACGGCAGCGCCAACCGCCGGCGCAGCGTGTCGAGCGTGGCAAACAACTGGGCGCTGGCGAAGCTGGTCTCGCCGGTGAGTGCGTTGAACAGCGTCGACTTGCCGGCGTTGGTATAGCCGACCAGGGAGATCTGCGGCGCCGCCTGGCGCTGCCGCGCGCGGCGGTTCTGTTCGCGGGTGGTGCGCACCTCTTCGAGCCGGCGCTTGAGGGTGACGATACGGTGGCGCACCAGCCGGCGGTCGGTTTCCAGCTGCGTCTCACCGGGACCGCGCAGGCCGATGCCGCCTTTCTGCCGCTCCAGGTGGGCCCAGCCACGCACCAGCCGCGTCGATAGGTGCTGCAGCTGCGCCAATTCGACCTGCAGCTTACCCTCGTGGCTGCGCGCGCGCTGGGCGAAGATGTCGAGAATCAGGCCGGTACGATCCAGCACCCGGCACGACAGCCGGCGTTCGAGATTGCGCTCCTGGCTCGGCGTCAATTCGTGATTGAAGATCGCCAGCTGCGCGCCACCGCTGGCCAGCAGCGCGGCCACTTCATCGACCTTGCCGCTGCCGGCGAAAAGACTGGCGTCCGGCCGTTCGCGGCGGCCACCGACCACGCCGGCGACGTCGGCGCCGGCTGAGCGCGCCAATTCCTCGAACTCGGCGCCGTCGCTGGCGTAGTCGGCACCTGGAAACTGAAGGTGAACCAGGATCGCCGGCTGGCGGCCGGCGGCGATCGGAATGGTAATGCGGCTTGCGCTCAACTGACGTCCGCGGCGGCCTCGTCGCTTTCGGTCTGGCCGATCTGATCCTGCAGCCGTACTGGCCGCGCCGGCACGATGGTCGAGATTGCGTGCTTGTACACCATCTGGCTGACGGTGTTCTTCAGCAGCACCACGAACTGATCGAACGATTCCACCTGTCCCTGCAGTTTGATGCCGTTGACGAGATAGATGGAAACCGGAATGCGCTCTTTGCGCAGGATGTTCAAAAACGGTTCCTGCAGCGTCTGGCCTTTCGACATGGTTTTAGCCTTTTGTTCGTAACGCTTGGCGCCGCTTAACCGGCGCTTTCGTTGTCGTTGACAGTGTATCACGCGCGCAGCTGCGAATCGGCCGCGCTCCAGGCTCTTAGAACCACGCGCAGCGCTTCCGGTTCCGCGTCCGGCAACGCGACGAATCCGGGCTCGGCGCGCAACCAGGTCAACTGCCGTTTGGCGTACTGGCGCGTCGCCGCGAGCGCGCGCGCCACCGCGGTATCCAAATCGCAAGCCCCGTCCAGGTGCAGCCACAGTTGACGGTATCCCACCGCACGCAGCGCCGGCAGGCCCAGGTGCAGGTCGCCGCGCGCGCGCAATCGTTTCACCTCGTCGAGCAGTCCGGCGACCAGCATTCGCTGGAAACGTTCGGCAATACGCCGGTGCAACGCGGCGCGGTCGTTCGCCGGCAGCGCGAAGGCAAGCCTGGCCCCCAGCCGCGCCGCAGGCGGCGCCGCTGTGCGCAGCACGCTCGGCGGGCGGCCGGCGAGTTCCAGGATCTCCAGTGCCCGCTGGATGCGCTGGGCATCGTGCGGGTGCAACCGCGCCGCGGTCACCGGATCGGCCGCTGCCAGCCGCGCGTGCAGCGCCGGCCAGCCGCGCGCGGCGGCCTCGGTATCGAGCCTGGCGCGCAGCACCGGATCGGCGCACGGCAGCGGGCTCAAGCCGTGCAGCAGCGCACGGAAGTAAAGCATCGTGCCGCCCACCAGTATCGGCACCCGGCCACGGCTGCGGATCGCAGCCACTGCGGCGGCGGCGTCTTCGGCAAAACGCGCCGCCGAGTAGCTTTCGGCCGGATCGAGCAGATCGAGCAGATGGTGCGGCACCCGCGCCCGCGTCGCCGCATCCGGCTTGGCGGTGCCGATGTCCATGCCGCGGTAGAGCTGCGCCGAATCGACGCTGACGATCTCGGCGCCGGCGCCCGCTCGGTCGAAATGCTCGGCGAGCCGGAACGCCAGCGCACTCTTGCCGACCGCGGTGGGGCCGGCCAGCGCGATCAGGGGCGACGGCCGATCGTCGGGGATCGAGATCGATTGAGGATGGCCGGGTTCCACCCACGAAGTTTAAGCCGCCGCACAGCCAGCATGGCCACCCGCCCGAAGCGTTGTAAATCCACTGCGAGCACCAACGTCGTTCAGTCCGGCACACCGAGCTTCTTGTGCACCGAAGGGCTGGTGGTGGTGTACTGCAGATGGATCTTCTGGTCCGGGAACAGTTGGTGCTTGATGGCGAAAGCGGCCAGGGCCGCTTCGTGGAAACCGGACAGGATCAGCTTCTTCTTGCCCGGATACCAGTTGATGTCGCCGACCGCGTAGATGCCGGGCACCGAGGTCTGGAATTTCTCGGTGTCCACTTCGATCTGGTGCTTGTTGAGGGTTAAACCCCACTCGGCGATCGGCCCGAGCTTCGGCGTCAACCCGTAGAACACCAGCACGTGTTCGGCTTCAAGATCGTGGCACTGGCGCTCGAGATCCTGGATCTGCAGGCCGGTGAGCCGCCCGTCGCCTTCCTGATAAGCCAGCACCTGGCCGAACAGCAGGCGTGCATGACCGGCCTGCGTGTGCTCGCGGAACGCCGTCACCGACGCCGGCGCGGCGCGAAACGTCGCCGAGCGGTGGATCAGGGTCACCGAGGCCGCCTTGCCGATCAGTTGCAGCGCCCAGTCCAGTGCCGAATCGCCGCCGCCGAGCACGACGACGTGCCTGCCGTGGTGCTGCGACGGATCGCGCACGTGGTAGAACACCTGGCGGTCGTGGAAGCGCTCGATGCCGTCCAGCCGCAGCGGCACCGGCTGGAACGAGCCGACACCGCCGGCGATGACCACGGCGCGGGTGTGGAATTCGCCGCCGGCGTCGGTCGTCAGCCGGAAGCTGCCGTCGTCCAGACATTGCAGACTGTCGATCTGCTGGCCGAGATGGAAGTTCGGGGCGAACGGCTTGATCTGCAATAGCAGCCTGTCGATCAGCTCCTTGGCGCCGACCACCGGGTAGCCGGGGATGTCGTAGATCGGTTTGTCCGGGTACAGCTCGGAACATTGGCCGCCGACCTGCGGCAGCGCATCGATCACCTGCGCATGCAGATCCAAAAGCCCCAGCTCGAATATCTGGAACAGGCCACAGGGGCCGGCGCCGATGATCACCACGTCGGTCTGTATCGTCATCGCCTCACCTTGCGCTGTTGCGCGCCGCAGGCGGGCGCGCGAATTTTTCATTATCGGCAGCGGCATACCCGCCGCACAACCTCGACGCGGTGCCCGGCCCGTCTCAGGTGCGGCGCAGACCCGTGACCTGCAGCACCCGCGCCGCAATCTCCTCGATCGACTTGTTGGCGGAGACCACGAACGGCAGGTTCAGGCGCCGGTACAACGCTTCGGCCTGGCGCAGCTCCCAGGCACATTGTTCGAGCGACGCATACCGCGAACCCGGCCGGCGCTCGCCGCGCACCTGCGCCAGACGCTCGGGCTCGGACATCAGCCCGAACAACTTAGGCAGCAGGCCGCGCAGCGACTGCGGCAACGCACATTCGGCCAGTTCTTCTTCGGTCAGCGGAAAGTTGCAGGCGAATACGCTGTACTGCAACGCCAGATACAGGGCCGTCGGCGTCTTGCCGCAGCGCGAAGGCGCGATCAGAATCACCTCGGCGCGCTGCAGATCGCGGGTGCTGGCGCCGTCGTCGTGCTCCATGGCGAAGTTCATCGCCGCGATGCGCTCGCTGTAACGGCCGGGATCGGCGACGCCGTGCGCGCGGCCCTGGGCGTGGGTCGAGCCGCGCGCCAGCTCGCGCTCCAGCGACGGGATCATCACGTCGAACAGATCGATGAACAGGCCGTGCACGCCACGCAGGGTATTGCGGATCGGATCGGCCACGGTGGTCGAAAACACCAGCGGCCGTGCACCGTCGGTGGCAGCGACGTGATTGATGTACTCGACCGTGGCCCGTGCCTTGTCCACGGAGTCGATGAATGGCAGCGTGGTATGGGAAAACGCCAGGCCGTCGAACTGCGTCAGCAGCGTATGCGCCAGCGTCTCGGCGGTGATGCCGGTGCCATCCGAGACCACAAACACCCGCCGCTGGGCGGTAGGCGCGTCGGCAGCGGGTTCGGAGCGATGATCCATCGGTTCTACCTGCTGCCGACCGCGGCGGCGATTGATTCCAGGAAAATACCCGCGGGCACCGGCGCCGCCGGTAGAATGCTGGCCGGCAACGCTTTTTCAGCCAGCCCACAAAACCGGCGCGGTTGAGCTTGGAAGCTTAAACTGATCCTGGCCATCATCGGGCTAAACTGATTCTTTGAGCGCGAGAAGGATAAGGGAACACAGCAATGGCCGGACCCGAGGTAGTTTGGTTGCACGAAGTCGGCATGGCTGATCTTGAGCGTGTCGGCGGCAAGAACGCTTCGCTAGGTGAAATGATGCGCCACCTGCAAGAGAGTGGCGTCCGCGTGCCGGGCGGTTTTGCCACCACCGCGGAAGCTTACCGCGGCTTTCTCGCCGAGCGCGGGCTGGATGCGCAAATCGACGACTGGCTGACCGAACTCGACGCCGACGACGTCGAGCAGCTCGCCGTCGTCGCCCGGCGCTGCCGCGAGGCGATGATGGCGGCGGCGCTGCCAACCGCACTGGAACGCGCGATCCGCAATGCCTACGCCAGACTCGAAGCGGAGGCCGGCGACGGACTGACGGTCGCGGTGCGTTCCTCGGCCACCGCCGAGGATCTGCCCGAAGCCTCGTTCGCCGGCCAGCAGGAGAGCTTCCTCAACGTTCGCGGCATCGATCAGATCCTGGAAAAGGTCAAGGCGGTGTTCGCCAGCCTGTATAACGATCGCGCCATCGCCTATCGCGTGCACCATGGCTTCGACCACCGCGCGGTGGCGCTGTCGGCGGGCGTACAGCGGATGGTTCGTGCCGATCTCGGCGCCTCCGGCGTGATGTTCACGATGGACACAGAGTCCGGCTTCCGCGACGCCGTGTTCATCACCGCCAGCTACGGGCTCGGTGAAGCGGTGGTGCAAGGCGCCGTCAATCCGGACGAGTTCTATGTCTACAAGCCGGCGCTGGCCGCGGACAGGCCTGCGATCCTGAAGCGCGGCCGCGGCGAAAAGGCCAAACGCATGGTCTATGCTGACGGCGGCGCCGGCGTGGCGTTCGCCGAGGTTCCCGAAGAGGCGCGGCTGCGCTTCTGCCTGGCCGACGCCGAGGTGACCGAACTGGCCCGCCTGGCGGCGGCCATCGAGCGGCACTACGGCCGGCCGATGGACATCGAATGGGCCAAGGACGGCGCCGACGGCCGGCTCTACGTGCTGCAGGCGCGGCCGGAAACGGTCAAGTCGCGCGCCAGCGGCAATGTGCTGCGCCGATACCAGCTCAAGAGTCTCGGCAAACGGCTGATCGAAGGCCGCGCGATCGGCCAGAAGATCGGCGCCGGCGCGGTGCGGTTATTGCGCGGAACCAGCGAAATCACCCGTGTGCAGCACGGCGACGTGCTGGTCACCGACATGACCGATCCGGATTGGGAACCGGTGATGAAGAAAGCCGCGGCGATCGTCACCAACCGCGGCGGCCGCACCTGTCACGCGGCGATCATCGCCCGTGAACTCGGCATTCCGGCGGTCGTCGGCTGCGGCGACGCCACCGCGCGGCTGCGCGACGGCCAGACGGTTACCGTCTCCTGCGCCGAGGGCGACACCGGTTACATCTACGACGGCGAAGTGGAGTACTCGGTCGACGAAGTGCGGCTCGACTCGATGCCGCCACTGCCGGTCAAGATCATGATGAACGTGGGCACCCCGGAACAGGCGTTCGCCTTCGCCGGCCTGCCGCATCGCGGCGTCGGCCTGGCCCGGCTGGAATTCATCATCAACCGTCAGATCGGCATCCACCCGCAGGCGCTGCTGGCGCTGGACCGCCAGCCGGCGGAATTGCGGCGACGCATCGACAAGCTGATCGCCGCCTATCCCGGCCCCGCGGAATTCTTCTGGATGCGCCTGGCCGAGGGCATCGCCACCATCGCCGCGGCGTTCGCCCCCGAGCCGGTGATCGTGCGGCTATCCGACTTCAAGTCCAACGAATACGCCAACCTGCTCGGCGGTGCCGAGTTCGAGCCGCACGAAGAAAACCCGATGCTCGGCTTTCGCGGCGCCAGCCGCTACGTCGCCGCCGATTTCAAACCGTGTTTCGCGCTGGAATGCCGCGCGCTGCGTCACGTCCGCGATGAGATGGGGCTGACCAACGTGCAGGTGATGGTGCCGTTCGTTCGCACCCTGACCGAGGCGCGCGAGGTGCTCGAAATCCTGCGCGAGCACGGCCTCGAACGCGGCAAGAACGACCTCAAGCTGATCATGATGTGCGAGCTACCGAGCAACGCGCTGCTGGCCGACGAATTCCTCGACTATTTCGACGGCTTCTCGATCGGCAGCAACGACCTGACGCAGCTGACGCTCGGCGTCGACCGCGACTCGGCGCTGGTGGCCAACCGCTTCGACGAGCGCGATCCGGCGGTCAAGAAACTGCTGGCGATGGCGATCGCCGGCGCACGCCGCAGAGGCCGCTACGTCGGCATCTGCGGCCAAGGGCCCAGCGACCATCCGGATCTGGCGCGCTGGCTGCTCGAGCAGGGCATCGACAGCATCAGCCTGAATCCGGATACCGTGGTCGAAACCTGGCTGGCGCTGGCGCAAGCCGAAATCCCAGCCGATACCTAGGGCCTTAAATCCATGGCCGCATCAAACTCCGTACCACCGCCACCGCCCGGCGACACCGATCTCGACCGGCGGGTTGAACTCATGCTGCTGGAACAGATCCGTGAGCGTCCCGACGATCTGAAGCCGCGCGTCAGACTGCTGGAGTTCTATTCCGGCGCCCATCTGGCGCAGGATTTCCTGCGCGAGGCAAAGTCGCTGCGCGACCTGCTGCCGGACCCGCAGCATTCGCAGGAATGGCTTCGCATCGGCCGGCTCGGCCGCCAACTGGCGCCGGAGTCGCCGCTGTTCCAGGCTCCGGACGCGACCACGCCGCAGCGTCGCTTCGGCGAGGACGAACGTCTGCAGCCGCTGTTCGAGGAGCTGGTGCAGCGCGTGGTACCGGTCACCAGGGTGGCCGCCTTCGTCGCCGAGCTGGACCGCGAGCTGATCACCTTCAACAGCCGGCCGACGGCACTGCAGCCGCTGCCGCGATTATCGCGGCGCAACGGCGGCGCGCGGCTGTTTCTCAAGCGCGAAGATCTGGTGGCAGACGCCGGCGCGTTGCTGGCTGCGGTCACCGGCGAAGCGCTGCTGGCCCGTCACCTCGGCTGCAAGGAGCTGGTGACGGCCCTGGTCCATGGCCCGAAATCGGTCGTGATGGCCACGCTGGCGGCCCGTCTGGGGCTGGCCGCCAGCGTCTTCGTCGACCGACGCGACACCGACGCCGGACGCCAGACCACCAATCTGCTGCGGATACGGCTGTGCGGCGCGCGGGTGATCGAAACCGACTCCACCCGCCTGCCGCGCGGTGACGTGCGCGAGGCCGCCGCCGCGCATTGGGCGCAGGCGCCGCAAAAACGCTTTCTGGTGATGGGACTGGAAGCGGCTCCGCCGCCCTACCCGCTGCTGCAGCGCTGCTTCGCCGCAGTGGCCGGCCGCGAGCTGCGCATGCAGTTGCGCGCGCGCACGCAGGCCATGCCGCGCCTGCTGGTCGCCAGAGGCGGCCACAATGCCGATGTCATCCAGTTGTTTCCGCCGTTTCTCGATCAGCCGGCAGTCGAGCTGGTCTGCGTCAATCCGCGCACGCTGTCGCTGCAAACCGCGCGCGGCGACAGCACCGGCGATGCGTTCGAAGCACCGGCGGTGGAAATGGGCAGCAGCCAGCACCGGGTCGCCGAGGCGATTCTCGGCGGGCTGGAGTACCCGGGCGTCGAGCGCGAACACGCCTGGCTCACCGCCAGCGGCCGCGTGCGCTACGTTGAAACCGCAGCGGTGGAGCCGGTGCGGGAGGCGATCACCGCGATCGCCTCCAGCGAAGGCCTGGTGCCGGCGCTGCAAACCGCCCAGGCCCTGGCCTGGACTCTGCAAGCGGCACGCGGACTGCCCAACGATGCCGTGGCCGTGCTCGGCTGGTGCGAGCGGGTGGACAAGGATATCTGGGATCTGAGCCGCATCCCGGGCATCGGCTAGCCGCTCGGACGTCCGGCACGCAGCGCAAAGCGCCGGGAAGGAGCGACTCAGCCATCCGCAAGACGCGGCTGCGTGCTGGTTCTGCTCCTGGCAGAAGTCGGATTCTGCCTTTGCTTGTGGGCATACATCGCGACATCGGCGTCGTGCCAGGCCAGCGCCAGACTGCCGGCCGCCGAGCGCAGCGCGACACCGACCGACACCGACGCGCCGCGGCGCTGGAAGGCGCGCTCCAGCCGCGCCACGATCACTTCGGCCTCGCGCGCGCCGGCGCCGACCAGCAGCGCCGCGAACTCGTCGCCGCCGAGACGGGCGATCGGATCGTCCTCGCGCAGGCTTTCGATCAAGGCTTGCGACACGGCCACCAACAGACGATCGCCTTCGTGGTGACCGTGGTTGTCGTTGAGCGCTTTCAGGCCGTTGACGTCCAGCGACAGCAGGCAGACTTCGAGCGCCTCGTTTTTCGCCAGCGTTTCGCATGCCGCCAGCGCCGCTTCCCAGCCGCGGCGGTTGAGCAGGCCGGTCAGGCGATCGGTCTCGGCCTCGCGCCGCGCCGCCTCCTCGGCCAGCACCAGCGCGTGATGGCGCTGGGCTTCCAGCCGCAGCTGCAGTTCCTCGTTCCAGAACAACAGCACCATCAGCACCAGCATGCCGAGCACCACCAGCAGCGCCATCGCCAGCGCCGGCGGCAGAACCTCGGCCTCGGTCACGCGCAGTTCGGCCAGACCGATCGCCACCGGCGTCACGATCATCGCCGGCAGCAGACCGCTGGCCAGCGATCCGGAGCGCGTCTTCTGCGGCATCCACAGCGCCAGTCGGCGCCGTCGATTGACATGCAGAGCCGCCACGCCGAGCAGCACCAGCGCCACTGCGCTGGCGCCGGGGGTTCGCGCGTACGGCAGGTTCGGAGCGTAAAAAACGGCGACCAGCGCCAACGCCGGCAGGAACATGGCGCTGGCTGCGGCAACCTCGACCACGCCGCGGAATTGCCCCCGCTTTCCACCCAACAGCAGCAGCGTCGCACCCAGCAGCACCAGGCTGACGCTGGCGTGCAGGTTGGGCCACATCGGCGCGGCGTTACGGCCGGGTTCGCTGCCGAACAACAGCCCGCCGAACCCCACCAGGATGACGACACCGCCGGCCAACCACAGCGCCAGCGGACTCACCAACCCGCGCGGAACACCTCCGGCGTGAACCGCCATGCCGGCGCCGAGCAGCGCGACCGCAAAAGCCGTCAGCGTGGCACAGCCGGAATCGATCCCCAGCCAACCCCACTGCTCCGCCGCCCAGCCGGCACTGGCGACCAGCGGCGCCAGCAGCGCGCAGGTAAGCGCTATCGGCAACGCGCCGCTTTCAGCTGCAGATGACTTGCGGATTGATGCGCCTCCTCGTTGCAGACCGACGTCAGCCGCGGCATGGCCACCCCCGGTCCGGCCGCCCATTCTAGCGGCAAACGCAGACCGCGCCTCCACGCGCGCCTGAGCCGGCCTCGTCATCGGTCCGGCGACGGATCCCAGCCGTCGGACCGATCGCCGCGACGCCGCCGCCAGTTCACCAGCGGCTGCCGATCCGACAACCGCCCGCCGCGCAACGTCGCGACCTCGTCCACCAGCGCCTCCAGACCCGCCAGGCGGTGGGTGAGCAGCAGCAGCGTGCGGCCATGTGCGGCCGCCGCCAGTGCCGCGTACAGCCGCGCGCCGGTGATCGCGTCCAGGCCTTCGGTGGGTTCGTCCATCACCAGCAGCGGGGCATCCTGCAGCAGCGCGCGGGCGACGACGATGCGCCGGGCTTCGCCGCCGGACACCCGCGCCCCACCTTCGCCGAGAATCGTGTCCAACCCGTGCGGCAGCGCGGCGACGAACTGCCGCAGTTGCGCGCACTCCAGCGCGCGCGATGGCGCCGGCATCGGCCCGCGGGCGTCCCAGCAGCAGATTGTCGCGCAGGCTCAAGTTGAACAATGCGCTGTCCTGCGCGATCACCGCCACCCGCCGCCGCACCAGGTCGCCGGAAACCTCGGCCAGCGGCTGCCCGCCGAACAGGATGCAGCCGCCCTGCAGCGGGTAAAATTTAAGCAGCGCCGAGATCAGGCTGCTCTTGCCGCCGCCGGACGGCCCGACGATCGCCAGCCGCGCGCCGACTTCGAGTTCGAGATCGACGCCGTCCAGCGCCCACGGCGCGTCGCTCGCGTAACGCAGGCACACCGCGCGAAACGCTATCGCCGGCGGATCGAGCACCGGCAGCGAGGTCGGCGGTTCGAGCACCGCCGGCGTGCGATCGGTCAATGCGAACACGCGCGCCGCGGCGGTACGCGTGGCGTGCCAGCCGGCCAGAGCCTCGGGCAGCGGCGCCAGCGCTTCGAATGCGGCGAGGATCAACAGACAGACCATCGCCAGTGCCGGCGGCGGCAGGCTGCCGTCCGACACGGCGTGGACGCCGAACGGCAGCACCGCCAGAACGGCGGCCTGCGCCAGGAAGGCGGTGCCGCCGCCACCCGCCGCGCGCAGCGTCTCAAGACGCAGCTCGCGCGCCACCCATTGCCGCTCGAGATCGACGATGCGCCGTCGCTGCCTGGCGGCGGTGCCGAAGGCCAGCAGCTCGCCGTGCCCGCGCAGCGCATCCAGCAACAAACCGCGCAACGCGGCGCGGTCGGTCACGCTGCGCGCGGCGTCGGCCGCGGCCCGGCGTCGCGCCCACGCGGACAGACCGACGCCGGCCGCCAGCAGCGCCACCGACAGCGGCATCAGCGCCGCGGGCAAGACCCACCCCACCACGCCGATGCACAGCAGCGCCACCGCCGAGGCCGACGCGCACGGTACCAGCACGGCGAGATAGAAATGCTCCAGCACGTCGACGTCGGCACGCAGCCGCGTGAACAGTTCCGCGCTGCGCAGCTCGAACAGCCGCGCCGGCGCCAGCGGGATCAGACGCCGGAACAACCACCCCCGCAGCCCGGCCAGGACACGCAGCGTGGCGTCGTGCGTCAGCAGCCGTTCCGCGTAACGGCCGCCGACGCGCAGGATCGCCAGGCCGCGGATCAGCGCCGCCGGCGTGAAGTAATTGATTGTCAGCCCGGCAGTGCCGGCCAGCGCCATCGCAGCGATGAAATGCCCGGCCACCGCCACAAACCGACGGCGGCCAGGCCGCTGATCATGGCCAGCGCGCCGCCGGCTGCGAGCCATCGCCAGTACCGCCGCAGCAGCCCCAACAGGCGCATCATCCAACCCGATCCCCGACCTGCGCTCACTGCATCGCCTCCGCGGCCTGCAAGCGCGCATACGCGCCGCCGGCGCGCAGGAGCTGCGCCGGCGTCCCGGCCTCGACCGCGCGGCCATCCTGCAGCACCACGACGTGATCCGCCAGGCGCGCCGACTGCAGCCGATGCGCGATCAGCAATACCGTCTTGTCGGCAGCGGCGGCGCGGATGGCGGCATGGACGGTGGCGGCGCTATCGTCGTCGAGGTGCGCAGTCGGTTCGTCCAGCAGCAGTAGCCGCGCGTCCATGCGCAGCCACAGCCGGGTCAATGCCAGGCGCTGCAGTTCGCCGCCGGACAGACCGACACCGCGCTCGCCCAGCGGCGCTCGCCATCCCAGCGGCAGGCGCGTGACCACCGTGTCGAACCCGCTGGTGCACGCGGCGCGCGCCAACGACTCGGCGTCCGACGCCGAGGTCTCGGCCAGCAGATTGTCGGCGACGGTGCCGTCGAACACGTGAGTGTGCTGCGGCAGCCAGGCGATACGCCGGCGCCAGGCGGTGAGATCGAGCTCGGCCAGATCCACGCCATCGACGCGGATCGAACCCAGGCGCGGCCGCGCAAAACCCTGTAGCAAAGCCAGCACGGTGCTCTTGCCGCCGCCAGTGGCGCCGACCAGTGCGGTGACGGTGCGCGGCGCAAGCTGCAAATCCAGTCCGCGCAAAACGTCCTGCCGATGCGGATAGGCGTAGTGCAAGCCGATGCAGGCAACGGTCGGCGCCACCGCCGGCGGCCGGCGCCTGCCGCCGACGGCCGGCGCGGTGGCCGGTGCACAAGCCTGCCGCAGCGCCAGGATGTTCGCCGCCGCGGCGTGTGCGTCGTCTCGGGCATGACGCAGCGCACCCAACGCGCGCAGCGGCAGATAGAACTCCGGCGCAAACAACAATACGAACAGGCCCTCGCGCAACGCCAGTTCGCTCCACAGCAGTCGAAACCCGATCAGCACCGCGACTACTGCGATGCTCACCATGGCCAGGAACTCCAGCACCAGCGAGGACAGGAAGGCGACGCGCAGCACCTGCATGCTGGTGTCACGGTAGACCTTGCCGACGACGTCCAGGCGCGCGGCGACGCGCTCTGCAGCACCGAGTTGGCGCAGCGTGCTCAGACCGCCGAGCGCATCGATCATCGCCGCGCCGAGCCGCCGCAACTGCACGAGACGCCGGGCGCTGGCGCGGGCGGCAGCGTTGCCGACCAGGATCATGAACAGCGGCACCAGCGGTGCGGTCAACACCAGCACCAGCCCCGAGATCCAATCGAGCGGCAGTATCACGACCGCCAACAGCAGCGGCACGATCACCGCCGCGCCGGCCTGCGGCAGGTAGCGCGCATAATACGGCAGCAGCGCGTCCACGCCTTCGACGATGCCGGTCAGCAGCTCTCCGCTGGCCACGTCGCGCAGCCCGAGCGGACCCAAGTCGCGGGCGGTGTCGAGATGCGCCCGGCGCAGGCGCGAGGTCAGGTTCAATGCTGTCGCATACGCTGTGCGCCGCGCGGATACGCCCAGCGCAAACCGCAGCGGCACGATCGACAGCGCGCCGATCCACTGCCAGCGCAAATCGATAAAAACGGCCCGACGCAACACCACCGCAGCCAGCATATCGGCCAGCCACCAGGCTTGACCGACCAACAGCAGCGCCTGCAACGCGGTGACGCCGGCGACGCGCGCCAGCGGCCGCCGCAGCGTGCGCGCCTGCCCGCGCAGCCAGGCGGCCGCCTCCATCCGCGCTCAGCCGCCCGCTTGCCTGCGGCCGTTACCCGGTCTCACCCCGGGGCGGCGCCTCGCGGCTGCGCACCGCGTCGTCACGGGCTTCCTGACTGTCGAGCAGGGCCGCGCCGGCGGCCGCGACCAGCACGATGACGACGGTGCCGAGCAGCCAGGCGAAATACCAGGCGCCGACGTCGCCGAGGATGATCCCGATCACGATTGCCAGCACGGCGATCGCCATGAACAGCAAAAAATAGGCGGCGGTTTTCATGGCGGCCTCAGTAAGCGTGATCGTCGTGCGCGATGCGCTGTTCGCTGACTTTGCCGCGCATCACCCAGAACGCCCAGCTCGTGTACCACACCACCAGCGGGATGAAGACCAGCGTGAAGCCGAGCATCCATTGCAGCGTCAGCGCGCTCGAACTGGAATTCCACACCGTCAGGCTCTGCGACGGATCAAGGCTTGATGGCAGCAGAAACGGGAACAGCGCCGCGCCGGCGGTGCCGATCACGCCGATCCAGGCTAGCGCACCCGACCACCATGCGAGCAGGCCGCGGCCGGCACCAGCGGCGGCGGCGGCACCCGCCATGCCGATGAACCCCAGCGCCGGCACCAGCCACAGCACCGGCTGCGCGGCGTAGTTGGCCAGCCAGCCGCCGGCGACCAGGCTCACTGTCTGCTGCAGCGGAGTCTGCGGCGTGCTCGGTGCCGGTGCAAAATCGAGCCGGTAGCCGGGCATCGACTGCAGCCACAGGCCGCCGGCGGCGAACAGCAGGATGGCCAGCAGCGGCGCGTAAATCACCAGCCGTCGCGCGCGCGCAGTGCCCCCTCGCTGCGCTGCATCAGCACCGCCGAGCCCATCGCCACCGACAGTGTCAGCGCCAGCAGACCGCAGAGCACGGCGAACGGGTTCAGCAGACCGAGAAAGGCGCCGGTGTAGTGCGACGTCAGGTTCCAGTCGAAGCGGAACGGCACGCCGCGCAGCAGGTTGCCGACGGCGGCGCCGAACACGATCATCGGCACCGCGCCGCTGACCAGCAGGCTCCAGTCCCAGAGGTTGTGCCAGCGTGGATCGGCGACCTTGCTGCGATATTCGAAGCCCAGCGGACGCACGATCATCGTCCACAGCAGCAGCAGCATCACGACATAGAGCCCCGAGAAGGCGGTGGCATAAATCAGCGGGAACGCGGCGAACACGGCCCCGCCGCCGAGAACGAACCACACCTGGTTTCCATCCCAGTGCGGGCCGATGATGTTCAGCGCACCCGCCGCTCGCGATCGGTGCGTCCGACGTAGCGCAGCACCGTGCCGACGCCCATGTCCATGCCGACCATCACCGCCAGAGCGATCAGCAGCACGCCCAGCAGCAGCCACCACGCCACCTGCAGCACCACGTAGGTTTCCATGCGCTAGCCCCCGTTGCCCGGCGCCGCGGCCGGGAACAATGCCATCGCCGCATCGGCGGCGGCGTCACCGTCGGGGCGCGGATCCTGCGGCCCGCGCCGGATCGCGCGCAGCATCAGGTACATCTCGATGACGATGAAAACCGAATACGACAGGACGAATCCCGCCAGCGAAAACACCATGTAGCCAACGCCGTGCGTCGACGCGCTCATCCAGGTCGGCAGCACGCCGAACACGGTCCACGGTTGCCGCCCCAGTTCAGCCACCAGCCAGCCAGCCTCGTTGGCCAGGAAGGGCACCGGGATCATCCACACCGCCGTCTTCAGGAACCAGCGCTGCTCCTGCACCTGATTGCGCAGGCTGTACAGCACCGCCAACACGAAGAAAGCGAGCAACAGAAAACCGAAGCCCAGCATCAAACGAAACGACCAGAACACCACAGCGACCGGCGGGATCGTATCGCGCACCGCGCGCTGCAGCTGCTGCGGCGTCAGCCGGCCGAGATCGGGTGCATACCGCTGCAGCAGAAAGCCGTAGCCGAGATCCCGTTCGTGCGCGTCGAACTGCGCGCGGGCCACAGCGTCGTTCGGATCGTGCGACAGGGCTTTGAGCGCCAGCACCGCCGGGATGCCATTTTCGATTCTGCGCGCCGCTTGCTGCTGCAGCCGGTCGAAACCGTCGACGCTGCCGTGCAGCGAGTGGGTGACCAGCAACGACAGCAGATACGGGATTTGGATGGCGCCGCGGTTGCGTTGTTCGGCTTGGTCCGGGAACGCGATCAGGTTGAACGGCATCGGCGCCGGGGCGGTCTGCCACAGCCCCTCCATCGCCGCCAGCTTGGCCGGCTGGGCGTGGGCGGCGACGAACCCCAGCGCATCGCCCAGCGTGATGACGCCGAGCGTCGCCAGCACGCCGAACAACGCCGCCATGCGAAACGAGCGCCGCGCCAGCTCCAGGTGGCGGTTGCGCAGCAGGTACCAGGCGCTGACGCCGGCGACAAAGATCGCCGCGGTGACGTAGCCGGCGATACTGGTATGGACGAACTTGGACTGCGCGTCGGGGCTGAAGATCAGTTGCTGCAGGCTGGTCAGCTCCATGCGCATCGTGGTCGGATTGAAGGCCGCGCCCTGCGGATCCTGCATGAAGCTGTTGGCGATCAGGATCCACAGCGCCGACAGTTCGAACCCAGCGCCACCAGCCAGGTCACCGCCAGGTGCTGCCCCCTGGACAGGCGCTGCCAGCCGAAGATCATCAGGCCGACGAAGGTCGATTCCATGAAGAACGCCATCAGGCCCTCGATCGCCAGCGGCGCACCGAAGATGTCGCCGACGAAGCTCGAGTAGAACGACCAGTTGGTGCCGAACTCGAACTCCATCGTCAGGCCGGTGGCGACGCCGAGGGCGAAGTTGATCATGAACAACTTGCCCCAGAACTGCGTCATCCGCTTGTAGATCGGCCTGCCGGTGGTGACGTAGACGGTCTCCATCGCCGCCAGCAGGAAACTCAGACCCAGCGTCAGCGGCACGAACAGAAAGTGATAAAGCGCGGTGGCGGCGAACTGCCAGCGCGAGAGTGCCACGACAGTCGGGTCGATCACGTCAACGCTCCGTCACGCGCGATGGCCACGCCGCGACATCGGCGCGGCGCCGCTCCGAATCAGGCCAGCATAACGGCAAGGCTGGCATGTGCAAGCCCGACCGGCATTGACCCCTATCAACCTCAGGGCCGGCCGTCGCGTGAGCTCACGCCATCACTTCGCCCGCCCAACCGAACTTCTCCACCGCACGGAAGATGTCGGTTTCGGTGACGATGCCGATCACGCGATCGCCCTGGGATACGGTCAGGCGGCGAAAATTGTGCTCGGCCAGCGCAGCCGCGGCTTCGCGGATACTGGTTTCGGCCTGCACCGAGAACACTGGCCGGCTGCAGATTTCCCCTACTTTGGTGTTCGACGGAGAACGGTTGCCCTTGACGATCTTGGTGACGATGTCGCGCCGGGTCAGAATGCCCCACTGGCCGCCGCTGCCGGGCTCCACCACCACTGAACTCACGCTGTTATCCGACATCACGTGCATCGCCGCCTCGACGGTTTCGTCGTCGGCCACCGTGATCAGCGTGCGCGTCATCAGATCGCCGACAGTCTGCGGGATGTGCCCGGTATCGAGCATCTCCTCCAGCGGCTGCAGCAGGCGGCGGATCTCGCGCTGTTTGCGTTCCTTGATCAGCTTGTCCTGCAACGCTTTGCGCTTGGCCTCGAGATCGATGCCGCCTTCGATGCGCTCGATCAGCGCATCGGCGAACTGGCTGGTGCTCACTTCGGTGGCACCATCGATCTGGCGCGCAAAGTCGTAGGTGACGATGCCGTCCTTGATCACCTCCGGATAGGCCAGCGTGATCAGGTCGGCGGCCTCCTTCCAGCCCATGTATTCGAACATCATCACGCCGGAAAACAGCAGCGAGCCGGGATTGACCTTGTTGAGGTTGGCGTACTTCGGTGCCGTGCCGTGAGTCGCCTCGAATACCGCCACGTGGTCGGCGATATTGGCGCCCGGGGCGATGCCCATGCCGCCGACTTCCGCGGCGATGGCATCCGACAGGTAGTCGCCGTTCAGGTTGGTGGTGGCGATGACGTCGAACTCGTCGGGCCGCAGCAGCATCATCTGGAACATGATGTCGGCAATGCGATCCTTGATGACGATCTTGCCTTCGGGCTGTTTGCCCTTGTACTCGCCGTAGAGCTGCTCCTCGGTGAGGGTGACGTTGCCGAACTCCTCGCGGGCGACGGCGTAGCCCCAGTTGCGGAACGCGCCTTCGGTGAATTTCTGGATGTTGCCCTTATGCACCAGCGTCACCGACTCGCGGCCGTTGTCGATGGCGTACTGGATCGCTTTGCGCACCAGACGCTTGGAACCGAATTCGGAGATCGGCTTGATGCCGATGCCGGCGCCGTCGAAGAACTTCGCCTTCATCTCATCGCGCAGGAACCTGGCGATCTTCTCGTTCTCCGGCGTTCCGGTCTTGTACTCGATCCCGGCGTAGACGTCCTCGGTGTTCTCGCGGAACAGCACCACGTCGACTTTGTCCGGCCGCTTCAGCGGACTGGGCACGCCGGCGTAGTGGCGCACCGGGCGCACGCAGGCGTAGAGGTCCAGATCCTGGCGCAGCGCCACGTTAAGGCTGCGGAAGCCGCCGCCGACCGGCGTGGTCAGCGGGCCCTTGATCGACACCACCAGATCCTTAAGCGCGTACAGCGTCTCATCCGGGCAGTAGTTGCCGTCGTAGAGCCCGGCGGCCTTCTCACCGAGGAAGCACTCGCACCAGTGGATCCTGCGCTGCCCGTCATAGGCCTTGGCCACCGCGGCATCCCAGACGCGCAGGCAGGCGCGAGTGATGTCGGGGCCGATTCCGTCGCCCTCGATGTAGCCGAGAATCGGCTGTTCGGGCACTACCAGCCTACCGTCGACGACGGTGATTTTCTGCCCTTCGGCGGGGATTTTGATGTGGCGCGGGCGGGGGTCTTTGATCGACACGGGCTCTCCTTAACGGCTGTTCTCTAACCGCCACGGCAGCGGGTTTGTCGATGATTTTAGCAAGCGCGGGCGAGCGGTCGGGCATACTCTGTCTTATCCGCACGATGTCCGTTGCCCGGGGATTCCCCGCCGATGTCGAATCGAACCCTGCCGCTCGACGACAAGCTGTATCGCTATCTGCTCGAATTATCTGTGCGCGAGCCGGCGCCTTTGGCGGAATTGCGCGCCGAAACCATGATTCATCCGCTGGCCGGCATGCAGATTTCACCCGAACAGGGGCAGCTGCTGCAGTTGCTGGTGCGCCTGCTCGGCGCACATCGATGTATCGAAATCGGCGTATTTACCGGCTACAGCAGCCTGGCGGTGGCGCTGGCGCTGCCCGAAGACGGTTTCCTGCTCGCCTGCGACGTTTCGGCCGAATACACGGCTGTGGCCCGGCGCTACTGGGCGCGCGCCGGCGTTGCGCACAAAATCCAGTTGCTGCTGGGGCCGGCGCAGCGAACCCTGACGGCACATCTCGAAGCCGGCGCAACCAGCCGCTATGATTTCATCTTCATCGACGCCGACAAACCCGGCTATATCGGCTACTACGAGCTGGCGCTGCAACTGCTGCGGCCCGGCGGCCTGATCGCCGCCGACAACGTGCTGTGGGGCGGCCACGTCGCCGACCCGGAGGATCGGTCGCCGGATACTGAAGCCATCCGCGGCTTCAATCGGCAGCTGCGCGACGATCCGCGCGTCGACCTGAGCCTGGTACCGATCGGCGATGGTCTGACGCTGGCCCGCAAACGCTGAGCCGCGGACCGCGGCGGAGCGCCTGCGCCGACACGGCGTTCAGGCGGCTTTCTGTGCAACCGCCTCCTGCAGCATCTTCTGCAGCTCGCCGGATTTGTGCAAATCCAGCGTGATATCGCAGCCGCCGACCAGCTCACCTTTGACGTAGAGCTGCGGGAAGGTCGGCCAGTTGGCGAATTTCGGCAGTGCGCGATAAATCTCTTCGTCCTCGTAGATGTTGATGTAGGCGTATTCGACACCGCAGGCATTGAGCGCGGCCACGGTGCGGGCGGAGAAGCCGCATTGCGGCAACTCCGGCGTGCCTTTCATATAAACGATGACCGGATTTTCAGTTACCTGCGAGCGAATGCGTTCGAGCACGTCCATCGGCGATCTCGTCCGGGGTTGGTGGAATTTGTCAGTTTACCACCACCGCGCCGGCCGGCGCGGCGGCTGTTGAATGTTGCCTGCGGCTGGCCTAAGGTTCGAAATTCCTCCACGCCGACCCTGCAGGAGACACCATGAGTTTCACGCTACCGGAACTTCCCTACCCCAAAGAAGCGCTCGAGCCGCATCTGTCGCGCGAGACGCTGGAATACCATTACGGCAAG
>JAGWMX010000140.1 GCA_028871525.1 Gammaproteobacteria bacterium
TGCCGCCAGCATCGAGCGGTGCGCATCGGTCAACGTCAATGGCGCGCGCTTGGTTTTTCCGGTCATGTCCGACTCCCGAGAGGATTCGGGAGGACATCATCGCACCAACGCGCATATGTGTAAATATATTATGGTGACGATGTACTAGCGATCGCCCAGCCGGCGCACGCGCTCGGCGGTTGCAGGGTGTTGCGCCAGCCAGCCGCCACCGGCGCCGCCTTCGGCCTTTCGCCGCTGCAGCTGCTGCAGGACCTGCGCCAGCAGCAGCGGCGAAAGGCCGTTGATGCGCAATAGCGCCGCCGCGTAATCGTCGGCCTGCAGCTCGAAGGCGCGCGAATAGCGGGCATCCACCAGCGCCGCCGGCGCCGCCGCCGTCAGCGGGCTGACGTCGCCGATGGCCCAAGCGGCGAACAGGCCGATGACGCTGTCTTGCAACAATTTACGCAGGCCATGGCGGTAGCGCAGATGGCCGAGTTCGTGGGCGATCACCGCCAGCCGCTGATCGTCGCCGGCGGTAACCTGCAGCAGACCGTCGAGCAGCACCACGCGACCGTCGGGCAGCGCGAAGGCGTTGGCGCCGAGCTTGCCGCCGTCGCGGAACACCAGCCGGCAGCGCACCGGCACGTGGTCCGGCCAGCGCAGCGCTGCGACCCGCGCCTGCAACGCGCGCTGATCATCCTGCGACCAGCGCGAAGGCTTCAGCAGCGTCCGATCCAGCGTGCGCAGCGTGTAATCGCTGATGTGCGCGCTGAGCGCGGGCGGCGTCTCGCGCGCCAGCCAGGCCGCGAGCCACGGCAGCCCCCAGCGATAGCCAGCCGTCAGCACCAGCACCGCGCCGGCCACCGTCAGCGCCAGCGCCCGGCGGTTGGCGTACCAGCGCGCCAGCCACGGCTCGCGTCGTCCGGCGCGGCGCAGCAGGCGGTCGAAGGCCGCACCGTCACGCACCTCGCACAGCGTGCCGTCGCCGAAGCGCAACAGCCTCGGCGCACCGCCCAGCCGCTCCGATACCGACACCCGATCCCACGGCCATCGGCGCTGCAGTCCCTCAGCGTCCAGCCACAGCATCTGCGCGTCGGCGTCGAGGCGTACCGTGCGCGCGGCGCTGCTGCGGCCGTCGTAATAAGTCGCTTCGACGCTCACGGGCAGCCGCCGGCAGCCGGGCTAGAAACCGAGATCGAAATCGAACACGCCGAGCGCCTCCATGCCGAGCGCACCGACTTCGCCGCCGGCCAGTGCCTGGATGTCGTCCAGCCCGCCGGTGCCTTCCAGCGACAGGCAATCGATGCGGTAGCGCAGCACGCGGATCACCGCCCACGGCGTGAACAGCCCCAGCGTCAGCACGATGCCAAGCAGGTTGGTGGCGTACAGCGCCGCCAACCGCTGGGCCGAAAGGCGGCACCCGAGCCGCCGGCCGGCGAGCAGCGTGTGGCTCCAGATCAGATTCCCGTAACGGGCATTGGAAAACGGCAGCACCAGCAGCCACATGCCGAGCAGGAAAATCAGGTAGCCAGCGACGACGCCGGCGTTGAACGCACCGCGCGGACCGCTCAAGTTCATCAGATGCGCCAGCGGCGAGGCCACCACCAGCGCCCAACCGATTGATGCGGTCAACACCAACAGCCCCAGACCGAGTGTTTTCCAGTAGATTGCGAAGAACGGCAGGTCTTCGGCATCGAACTCGAACCGCGCCGATCCCAGCCGCGCGCGGCCGTGCTGCCAGCGCTTCAGGTTGGCACGGAACAGCGGCGCCAGCAGGGTCAGCGTCACCAGGCTCAGCAGGCCCCAGCCGAGCACGACCGCGTAGGCGCGACCGAGGCTGCCGTCGAATCCGAAACGAATGCCGCGCCAACTGCTGTAGTGCAGCCGAAACCGCTGCGCGTTGTACAGCAGCAGCGGCGCCAGCAGCGCCAGCAGTATCAGCACCAGCAGATACAACCGCGGCGAGGTGCGCGCCGCGCCCTGGTAGGCCACCAGCAGCGCAAAAGCGATCAAGCGTCCTTTGAGAATCGACCACGGCTTGGCGTGATAGTCGAAGCTGGAGCCGGCGACCGCGGTGTGCCGGTAGAAATACTGCAGCCGCCGCACCTTGGCCCAAGCCGAATAA
Organism: Gammaproteobacteria bacterium; assembly: GCA_028871525.1. Classification (GTDB taxonomy): domain Bacteria; phylum Pseudomonadota; class Gammaproteobacteria; order Nevskiales; family Nevskiaceae; genus SCRT01. The sequence continues at coordinate 2,105 of JAGWMX010000140.1, forward strand.
ATGCCGAGCGTCACCAGCGTCAACAGCAGGTTGACGATCCAGATGCCGAAATATTCCCGACCGCTGCCGCCGAACGAGAACGGCAGAGTGTCTGCCGACGTGTCTCGCGCCGGCACCAGTATCTGTTCCATCCCCTCCCCCTATTGAAGCAGCCAGAAAATGTTTGAACACCGTGCAGAGCTTGCCGCCGGCGCGGTAGGTGAATCACACAACCAATGGCCGCTTCAATAACACAGCGCCCGTTTTTTGCCCACCGATCCCTGCCGGCGCCGGGTCAGTTTAGCGCCACAACCTGACCCCCGGCGGCCACCGACGGATCTGGACGCGGGCACCGGCAGTTCCGATGCCACTGCCGGGTCCGGTCTGCCAGCGGCGATGGCCGACGAATTGCGGCATGATGCCGGCCAATCACACCGGCCGGACGGCTCAGCGGGAGCTCCATGCGGGAGCAGCGCAACGCATCACCATTCTCGAACCGGGCGTTCCGCCTGTTGTTCGGCGGCAGCTCGGTCTCGATCATCGGCGACCAGTTCACGCTGGTGGCGCTGCCGTGGCTGGTGCTCAAGCTCACCGGCGACCCGGCCGCGCTGGGCCTGGTGTTGGCGGTGATGGCGCTGCCGCGCGCGGCGTTCATGCTGGTCAGCGGCGCGATGGTGGACCGCATGTCGCCACGCCGGGTGCTGCTGAGCGCACGTCTGCTCAACGCCGCGTTGACGGCGGTGCTGGCGGCGCTGGTGCTCGCCGGCGCCATCCACATGTGGATGCTGTACCTGCTGGCGCTGGGGATCGGTCTGGCCACCGCCTTCGCCTACCCGGCCGGCTCGGCGATACTGCCGCAGCTGCTGGAACCCGGCCAGCTGCAGACGGCGAATTCGATCTTCATGGGCATGCGCCAGCTCAGCATGCTGATCGGACCGGCGCTGGCGGGTTTCGTCATCAGCGCCGGCGCCGGCGTCACGCCGGAGTCGGGCGGCGACATCCGCGGCACCGGGCTGGCGTTTGCCATCGACGCCGGCAGTTTCCTGTTTTCGGTGACCTCGCTGCTGATGATCCGCATTCGCAGCGACCGGCAGCCGTCGCCGCCGGCGGGCGGGATTCTGGGCAACATCGTCGACGGCTTGCGCGCGTTGTGGGCCGACCTGCCGCTGCGCGCGCTGATCCTGTACATGGCCGCGGTGTCGGTGTTCGTGGCCGGACCGCTGCAGGTGGGCCTGCCGCTGCTGGCCGATACGCGCCTGGAGCAGGGCGCGACCGCCCTCGGCCTGCTGATGACCGCCAACGGCACCGGCATGCTGCTTGGCAGCCTGGCCTCGGGACTGATCGCGCGCCTGGTGCGCGGCCGCCTGGGGCTGCTGGTACTGGGCCTGGACGGCGTCGCCGGCCTGGGGCTGGCGTCGCTCGGCTTCGTGCATTCGACGCTGACCGCCACCACCGTGCTGGTGCTGATCGGCACTTTCGCCGGCAGCGTGCAAATCACCATCATCACCTGGCTGCAGCGGCGTGTGCCGCAGGCGTTGCTGGGCCGCACGATGAGTCTGGTCATGTTCACGTTCCTGGGCCTGGCGCCGGTGGCGGCGGCTGTCGCCGGCGCGCTGGTCAAGCTGATCTCGCTGACCGCCCTGTTTACCGGCGCCGGACTGTCGCTGACCGCGATTGCGCTGTTCTGCCTGAGCCAACCCAGCCTGCGCGGCATCAGCCTGCAATCCGCATCGGCTGCGTAACCGGCCTCGCCGACGTGCACGGCGCGGCGGCTTGGGGAAAACTCGGTGCCCGCCATCCCTGGCGCGACGCTGTCGGCTTCGATCAACCCCTGCCCGGCCATCATTGGCCGGGCGCGCTGACCCGCCGCGCGTATACGCGCGAAGCGCGGCGGCTTGGGGAAAACTCGGTGCCCGCCATCCCTGGCGCGACGCTGTCGGCTTCGATCAACCCCTGCCCGGCCATCATTGGCCGGGCGCGCTGACCCGCCGCGCGTA
>JAGWMX010000042.1 GCA_028871525.1 Gammaproteobacteria bacterium
TTATCCATCATGCAGATCATTAACATGCTCGAGGCCAAATCCTCGCTTTCCCGGCTCGTGGATCGTATCGAGCGCGGGGTCGAACGGGAAATCATCATCGCACGCAACGGCCGTCCGGCGGCACGATTGGTGCCTGTGCGAAACGTTACGGATACCGGCAAACGGATCGGCCTACTGAAGGGCAAGTTCAAGGCGCCTTCGCTGGAACAGCTTGACCGGCGCAATGCTGACGTCGCGAAGCTGTTTGCCGGCGATTGAGATATGAAGCTGCTGCTCGATACCCATGTCGCGCTATGGGCGTTGGTCGGAGACCGGCGGCTCAATCCAGCCGCCACCAAGCTGATTGCAGACCCCAACAACCAGGTGTACGTCTCGGCGGTCAGCGTCTGGGAAATCGCCATCAAGCACGCGCTCGGGCGCTCGGGCATCCCGTTTCCCGCTACTGAAGCTTTGCGTTATTTTGAGGAAGCGGGGTACTCGTTCTTGAACATCAGCCCCGAGCACGCGGCCACCGTGGAGCAACTGTCACTAATCCACAATGATCCATTCGATCGGATGCTCGTAGCACAGTCGATCACGGAACCGCTGCGATTGATGACGCATGATGCAACGGTGGCGCGTTATAGCGACACCGTCATTTCAATTTGAGCACACGCTCGTTGCTCAGGGGATCAACGCTGTGCATCCCCTGGCTTGTACGTCAGCGCGGTGATCTGCTCGGACACCAGGCCGATCAGAAACACGATCACCGCCGCGCTCCACAGCAGGGTACTGCCGTTGGTGAGGCGGCCGGCGTGCAGATAGGTGTACGCGTAGTTGGCGCAGCCGAGCAGGAAAAACAACGCGCTGGCCGGCATGAACAGCTTGAACGGCGAATACAGCGTGGCGATCTTGAAGATGATCAGCAGGAAGCGGATGCCGTCGCGCAGCGGGCGGATATGGCTTCTGCCGACACGCTCGGTCACCTCGATCGGCACGTAGGCCACCGCGTAGGCGCTGCGGAAGAACGCCATGGTGATGGTGGTCGGATACGAAAATCCGTTCGGCAGCAGGTGTACGAACTCGCGGAATCTGTCGGCGCGCACGGCACGGAATCCGGAGGTCAGGTCGGCCACCGCGTGTCCGGTCATCCAACTGGCGATGCGGTTGTAGAAGCCGTTGGCCACGCCGCGGCCGAGGCTGGCCTGACCGGACCAGCCACGGGCGCCGACCACCATGTCGTAGCCCGCGTCGAGCTTGGCCAGCAGCTTGGGGATGTCGGCCGGATCGTGCTGGCCGTCGGCGTCCATGAACACGATCACTTCGCCGCTCGCGGCGCGCGCGCCGCGCTTGATCGCCGCCCCGTTGCCCATCGCATACGGCGAGGACAGGCGGCGCACGCCGTGGTCGGCGCACAGCGCCGCGGTGGCGTCGCTGGAGCCGTCGTCGACGACGATGATCTCGGCGTCGGGCTGCAGGCGGCGCAGACGCGGCAGCAGCCCGGCCAGTGCCTGGGCCTCGTTCTTGGCAGGCAGGACGATGCTGATCATGCAGGCTCCCGTTGTTTACCCGCATCATAAAGGATGCCGCGGGTGCCGCGGTCCGCCCGCGGCCGGCGTTGACGTGGGCGGGAGCAGAGTCTAGCTTTAGCGGTATCTGCCGGAAGGCTGAAGACATTGGGGATTTTCACATGGCTGCGACGCCGCAGAGCATGACCATCGACGCCGGTCTGACCGGCCTGGCGCGGCGGCTGGTGGTCGACGAGCTGCTGAGCGATGCGGCCGCGCGCGACGCGCAGGCGCGCGCCCAGCGCGCCGGCCAGCCGTTCGTCAGCACCGTGGTCGAGGCCAAGCTGGTCGCACCGAGCGTGCTGGCCGAGGCCGCCTGCGCCGAATTCGGCACGCCGCTGCTCGACCTGAGCGCCATCGAGCCGTTCGATCTGACGCAGTTCAAGGAGGTCAGCGAGAAGCTGGTCCGCAGCGTGCACGCGCTGCCGTTGTACCAGCGCGGCCGGCGCCTGTACGTGGCGATTTCCGATCCGACCAACCTGGTGGCGCTCGACGAATTCAAGTTCGCCACCGGGCTGAACGCGGAGCCGATTCTGGTCGAGGAGGACAAGCTGAAGCGGGCGATCGAGTCCGCCGCCACCGCGCTGCAGTCCGCCAGCCTCGGCATGGACGAGATCGAGCTGGACCGGCTGGAGGTGATCGAGGGCAGCGAGGAGAACAAAGGGCCCGAAGTCACCCGCAGCGAGGCCGACGACGCGCCGATCGTGCGCTACGTCAACAAGATCCTGCTCGATGCGATCCACCGCGGCGCTTCGGACATCCATTTCGAGCCGTTCGAGAAGAAATTCCGTATCCGTTATCGGCTCGACGGCATGCTGCGCGAAATCGCCAGCCCACCGGTGACGATGGGCGTCCGCATCGCCGCGCGGCTCAAGGTGATGTCGCGGATGGACCTGGCCGAGCGGCGGGTGCCGCAGGACGGACGCATCAAGCTGCAGCTGTCGCGCGCCAAGGCGATCGACTTCCGCGTCAACACCTGCCCGACCATGTGGGGCGAAAAAGTCGTCACCCGTATTCTCGATTCCTCCAGCGCGATGCTCGGCATCGACGTGCTGGGCTATGAACCAGAGCAGAAGGAGCTGTACCTGAAGGCGCTGCGGCGCCCGCAGGGCATGATCCTGATCACCGGACCGACCGGTTCCGGCAAGACGGTGTCGATGTACACCGGGCTGAACCTGCTCAACACCGAGGGCGTCAATATCTCCACCGCCGAGGATCCCTGCGAGATCAACATTCCCGGCATCAACCAGGTGTCGATCAACCCCAGGGTGGGTCTGAATTTCGCCGACGCGCTGCGCAGCTTTCTGCGTCAGGATCCGGACGTGATCATGGTCGGCGAGATCCGCGATCTGGAAACCGCCGAAATCGCGATCAAGGCGGCGCAGACCGGCCACCTGGTGTTGTCGACGCTGCACACCAACGACGCGCCGCAGACACTGACCCGGCTGCTGAACATGGGCGTGCCGGCCTACAACATCGCTTCCAGTGTCAACCTGATCATCGCCCAGCGGCTGGCGCGCAAGCTGTGCCCGGTGTGCAAACGCCCGGCCGACATCCCGCGCGAGGAGCTGCTGCGCGAAGGTTTCGTTCAGGAGGAGCTGGACCGATTGAAGATCTACCAGGCGGCCGGCTGCGACCAGTGCAATGACGGCTACCGCGGCCGCACCGGCATCTATCAGGTGATGCCGGTCAGCGAAGGCATCCAGCGCATCATCATGGAAGGCGGCAACGCGATCCAGATCAACGAACAAGCGGACAAGGAAGGGGTCTCCGACCTGCGCGCCTCGGCGCTGCGGAAAGTACGCGCCGGCAGCATCGATCTGCTGGAAGCCAACCGCGTGACGGTCGATTAGTCATAACGCCGCCAGCTTGCGCTATGCTGCGGCGGCGTTGTTGAAGTGGCGACTGCATTTGCAAGGATCGCTGCGGTGAAGATAGCTCAGGGGGCTGAAAGCGCATGGCTACGACGGCGACGATAAAGGAATATACGTTTACCTGGGAAGGAACCGACCGCAAGGGCACGCGGATCAAGGGCGTAAGCGTCGGCGCCAGCGAGAGCATGATCAAAACCGCGCTGCGCCGCCAGGGCATCAATCCGACCCGCGTACGCCGCAAGTCCTCACTGTTCGGCAGCGGCAAGAAACGCATCAAGAGCGCCGATATCTCGGTGTTCTCGCGCCAGTTGGCGACGATGACGGCGGCCGGCGTGCCGCTGGTGCAGGCGCTGGAGATCATCGGCCGCGGCCACGCCAATCCGTCGATGAGCGAGATGGTGCTGGCGATCAAGACCGGCATCGAGGGCGGCAGCTCGCTGGCGGAAAGCCTGTCCAAATTCCCGCGCCACTTCGACGATCTGTACGTCAATCTGGTCGATGCCGGCGAGCGCTCCGGCACACTGGAAACGCTGCTGGACAAGATCGCCACCTACAAGGAAAAGACCGAGTCGATCAAGCGCAAGGTGCGCAAGGCGCTGACCTATCCCACGGTGGTGCTGATCGTGGCGTTCATCGTCACCGGCATCCTGCTGTATTTCGTGGTGCCGGAGTTCCGCAATCTTTTCGTCGGCTTCGGCGCCGACCTGCCGGCCTTCACCAAGGCGGTGATCGGTCTGTCCGATTTCATCCGCGACCGCTGGTGGGTAGTGATGGCGTTGCTGATCGGCGGCTGGCTGGGATTGTCCGAAGCCTACAAACGCTCCCCGGAGTTGCGCCGCTTTATGGACCGCGTGCTGCTGAAAGTGCCGGCGATCGGCGACATCGTCTACAAGGCCGCGGTGGCGCGCTACGCGCGCACGCTGTCGACCATGTTCGCCGCCGGCGTGCCGCTGGTCGAAGCGCTGGAATCGGTGGCCAAGGCCGCCGGCAACATCGTCTTCAAGGAAGCGATTCTGCAGATGCGCGAACAGGTCGCCACCGGCCAGCAACTGCAGCTGACGATGCAGCAGACCGGCCTGTTCCCGCCGATGGCCACGCAGATGGTGGCGATCGGCGAGGAATCCGGCTCGCTCGACGCGATGTGCGCCAAGGTCGCCGAGTTCTACGAGGAGGAGGTCGACCTCAAGGTCGACAACCTGTCGACGCTGCTGGAGCCGATGATCATGATCATCCTCGGCGTCCTGGTCGGCAGCCTGGTGGTGGCGATGTACCTGCCGATCTTCAAGCTCGGCGAGGCGATCTGAACGCGCGCCGCCGGTCACCGGTCCACAGCGCGCGGGACTGCCGGCGTTGATCGGCCTGCTGACGGGCTCGCCGGTGCTGCTGGCAGCGCTGGCCGGGGTGCTGGGACTGTGCTTCGGCAGCTTCGCCAACGTGGTGATCCTGCGCCTGCCGAAAATGCTGGAAGGCATCTGGCGGCGCGAAGCACGGACCACGCTCGGGCTGCAGCCGGAAACCGAGGCGGCGATCAACCTGTGGCGTCCGGGTTCGCGCTGCCCGCACTGCGGCGCACCGATCAAAGCCAGGCATAACATCCCGCTGTGCGGCTGGCTGTGGCTGCGCGGGCGCGCCGCCTGCTGCGGCAAGCCGATCTCGCCGCAGTACCCGCTGGTGGAGCTGATCTGCGCTGCGATGTTCGCGGCCAGCGCCTGGCGCTTCGGCGCCGCGCCGCAGTTACCGGCGGCGCTGGCGTTCGGCTGGATGCTGCTGGTGCTGACGGCGATCGATCTGCGCACGCAGTTGTTGCCGGATACGCTGACGCTGCCGTTGCTGTGGCTGGGATTGCTGCTGTCGTCGGCACGGTTGTTCGTTGCGCCCGGAGCGGCGATTGTCGGCGCTGCCGTCGGCTACGGCCTGCTGTGGCTGGTGTTCCACGGCTACCGGCTGGCCACCGGCAAGGACGGCATGGGACACGGCGATTTCAAGCTGCTGGCGGCGCTCGGCGCCTGGCTCGGTGCCGCGCAGTTGCCGCTGCTGCTGCTGCTGGCGTCCGCGGCCGGCGCCCTGGTCGGCGTCGGCCTGATTCTGTTGCGCGGACACGACCGCCGTGTGCCAATCGCCTTCGGCCCGTACCTGGCCGCCGCCGGTTGGCTGTTGTTGCTCTACGGCGCGCCGCTATCGCGGCTGACGGCGGCGCTGTAAGCGTCGAGACGTTAAGCGATGGACGCGCTGATCGTCGGCCTGACCGGCGGCATCGCCAGCGGCAAGAGCCTGATCGCGGGCGGATTCGAGCGGCGCGGGGCGGCAGTGCTCGACGCCGATCAGGTGGCGCGCGAGGTGGTGGCGCCCGGCACGCCTGGGTTGGCCGCGGTGCTGGCCGCGTTCGGCGAACGCTACCGCGCCGACGGCGGCGGCCTCGATCGCCGGCGGCTGAGACAGGCGGTGTTCGGCGATGCCGCCGCGCGCCGGCGGCTGGAGTCGATCCTGCACCCGCTGATCCGCGACCGGGTCGCCGTCTGGCGGCACTCGGTGCGCGCCCGCTACGCGCTGTACTCGGCAGCGCTTTTGCTCGAATCGGGCATGCGCGGCCAGGTCGATCGGGTGCTGGTGATCGATGTGCCGGAAGAGTTGCAACTGGGCCGGCTGATCGCACGCGACGCGATCGACGAACCGCTGGCACGGGCGATGATCGCCGCGCAGGCCACGCGCTGGCAGCGGCTGGCAGCCGCCGACGACGTGATCCACAATCACGCGCCGGCGGAGACGACCGAAACCCAGATCGAGCGCCTGCATCAGTTGTACCTGCGCGGCGCCCGCCGGTGATACGTTTGCCATACGCCGCCGGCCGCGAAACAATAGGGGTTTATTCGGCGCTCGGGACGCGGGGATGAATCAAGCACCGCGATGGATTGTCTTCGAGCAGCCGCTCACCGAGCGGGTGCGCACCTATCTGCGCCTGGAATTCCTGTTCGACCAGTACCTGCATCATCACGCCGACCGCAGCCTTTGGGGCCAGCGCGCCGCGCTGCAGGCGCTGCTGGATGTGTTCAGCGTGGTCGGCCGCACCGATCTGAAGACGGAGCTGCTGAAAGAACTTTCCGAACAGCATGCGAATCTGTCGATCCTGGCCGGCCGGCCGCAGGTCGACCGCCGGCGGCTGGACGACGTGCTCGAGGAACTGCACACGACCAAGTCCGCGCTACAGACCGGGCCGTCGTACCTGGCGGCGGCGTTGCGCGAAAACGACTTCCTGCACGCGGTGATGAACCGCCTGGCGATTCCGGGCGGCACCTGCACCTTCGATCTGCCGGCCTACCATCGCTGGCTGTGCCGGCCGGCGGCGGCGGTCGCGCGCGATCTCGACCGCTGGCGCTCGCAGGTGGCGCCGCTGGAAATGGCGCTGCGCGTGCTGCTGCGCCTGCTGCGCCAGAGCACTCCGGTGATCGAGGAGGCCGCCGAGTCCGGGGTTTTTCTCTACACGCCGCGCCAAGCCTATCAACTGCTGCGGGTGATGCTGTCGCCGGAGCAGGATTTGTACCCGGAGGTCAGCGCCAGCCGCCATCGCTTTTCGATCCGCTTCATGCGCTTTGGCGAAGTCGATCAGCGGCACATGCAGGCGGCCGAACCGGTGAGCTTCAGACTGCAGTGCTGCGCGCTGGCGCTGGCGCAGGTGCCGGCGATTCCCTGATGACGACTCCCGTCGCGCCCTGCCCGCGCTGCGGCCGCGATGCCAGTCTGGTGCTGGACAACCCGTGGCGGCCATTTTGCAGCCGGCGCTGCAAGCTGATCGACCTCGGCGACTGGCTGGCCGAGCGCTATTCGGTACCGCTCGAAGGCGATTCAGATTCAGGCGAACTGCCGCCGGCCGACCAGTAGGCCGAGATGCCGGCGACACCCTGAGCCCCGTTCTTCCACGCGGTCTGCAGATCCCTGGGACCGACGCCGCCGATCGCGTACACCGGCAGCGCGAAGCCTTCGCGGATCCGTGCCCAGCGCGGCCAGCCCAGTCCGGGCCGACCCGGATGACTGGGACTGGCGGCGACCGGCCCCAGCACCGCGAAATCGGCGTCGATGCGCACCGCCTGCTCCAGCTCGGCACGGCTGTGAACCGAGGCGCCGAACCAGCAGTCCGGCGCCGGCGGCAACGGCCGCCGGCCGGCGCGCGCCAGCTCGGCCGCACGCAGGTGCATCCCGCCCGGCTGGGTGGCGGCGATCGGGTCGCCGAGCACCGGCCCCAGGCCGGTGCCGACCGCCGCCGCCACCAGCCGGGCGGCATCGACCGTGGCGCTGGTCGGCGGCCGGCGCACCCGCAGCAACGCACCGCGAGGCAGCCGCGGCAGCGCCGCGATCAGCTCTTCGAGCGGCGCGCTCCAGGGCGTGAATACGTAGTGCGGCGGCAGCAGCAGCGCGGCGATCACCGGCCGGTCGGCCGCCAGCAGCGGCCACTGCGGCAACTCGCCGGGTGCCACCCAGGCCAGCGGCTGGCTTTCGCGCGCGCCGGGCACGCCGTCGTAGCGCTCGATGCGCCATACCGATAATTGCACCTCGAACTCCGGATAGCGGTGCTGGAGGCTGATCAGCGGCCGCGCCGCCCGCACCGTCACGCCAAGTTCTTCGGCCAGCTCGCGTGTCAGCGCGGCGTAAGCCGTCTCGCCCGGTTCGATTTTGCCGCCGGGAAACTCCCACTGTCCGGCGTAAGCCTGAGGCTGGCAGCGCTGCGCCAGCAGCACCCGCGCGTGCGCGTCGCCGAGCACGCCGGCGACCGCCTCGATGCGGCGGCAGGTTTGCGTCATGATCCGCTGCGCCAGGGCACCGGCATCAGCTCCGGTATTCGGCGTTGATGCGCACGTAGTCGTAGCTGAAATCGCAGGTCCAGATCCGCGCCGCCGCGCCGCCGCGGCCGAGCGCGACGCGGATCGTGAACTCCGGTCTGGCCACCACCGCCGCGCCGAGTTCCTCTCGATATCCCGGATCCGGTTGCCCGGCGCTCAGCAGCGCCACCTGGTCCAGCCACAGGTCGACACGGCGCGGATCCAACCCGGCGACGCCGGCGTTGCCGATCGCCATGATCAGCCGCCCCCAGTTGGCGTCGCCGGCGAACAGCGCGGTCTTGACCAGCGGCGAGCGGGCGATCGCATACGCCACGCGCCGCGCCTCGGCGCCGTCGGCGGCGCCTTCGACGCGCAGGGTCACGAAGCGGGTGGCGCCCTCGCCGTCGCGTACGATGGCCTGCGCCAGCTCGACGCACACCGCTTCGATCGCCGCAGCAAGTTCGGTAAATCCGGCGCCGTCGACATCGATCGGCGTGCCGCCGGCGGTGCCGGTGGCGGCCAGCAGACAGGCATCGTTGGTCGAGGTGTCGCCGTCCACCGTCGCACAGTTGAACGACCCGGCCACCGCACGTCTCAGGATCCGCTGCGTGGCGGCAAGCGTCAAAGGCGCATCGGTGGCAATAAACGCCAGCAGCGTGGCCATATCCGGGCAGATCATGCCGACGCCTTTGGCGATGCCGGTGACGGTCAGCCGGCGGCGGCCGAGTTCGAGACGGCGACTGGCGCCCTTGGGCACGGTGTCGGTGGTCATCATCGCCCGCGCCGCGGGCAGCCAGGCATCCTGGCGCAGCGCCATCGCGGCTCGCGGGATCGCGGCAAGCATCCGTGCGACCGGCAACCGCCGGCCGATCACGCCGGTGGACAGCGGCAGCACGGTATCCGCCGGCACGCCCAGCGAGTGCGCCGCGGCGGCAGTGGTGGCGCCGGCGTCGACCAGCCCCTGGTCGCCGGTGGCGGCGTTGGCGTTGCCGGCGTTGACCAGCAGCCCGCGCACCGCGACGCCCGCGCACAGCCGCTGCCGGCACAGCAGCACCGGCGCCGCGGCGAACGCGTTCTGCGTGAACTGCCCGGCCACCTGGCTGCCGGCGGCCAGCTCGATCAGCAGCAGGTCATCGCGGTCGGCGGCCGGCGCGGTTGCACCCGCCGGCCGGGCGGGATCGGCAGCCGCGGCAGCGGGCGCGGCGGGACAGGGTTCCTTGATCGCCGCCCGGGCGACGCCGAGCCGCACGCCGGCCACCGGCAGCAGCCGTTCCGGCGCAGCGAGATTGACGGCCATGTCCGGCGTCCGTCAGCCGGCACGCGGTGCCGCGTGCCTCACCCCAACCGCCCGTGGCAGTTCTTGTATTTCTTGCCGCTGCCGCATGGGCACGGCTCGTTGCGGCCGACTTTGCGATCCTCACGGATGAAGGTCTGCGGCCGGCGCACCGGCGCCGCAACCGCCGCCTCGGCTTCGGCGACACCGCTGCCGTCGCCGCCGCCGTCGGACAGCACCGCGGCCGCCACCTCGGCGTGCTGGAACTGCAGCGCGCGGGCCGCCGCCTCGCGCCGGCGCCGCTCCTCGAGCGCCTGCACCTCGGCTTCGGTCTGCACCCGCACCCGCGCCAGCGTGGTGATCACTTCGTGCTTGAAGCGCGCCAGCATCTCGTTGAACATCGAGAAGGCTTCGCGCTTGTAGGCCTGTTTCGGATCCTGCTGCGCGTAACCGCGCAAGTGGATACCCTGCCGCAGATAGTCCATCGCCGCCAGATGCTCGCGCCAGAACGTATCGAGCACCTGCAGCGTGATGGCTTTTTCGAAGTGCTCGAGTATCTGCGCACCGATCTGGCTCCTTTTGTCGTCGTAGGCGTCGCTCGCGGCCTTGATGATGCGCTCGCGCAGCGCCGATTCGTGGAGGTCCGGCTCCTGCTTCAGCCATTGCCGCAGCGGCAGCTCGAGGCCGAAATCCTTGTTCATAGCCTCTTCCAACCCCTCGAGATTCCACATTTCCTCGGGCGCGCCGGCCGGGACGAACGCGGCGATCATGCCGTTGACGACGTCGCTGCGGATCTCGTCGAGCAGCGGCGTCACCCGCTCGGCGGCCATCAACTCGTCGCGCAGTCCGTAGACTGCCTTGCGCTGCTCGTTGGCGACGTCGTCGTAATCGAGCAGGTTCTTGCGGATATCGAAGTTGTGCGCCTCGACCTTGCGCTGCGCGGTCTCGATCGCCCGCGTCACCATGCGGTGTTCCAGCGCCTCGCCTTCCTTCATCCCCAGCCGCTGCAGCATCGCGCGCATCGACGGCGGGGTGAAGATGCGCATCAGGGTGTCGTCGAGCGACAGGTAGAAGCGCGTGGCGCCGGGATCGCCCTGACGGCCGGAGCGGCCGCGCAGCTGGTTGTCGATGCGCCGGCTCTCGTGACGCTCGGAGCCGATCACGTAAAGGCCGCCGGCGGCCAACGCCTGATCGTGGCGTTGCTGCCACTCGGCGCGGGCACGCTCGCGTGACTGGGCGTCCTCCGGCGGCAGCGTGGCCAGTTCGGCGTCGAGGCTGCCGCCGAGCACGATGTCGGTGCCGCGACCGGCCATGTTGGTGGCGATGGTTACCGTGCCCGGCCGGCCGGCCTGGGCGATGATCTCGGCCTCGCGCTCGTGTTGCTTGGCGTTGAGCACCTGATGCGGGATGCCCTTGTGCTTGAGCAGCCCGGACAGCAGTTCGGAGGTCTCGATCGACGCGGTCCCCAGCAGCACCGGCTGGCCGCGCCGGTGCGCCTGCGCGACGTCGGCGGCCACCGCGTCGAATTTGTCCTTGGCGTTCAGATAGACCAGATCGGAGCGATCGTCGCGGATCATCGGCCGGTTGGTCGGCATCACCACGACTTCCAGGCCGTAGATGCTCTGGAACTCGAACGCCTCGGTGTCGGCGGTTCCGGTCATGCCGGACAGCTTGCCGTACAGCCGGAAATAGTTCTGAAAGGTGATCGAGGCCAGCGTCTGGTTTTCCTGCTGGATCGTCACGCCTTCCTTGGCTTCCACCGCCTGATGCAGGCCGTCGCTCCAGCGTCGTCCCGGCAGCACGCGGCCGGTGAATTCGTCGACGATCACCACCTGGCCGTTGCGCACGATGTACTCGACGTCGCGCTTGTACAGGTGGTGCGCGCGCAGCAACGCGTTCAGATGGTGCATCAGCATGACCTTGCTCGGATCGTAGAGGCTTTCGTCCTCGCCGAGCAGATCGGCCTCCTGCAGCAGCCGTTCGACGTTCTCGTGCCCCTCTTCGGTCAGATAGATCTGCTTGGCTTTTTCATCCAGCGTGAAGTCGCCCGGCCCGTCCTCTTCCTGCTGCGGCTTGAGCCGGGGGATCAACTGGTCGAGCCGGCGATAAAGCCCGGTGTCGTCGTCGGTCGGGCCGCTGATGATCAGCGGCGTGCGCGCTTCGTCGATCAGGATCGAGTCGACCTCGTCGACGATCGCGTAGTGCTGGCCGCGCTGCGCCTTGTCGGCCGGCGCAAAAGCCATGTTGTCGCGCAGATAGTCAAACCCGAATTCGTTGTTCTGACCGTAGGCGATGTCGGCGGCGTAAGCGGCGCGCTTTTCCTCGATCGATTGCCCCGAGACCACCACGCCGACGCTCATGCCGAGGAAGCGGAACACCCGCCCCATCCACTCGGCGTCGCGCCGCGCCAGGTAGTCGTTGACGGTGACGATGTGCACCCCCTTGCCGGTCAGCGCATTGAGGTAGGCGGGCAGCGTGGCCACCAGGGTTTTACCCTCGCCGGTGCGCATCTCGGCGATCTTGCCCTCGTGCAGCACCGCGCCGCCGATGATCTGGACGTCGAAATGGCGCATGCCCAGCGTGCGCCTGGCAGCCTCGCGGACCAGGGCGAAAGCTGTGGCCTTGATCGCATCCAGCGACTCGCCGCGCGCCACCCGCTCGCGCAGCACGGGGGTCTGCGCCGCCAGCTCGGCGTCGCTCATCGCCTGGAATTTCGGCTCCAGCTCGTTGACCTGTACCACCAGCCCGCGCAACCGCCGCAGAATGCGCTGATTGCGGCTGCCGAACAGGCGCACCAGAAAATTATTAGCCATAGTGATGGTCACGCCACGTGAACACGCGGCCGGTGTGCGCTGCTTTAAAAAATCAATTATGCCTGACCACACCGGCGCGCGGCCGGCGCCAAAGCGCCAATCAGGGTTCGCGCGCAAGCCAACCGCGCGATGCCGCAGCGCACAACCCGATCACCAGGAACAAACCGGGACGGTACAGCGCCAGGCTCCACCGCCGCGGCCGAATCCTCGCCTCAGCGACTCGCCTCGATGTAGCGCTGCGGATTGACGGTGCGGCCGTTCAGCAGTACTTCGAAGTGGCAGTGCGGGCCGGTGGAGCGCCCGGTGCTGCCGATCAGCGCCACCGGCTGTCCCCGGTGCACCCGCTGCCCGACCTGCACCAGAATCTTCTCGTTATGGCCGTAACGGGTGACATAGCCGTTGCCGTGATTGACTTCGACCAGATTGCCGTAGCCGGCGTCCGGCCCGGCGTAGGTGACGATGCCGGCCGCTACCGCGTCGACATGACTGCCTAACGGCGCGGCGAAATCGATGCCGGGATGGAAGCTGTTCAAACCGGTGAACGGATCGGTGCGCTCGCCGTAGACGGAGGAGATATAGCCATCGGTCACCGGCCAGCCGGACGGCTTGACTTCCCGCTGCAAGCGGCTGGTGAGCAGGATATCCTCCAGCACCTCCAACTGCCGCTGGCGATTACTGAGTTCGGCGGCCAGTCGATCGAGAGAATCCATCACCTCTTCCATCACCGCCGGCTGGGTCACCGGTTGGGTCTCCGGGCCGCCCATCGGCGCCGGCTGATCGAAATTGAATTCCTTGGAATCGATGCCGGCGATCTGCGTCATGCGCTGGCCGGCGGCATCCACCCGCAACATATCGGCCTGCAACTGGGCGAGCTTGCGCGCCAAGGCATGAGCATCCGCCTGCGCCTGGCTGCGGGTTGCGGTCAGCTGCAGCTGCTGCTGCGCCAGCTGGTCGCCCCAGTGCCGCAGCAGGCCGGGCGGCAATCCGCTACCGTCGGCGGGACGCGAATACCAGCCACCAGCGAACATCGCGCCGGCGAAAACCGCCGCCACGAGTGCCAATGGCAACCATCCGAGCACGTTGCGCGCCTGCAGACTCACGCGCCAACTCCTGCCCCGCAAGTTATTGACTACGATAATATCCATGCGCTGTCGGTTATCCCTTCGCCGAGGCGTTTTGTCATGAACGAAGAAGCCAAGCTGATCGGTGACCTGCTCACCGCTCCCCGATCCACCGCAGCCGCGCTGCTGGCTCACGTCGAACGGCTGAACGCCTGTCAACGCGAACTCGCCCGCTGGCTCGCAACCGACGCTGGCACTCCCAGCCCACGCCTGTTGACGACTCGCGGCACGACCGCAGTGCTGCAGGTCGGATCCGCCGCCGCAGCCACAGTTCTGCGCTACCGCCGCGAGGAGTTGCTTGCCTTTCTCCGCTCCCGGCTTGGCATTGACGCCGAACGGCTCGAAATCAGAATCGACCCCGCCTCGTCCGAAGACACCAATACCGCACCCTAAGGCCCGAGTGTAAGCGCGCCGCGCGCGAAAGCGCAAGCGCCTCGATCTGAAAGTGTTTTGGCCGCCTGCCCGGGCGGGCAGCGGCTCAGGCCGGCAGTTCGAGCATGCCGGCGTAGGCCAGCGGCGCCTGTGCGCGGGCGTCTGCGAACACCACCCACTCCCAGGCCTGAGCATCGGCCAGCAGCGCGCGCGCCAGATCGTTGTTCAGCGCATGACCGGATTTGTGCGCGCTGTAGGCCCCCAGCAACGGTCCGCCGAGCAGGTACAGATCGCCGATCGCGTCGAGTATTTTATGGCGCACGAACTCGTCGCCGTAGCGCAAGCCTTCGTGATTGAGCACTCTGAAATCGTCCACCGCCACGGCGTTGTCGAGGCTGGCGCCGAGCGCGAGATTCTTCGAGCGCAGCCACTCGAACTCGCGCATGAAGCCGAAGGTACGGGCCCGGCTGACCTCGCGCACGTAGGCGGCCGGGGAGAATTCAAAGCTGGCCCGTTGATCCGTGGCGGCGAGCAGCGGGTGATCGAAGTCGATGGTGAAGCCGAGCCGGAAGCCGTCGTAGGGTTCCAGCCGCGCCCACTTGTCGCCGTCGCTGACCTGCACCGGCTGGCGTACGCGCAGAAAGCGTCGCGGCACGGGCTGGGCGACCAGGCCGATCGACTGGATCAGGTACACGAACGGCGCCGCGCTGCCGTCCATGATCGGCACCTCCGGCGCCGACAGTTCGACGGTGCAGTTGTCCACCCCGAGCCCGGCCAGCGCCGACATCAGGTGCTCGACCGTGGTGACTTTGGTGCCGTCGTACGCCAGTCCGCTGTTGAGCGTGGTCTCGGCGACGTATTCGGCGCGCCCGGGCACGTCGCGCGGCGGCGACAGGTCGGTGCGGCGAAAGACGATGCCGGTATTCGGTGGCGCCGGCAGCAGCGACATGAAGACCGGGGATCCCCCGTGCAGTCCGATGCCGCGGGTGCGCACGACTTGGCGCAGCGTGTATTGACGGATCATCGCGGCGGTTGGCTTATCCCGGACCGAGCTCCCAGACCGATCTTTGTCGACGGCGCGAGCAGGCGCTGCGGCCGTTTCGTGCAGACGGTTAAAATAGCACGAGTTCGACACCGCTGCCCCATCCGCCGCCGGGCGGCGCGGATGCAGCTGGCCCCGCCATCCTCATCAGTCCGCCTGCGCGCGCAGAAACGCCGGGATGTCCAGCAGATCCTCGTTCAGATCGAGCGCCGCCAGACCGCCGGTGGACAACCGCGACGTCCTCGCCGGAGCAGCTTCGGCGCCCTGGCGCTGACCGCCCAGGCCCGGCCGCAATATCGGCGTGACCACCTGCGGCCTGGCCGGTTTGAGCACCTCCGGCTCGCTGGCGGCACGCGGCGTATCCAGGCCGGTGGCCACCACCGTCACCCGCAGCTCTCCGTTCAGGCTCGGATCGAAGCTGGTGCCCGATTTCATGTCGGCTTCCGGGCTGGCGATCTCGTTGATGTGCTCGTTGATCAGCTCCAGCTCGTCGAGCGTCAGCGTGTCGTCGCAGGTGATGTTGACCAGAATGCCGCGGGCGCCGTGCAGTTCGAGATCGTCGAGCAGCGGACTGGCCAGCGCCGCCTGCACCGCGCGGTCGGCGCGGTCCTCGCCGGTGGCCGATCCCAGGCCCATCATCGCCATGCCGCGGTTGGCCATCACCGTGCGCACGTCGGCGAAGTCGACGTTGATCATCCCCGGCCGGGTGATCAGGTCGGAGATTCCCTGCACCGCATTCTGCAGTACGTCGTTGGCGGCCTTGAAACCGTTGAGCAGGGTGACGCTGCCGCCCAGCACCAGGCGCAGCTTTTCGTTCGGGATCACGATCAGCGAATCGACGTGCTGCTGCAGCTCCTTGATGCCCTCCAATGCGATATGCATGCGCTTTTTGCCTTCATGCGGAAACGGCTTGGTCACCACCGCCACGGTGAGCACCTCCAATTCCTTGGCGATCTGCGCGATCACCGGCGCGGCGCCGGTGCCGGTGCCGCCGCCCATGCCGGCGGTGATGAACAGCAGGTCGGTGGACTCCAGCATCTCCTTGATGCGGTCGCGATCTTCCTCGGCGGCCTCGCGGCCGATTTTAGGATTGGAGCCGGCGCCGAGCCCGCGAGTGACGTGGGCGCCGATTTGCAGTTGCATCACCGGCAGGCACTTCTCCAGGTGATCGCGATCAGTGTTGGCGCTGATGAACTCGACGCCACCGATCTCCGCCTGCGCCATCTGGTTGACGGTATTGCAGCCGCCGCCGCCGACACCCAGAACGCGGATCACCGCCCGCTTGTACTGCCCGTCGACCAGCTCGAACATTTCCGACATCACGTTGTTAGCCATCGCAACCTCCTTCGTTTGCCTGTGCTCCGCGCAAGAACTAAAAATGACCCCCGAGCCAGCGGCCGATGCGCTCGGCCCAGGCTCGTCCCGACTGACCTGCGATCGTCGCCGTGCGCCCGCCCGCCGTCCCGGGACGGTTGGCACGCGCAAACAGCAGCAGCCCGACGGCACAGGCGTACGCCGGGCTTTTGAATATCTGATCGATGCCTTCGACCTGGTGCGGCAGACCCAGCCGCACCGGCACCTCGAACACGCCTTCGGCCAGCTCCAACGCACCGGGCGTGGCCGCCACGCCGCCGGTCAGCACCACGCCGCCGGCGATCAGGTCGTAGACGTCGGCGCGGTGCAGCTCCTTGCGCAGGTAGCGGAACATCTCCTCGTAACGCGGCCGCATGACTTCGGCCAGCATCTGCCGCGACAGCCGCCGCACCGGCGTCTCGCCGACGCCCGGCACCTCGATCGGCACGTCGTCGGCGACCATTTCCGCCAACGCGCAGCCGTGCGCTTTCTTGATCTCCTCGGCGTGTTGCGCCGGGGTGCGGAACGCCACCGCGATGTCGTTGGTCACCTGATCGCCCGCGATCGGCAGCACCGCGGTATGGCGGATCGAGCCACCCTTGAACACCGCAACGTCCGCAGTGCCGGCGCCGATGTCCACCACCGCCACGCCCAGCTCGCGCTCGTCCGGCGACAGCACGGCGTCGGACGACGCCAGCTGCTGCAGCACCAGCTTTTCCACCGCCAGGCCGCAGCGCTCGACGCATTTATAGAGGTTCTGCGCCGCCGACACGGTGCCGGTCACCATGTGCACCCTGGCTTCCAGCCGCACCGCGCTCATCCCGATCGGTTCGTGAATGCCCTCCTGGCCGTCGACGATGAATTCCTGCGGCAGCACGTGCAGGATCTGCTGATCGGCCGGAATCGCCATCGCGGCGCCGGCGTCGATGACGTTATGCACGTCGCGTGCGGTGACCTCGCGGTGGCGGATCGGCACCACGCCGACCGAATTCAGGCTGCGGATATGGCTGCCGGAGATGCTGACGTGGGCGGCGCGCACCCGACAGTTGGCGGTCAACTCGGCGGCTTCGACCGCGCGGCGGATCGCCTCGACCGTGGCCTCGATATTCACCACCACGCCCTTCTTCAGGCCGCGGCAGGGCGCGCTGCCCAGACCCACCACTTGCAGCGGCGCCCCCGGCTTGGCCTCGCCGATCAGCGCCGTGACCTTGGAGGTGCCGACGTCCAACCCCACCAGATATTCAGCGTGGTTGCGTTTGCTCATGGTTGGTGATCCTTGATGCCGCGTGTCGCCGCAGGACTGCTTGCACTCGGAGCTGCGAACGCCTGCGATGAGACCGGCAGGTTTTCAACGCAGCCCGGCGCCGTGTCGCGAGCCGACCCGGCAGGCGACGATTGGCAGGCGCGCCGGTCGGTCCAGGCAACGGCGAAGCCGTTGCTGTAACGCAGATCGATGGCCGCAACCTCGGTCAGGCGCGGCGCCAGCGCCGGCGCCGCCACCTGACGCAGCAGCGTGACGTCGGCGACCGGATCGGCGTCGCCGAAGCGCAGTTCGATGCCGGTGGCGGTGTAGGCGCGCCACTCGCCGCGCGCGTCCAGACTCAGCGCCGTGAGTGAAAACGGCGTGTCGGCCAGCGCCGGCTGCAACCGCTGCCAGACGCCCAGCACGTCACCGGCACGATCGGCGGGACCGGACAGCTGCGGCAGAGCCTCCAGCGCCGCCTGCCGCAGCTCCCCGGCCGGCGGGCTAAACGGTTGCGCGTCGTCGGCGAGCAACGCGCTGGCGTTCCAGCGCGCCAGCGGCCGGCGCTCGCGCGCCTCCAGCACCAACGCATCCGGCCAGCGCCGACGCACCGACACCGCGGCGACCCAGGGCAGCGCGGCGATGCGGCGGCGGATGGCGGCCAGATCGGCATCCAGCCAGCGCGTACCGGGCGCCACCGCCGCCGCGGCGGCGATCTGACCCGGCTGCAGATGCCTGAAACGGCCGACCACGTCCAGCGTCCGCAACGGCGGATTCAGCCGTGACAGCAGCGCCGGCGAAGCCCAGGCCAGACCGCCGAGCAGCACCGCCAGCCACAGCCATGCGAATCGCCGACCCAACCGGCGCGGCGGCCACTGCGCGGTGAAGCTCCAGCGCGCGGCGCGCGGCAGCTGCACGGCGCTCACCGCCCACCTCCGGTCGTCCGCGACAACGAGGTCTCCAGAATCGCCCAGCACAGGCTCTCGAAATCGATGCCGGCGGCGAGTGCGGCCATCGGCACCAGCGAGTGGGCGGTCATTCCGGGCAGCGTATTGACCTCCAGCAGCCACGGCTCGCCGTGCGCGTCGAGCATGAAATCCACCCGACCCCAGTCGCGGCCGCCGAGCAGCTCGAAGGCGCGCAGGCTGAGCTGCCGCAGCCGCACCTCGTGCGCCGGATCCAGTCCCGACGGGCATAAATAACGGGTCTGCTCCGACAGGTACTTGGCGGTGTAGTCATAGAACTCGGCATCCGGCTCGATGCGGATCAACGGCAGCGCCTCGCCGTCAAGAATGGCGCAGGTGAACTCGCCGCCGCCGTCGACGGCGGCTTCGGCCATCACGCTGCGGCCCTCGCCGCGGGCCTGCGCAAACGCGGTCTCGCATTGCTGCGGACGTTTGACCTTGACCACTCCGACCGAAGAGCCATCCGCCGCCGGCTTGACGAACAGCGGATAACCCAGCCGTTCGGCGGCAGCACGAAGCTCGGCGGTGGCGGCGACCGGCGCGTAGTCCGGCGTCGGCAGGCCCTCGGCGCGCCAGATGCGCTTGCTGCGCAGCTTGTCCATCGCCAGCGCCGAGCCGAGCACGCCGGAACCGGGGTACGGCAGCCGGTGCAAGTCAAGCACCGCCTGCACCGTGCCGTCCTCACCGGCGGTGCCGTGCAGCAGGTTGAACACGCGGTCGAAACCGGCTTCGCCCAGCAGCAGGATCGTGCGCCGGTCGGCGTCGATGCCATGCGCATCGATCCCGCGCGCGCGCAGCGCCTGCAGCACCCGCTGGCCGGACCACAGCGAGACTTCGCGTTCGGTGGACCAGCCGCCCATCAGCACGGCGACGCGGCCGAACTCGGCGGGATTCGAGACGCGCTTACGCATGCGTCGCCTGCGTGACGCGCCTACGCATGCGTCGCCTGCGTGCAGCCGTCCATGGCGAAACGGCGCGCCCTCGATGAACTCCGGCCCGGCCATCCCTGGCCGGGCGTTCGCCGCGTCCGCGAGCGGTGCTCGCGAAACAACGCGGCTCACCCATCAGCACGGCGACGCGGCCGAACTCGGCGGGATTCGAGACGCGCTTACGCATCTTCAGTCTGCTTGATGTCATTGCGAGGATCGCGAGGCGAAGCCGTGGCGGGACGAAGCAACCCCGACACGCCGGCAGAGCGCTCACCAGGACCCGCCGAGACAACGTGTCGCGATTGCCGCGCGCGGCGTACGCCGCACTCGCAATGACGGGCATCCAAGCTCATCGCCGTTCCCCCACGATTCGCACTTCGGCGACCAGCTCCACGCCGGTGCGCTGCAGGACGGTGCTGCGTATCCGCTCGATCAGCGTTTCGACGTCGGCGGCGGTGGCGCCGGGTTCGGTGATGATGAAATTGGCGTGCTGAGCCGACACCGCCGCGCCGCCGGCGCGCGCGCCCTTCAGTCCACAGCTTTCGATCAGCCGCGCAGCGTGATCGCCGGGCGGGTTGCGGAAAGTGGAACCGGCGCTCGGCCGGCCGACCGGCTGGGTGGCCTTGCGCCGGACCAGGCTTTCGCGGGTGGCGTGGGCGTGGCTGCCGTCGTCCGGCGTCACCGCAAAACGCGCGCCGAGAAACCCGGCGAAATTCGCCGGCGGCACCACTTGCCGATAGCCGATCGTGAACGCCGACGGCTGCAGCCAGGCGCTGCTGCCGTCGCGGTACGCCGCCTCCGCGGCCAGCACCGCCGGCCAGGTCTCGCCGCCCCAGGCACCGGCGTTCATCGCCAGCGCGCCGCCGACGGTACCGGGGATGCCGGCCATGAAGCCGAGGCCGGCCAGACGCGCGCGTTCGGCAAACTTCGCCAGCCTGGCGCAGTGCACGCCGGCTTCGGCGTACAGCGTCGTGTCGCCCTCGCGGCGCAGCGCGTCCAGCGTACCGTGCAGCGCGATCACGCTGCCGCGCCAGCCGCCGTCGCGCACCAGCAGGTTGCTGCCCAACCCCAACCACAGCAGCGGCTCGGTCGGCGCCAGCCGTGCCAGGAACGCCAGCAGGTCGTCACGATCGGCCGGCTCGTAGTAGCGATCCGCCGCGCCGCCGACCCGCCAGCTGGTGTGCGGCGCCAGCGGCTCGCGCTCGCGCAAGCGTCCGCGCAAGGCACGGCTGCGCACTAGCGCCGTCACCCGCCGCCTCCCGATGGACCGGCAACGGCTGCGGCTTCACTGCAGCCATAGCGCCGGGTCAACAACGGCGGCAGGCCGCCGATGTCGCCGGCACCGAGCGTCAGCACCACATCGCCGTCGCGGGCGATGCGCGACAACACCGCCGGCACTTCGGCGAGCCGTTCGACGAACACCGGCTCGACGCCGCTGCGGGCCCGCACGCCGCGCGCCAGGCTGCGGCCGTCGGCCTCGGCCAGCGGCTCTTCGCCGGCGGCATAGACCTCGGTCAGGATCAGCGCGGAAGTGGACGCCAGTACCGCGCAGAAATCGTCGAACAGATCGCGCGTGCGGCTGTAGCGATGCGGCTGAAACACCACCAGCAGCCGACGGCCGGGCCGCGCCTCGGCCAGCGCCCGCAGCGTGACGTCGATCTCGCGCGGATGGTGGCCGTAATCGTCGAACAGCTCCACCCGTACCCGGTCCAGCAGCAGCCAGCCGTGCGCCTCCAGGCGGCGGCCGATACCGGCGAACCCGGCCAGGGCCTTGCGCACCGCGGCCATCGGCACCTCCAGTTCGCGCGCCACCGCCAGCGCGGCCAGGGCGTTGGAGACGTTGTGACGACCCGGCAGATTCAAATAGAACCGCTCGCGCAGACCGTCGCCGACAACGGCGAATTCGCTGCCGCCGGCGTGCGCCCGCAGCTCGACGGCGCGCAGGTCGGCCGGCGCTTCGAGGCCGTAGGTGACGATCGGCCGGCCCAGCTCCGGCGCCAGACCGCGCAGCGTCGGATCGTCGGCGCACAACACCGCCAGGCCGTAGAACGGCAGCCGCTGCAGGAATTCGACAAAGGCGCCCCGGAGCCGGCCGACGTCGCCGCCGTAGGTTCCCAGGTGATCGGCGTCGATATTGGTGACCACCGCCAGCAACGGCGACAGGTGCAGGAAGCTGGCGTCGCTCTCGTCGGCCTCGGCCACCAGCCAGGCGCCCTGGCCGAGCCGCGCGTTGGCGCCGGCGCTTTTCAGCCGGCCGCCGATCACGTAGGTCGGATCCAGCCCGCCTTCGGCCAGCACCGCGGCGACCAGGCTGGTGGTGGTGGTCTTGCCGTGGGTGCCGGCCACCGCGATGCCGTAGCGGAAGCGCATCAGTTCGGCCAGCATCTCCGCGCGCCGCACGATCGGCAGGCGCAGCGTCCGCGCGGCGGCATATTCCGGGTTGTCGGCGCGGATCGCGGTGGAGACGACGACGACGTCGGCGCCGCGCACCCGCTGCGGATCGTGACCGTAGTCGACGCGCGCGCCGAGGCCCGCCAGTCGCTGCGTCACCGCGCTGTCCTTCAGGTCCGAACCCGACACCCGATAGCCGAGATTCAACAGCACCTCGGCGATGCCGGCCATGCCTGAGCCGCCGATGCCGAGCATGTGGATGCGCCGCACCCGGCGCATCGGGCCGCTGACCTCGGGCAGTTTCATCATCGCGCCAGCCTCGCGTGCTGCAGGCACGCCCGGGCGATGGCGCCAGCGGCATCGGGCCACGCCGCCTGCCGTCCGCGCTGCGCCATGGCCAGCAGCTGCGGCCGATCGCCGAGCAGTCGCGCCAGCTCGGCGGCCAGGCGCTGCGGCGTCAGCTCGTCCTCGTCGATCAGCCGTGCCGCGCCGCGTTCGGCCAGATAGTTGGCGTTGACGCGCTGATGATCGTCGACCGCGTGCGGATACGGCACCAGAATCGCCGCGCTGCCCGATGCCGCAAGCTCGGCCACCGTGGAAGCGCCGGCACGGCAAATCACCAGATCCGCCCAGGCGTAAGCCGCCGGCATGTCATCGATGAAAGCGACGATCTCGGCGGCGACGCCGTGCGCGGCATACGCGCGCCGCGCCAGCTCCAGCGTGCGTCCGGCCTGATGGCGGATCGGCGGACGCAGCTCGCGCGGCAACTGCGCCACGGCGGCCGGAACCTGCTGATTGAGCGCGCGCGCGCCCTGGCTGCCGCCGACCACCAGCAGCCGCGCCGGCCCGCTGCGTCCGGCCTGCCGCTGCGCGGGTTCCGGC
>JAGWMX010000043.1 GCA_028871525.1 Gammaproteobacteria bacterium
ATCGCGCCGATGGAACAACCATCGCCGCTCTTCGCTCGTTGCAGTGCGCGAAAATGACCTCCGGCGCTGACGCGATTTATTCAAGGATAAACTCTAAGCTTCGCGCATGGACGAGATCGCCTCCAGCCCTTTTCTGCGCACAGCCCTGGCGTGCCGCAAACCGGACGATCCGGCGGTTATTGCCAGCGTTCGCGAAGCAACCCCGATCGGCGATCGTACTGCCGGCAACGGCAGTGCCATCGACGCCGCCGGCCTGCGGCGACTGCGGACGGCCAGCCTGGCCGAGATCGCCGTGCGCTCGCTGCGCGGCGAGGAAGAGGTCGAGCAAACACTGATCGCGGCCAGCCGGCTCGCCGAACGCTGCATCGGGCTGGCGCTGCGCGGCGCCGAAGTCGAACTCGGGCTGCACGTGCCCGGCTTCTGCGTGCTGGCGCTGGGCAAGCTCGGCGGCGACGAGCTGAACTTTTCCTCCGACGTCGATCTGATCTTCGGCTTCGACCAGCCCGCCGGCGAGGAAGACGAACAGACCCGGCAGCGTGCGATCGCGCTGTCGCAGCAGCTGACGCGCTGGCTGGCCGAAGTCACCGCCGACGGCTTCGTCTACCGGGTGGATACGCTGCTGCGGCCGTTCGGCAGCGCCGGAGCGCTGGCGATGTCGTTTGCGGCGATGGAGCACTATTATCAGCGGCACGGCCGCGAGTGGGAGCGCTACGCCCTGATCAAGGCGCGCCCGGCGGCCGGCGATCTCGGCGCCGGCAGTGCCTTCCTGCAGCGCCTGCAGCCGTTCATCTATCGCCGTTATCTGGACTTCGAGGCGATCGAGAACCTGCGCGATCTGCGGGCGCGGATCGAGGCCGACGCACGCGCCCGAGACCGCCAGGACGACCTCAAGATCGGTCCCGGCGGCATCCGCGAGATCGAATTCATCGTTCAGCTGTTCCAGTTGATGCGCGGCGGCCAGGAGCCCCGGCTGCGCGGTCCCCGCCTGCTGCCGGTGTTGCGCGCCCTGGGTCAGGGCCGGTACCTGCCGCCGGACACGGCCGCCGCGCTGGAGCGCGATTATCTGTGGCTGCGCCGCTGCGAAAACGCGGTGCAGATGTGGGCCGATCAACAGACCCACCGCCTGCCGCGCGACGCCGATGCCCGCGAGTTCGTCCGCCGGGCGATGGCGGCGCCGGACTGGGAAGCGTTGCTGGAACAGCACGCCGCGCTCCGCCGCCGGGTCCGGCGGGAATTCGAGAATACCTTCGCCGCGCCGCGTTCGGCGCGGCAGGCAGACGAGCTGCCGGCGCTGATCGATACCCTGCTGCTGGAAACCGGCGACCGCGAAGCGGCGACCGGGCGGCTGGCCGGCCTCGGCTGCGGCGAACAGGCCGAGGCGGTGGCGCGGGCCATCATCGATCTCAGCGCGCTGCGCCGGCGCGGCGGCCTCGGCGACCGCGGCTGGACACGGCTGAAACGGCTGCTGCCGGAACTGCTGCGCGATGGCCTCGCCACCGAGTCTCCGGGAACCGGCCTGCTGCGCGCACTGGAAATCGTCAAGGCACTGGCCGGACGCACCACCTATCTGAGCCTGCTGCAGGAAAGCACCGGCGCCCGCGCGCAATTGCTGCGGCTGTGTGCGGCCAGCCCGTGGATCACGCAGCAACTGATCCAGGCGCCGGCGCTGCTGGATGCGCTGCTGGACCCGCGCACGCTGTACGCGCCGCCGCAGCGCGACGAACTCGCCGCCGCCGTCGCCGCAGCGGCGCACGCGATCGCCGACGACGATCTCGAAGGGCAGATGGACTGCCTGCGCCGGTTTCGCCAGGAGATGATGCTGCGAATCGCCGCCAGCGACCTCGCCGCAGCGTTGCCGATCTACCAGGTCAGCGATCGGCTCACCTGGCTGGCCGAGGCGGTGCTGGCACAGACACTGAGCTTCGCCTGGGCCGGCATCGCCCGCCAGTGGGGCACGCCGCCGGACACCGACCGGGCGCGCAGTGCGTTCGCGGTGATCGGCTACGGCAAGCTCGGCGGCATCGAGCTGGGCTACGGCTCGGACCTGGATCTGATCTTTCTCTACGACCGCGACCCGGAGGCCGAAACGCAGGGCGGATCGCGCCGCTGCAGCGCCGCCGAGTTCCACGCGCGCCTGGCGCAGCGGATCGTCAGCCTGCTGACGACCCAGACCGCGCGCGGCCGTGCCTATGCGGTGGACCTGGAGCTGCGGCCGTCCGGGCGCTCGGGGCTGCTGGTTTCACGGTTGTCCGGATTCGAGCGCTATCAGCTCGAATCGGCCTGGACCTGGGAGCAGCAGGCGCTGCTGCGCGCGCGCCCGGTGGCCGGCGACGAGCGGATCGGCGAGCGATTCCGGCAAATCCGCCGCCAGGTGCTGTGCCGGGCGCGCGACGACGACACGCTGCGGCACGAGATCGCCGCCATGCGCGACAAAATGCGCGCCGCGCGCACAGCGCCTGCCGGCGGCCGCTGGGATGTCAAACACGCGGCCGGCGGGCTGATCGACGCGGAGTTCCTGATCCAGCATCTGTGCCTGCTGCACGCCGCGACGCATCCGCAAGCCATCGAGTTCACCGACAATTGGCGGCAGATCGAAGCGCTGGCCGCAGCCGGCCTGCTGCCGCCGTCCGACGCCCAGGCGCTGATCGAAGCCGGCCGCGCGATGCGTGCGCACCTGCATCGGCGCGCGCTGCAGCAGGCCGACGACAGCGCGGCCGAATCCGAACTGGCCGCCGAGCGCGAAACGGTGCAGCGGCTGTGGCGGCGCCGAATGCGCGGTTAAGGTCATTGCCGGGGACGCCACGACGAGCGTCAGGCAAGCGCTGAACCCTTCAGCGCTGCCCATTGCGGGCCGCGGCTGGCCCGCCGCGACTACCGCGGCACCGAGGTATAGCGCAGATAGGGCTTCAGTTTTTTGAAGCCCTGCGGGAACAGCTTGCTGGCTTCGTCGTCGGAGACCGACGGCACGATGATGGCGTCTTCGCCCGGCTTCCAGTTCACCGGCGTGGCCAGCTTGTGCCGGTCGGTCAGCTGCAGGCTGTCGATCACGCGCAGGATCTCGTCGAAGTTGCGCCCGGTCGACGCCGGGTAGGTGATGGTCAGCCTGATCTTCTTGTCCGGATCGATCAGGTACACGCTGCGCACCGTCAGCGTGTCGCTGGCGTTGGGATGGATCATGCCGTACAGGCTGGCGACCTTGCGCTCCGGATCGGCGATCATCGGGAAATTGACCTTGCAGCCCTGGGTTTCCTCGATGTCCCGGCTCCAGCCGACGTGGTCGGCCAGCGGGTCCACCGACAGGCCGATGGCCTTGACGCCGCGCCGGTCGAATTCCGGCTTCAGCTTGGCGGTGTAGCCCAGCTCGGTGGTGCACACCGGCGTGTAGTCCTTGGGGTGCGAGAACAAAACGCCCCAGGAGCGGCCGAGCCACTGGTGGAAGCGGATTTTGCCTTCGGTGGTTTCGGCCTCGAAGTCGGGGGCCGTATCGCCCAGTTGCAGTGCCATTGACGCCTCCTCGGCTTGCAGGTTCACGAGCCGCCAATGGTGCGCCGATCGGGCCGTGAATCAAAGCACAAACCAAGCATAAGCTTATGACCGAAAATGGGGCGGCGGACGGCTCGTCCGCCGCCCCGTTCGGCTTCAGATCGAAGGCGGGGCGGCGACGTCGATCGGTTTGCCAGCCGCCAGCGTCGGTGCGCCGGCGGCGTAGGCGGCCTGGTCGTAGGCGGCGACGTCGCCGGCCAGCAGCGCGTTGAATACGGCCAGCTTGGCGGCGATGCTGGCGTCGGTTTCCTGCGCCAGCTGCAGCAATTGCGGCGGCAGCGCCTGGGTGCCCAGGCCACCGAGCGAGCGGGCGACGGTGCCGGCGGCACCCTGCAGGTCGGTCAGCTGGTGCAGCTCGTCTTCGATGACGGTGTGCTGCACCTTGGGATCATAGACCGAGTCCTTCAACGCGCCGAGCTTCTTGCCCAGCGACTTGGCCTGATCCACCAACCCCTGCTGCGTTTTGGCCGCAGCCTGCTGATCGGGGTCGCTGCTGGCCGCTTTCGCGGCGACGGCGTCCTCAAAGGACGAGAGCTGCTTTTGCATTGCGCTGATGCGATTGAGCATGCGATTGAGCGCCGTGGCCTGCGCGCGCGCGGCCAGCGCCGCCTGCAGGCTCTGGCGCTGGGCTTGCAGCGCCGGAGGCTGGTTGGGGTCAGCCGACACCTGTGCCTGCGTGGTTTCGGTGTGGCCGTCGGCGGTGACGCTGATGGCATAGGCGCCTGGGAGCACCAGCGGCCCGCGCGGGCCTGTCGCCCACTCCGGCGCTTTGCCCTCGACCGACGGTTTTTCAAAGTCAAGCTTGGTCGGGCCGTCGTAGCGCATGTCCCATACGAAGCGGTCGACGCCGGCCTCGGCCTTGCCGTAGCGGGTGGCGATCAGCTGACCCTGGGCGTCGCGCACTTCGACCTTGACCGGGGTCTGCTCGAGCTTCTTCTGCTGCGCGCTGGCCTCGAGTTTTTTCGGCAGGTAGTAATCGAGAATCACGCCACCGGGCGCGTTGTCTGCGGCGTAGGCCGGCTCGGCGCCCTGGCCGCGCCGCCAGCGCTGGAACTCGATGCCGCTGCCCGGCGTGAACAGCGTCAGCTGTTTGGGCAACGCCTCCGGATCCAGCTCTGCCATCGCCGCAAAGTGATCCGCCACCCACAGGCCGCGGCCGTGCGTGGCCAGCACCAGATCGCCGCGCACGAACTTCAGATCCCACACCGGCATCGTCGGCAGGTTGGCTTTGAGCTGCGTCCAGCGCCGGCCGCCGTCGCGCGACACCCACAGGCCGCGCATGGTGCCGGCCGCCAGCACCTGCGGACGGGCGGGATCGGCGCGCACGACGACCACCGCGGCGTCCGCCGGCAAATTGCCGGCGATGCTGCGCCAGCTCTTGCCGTAGTCGTGGGTGGCGTAGACGTACGGCTTGTCGTCGTCCAGTTGGTGCGCATCGAAGGCGACATAGGCGGTGCCCGGATCGGTGTTCGACACGTCGATCTGATAGACACGCGCCCACTTCGGCGCGCCGCTCGGAGTGACGTCGTTCCAGGTCTGGCCGCCGTCGCGGGTGACCTGCACCAGGCCGTCGTCGCTGCCGGTCCAGATCGCCTGCGGGTCAGAGGCGGCGATCGCGACCGAAAGCAGCGTGTCGTAGGTCTCGGCGCCGGACAGGTCGTAGTGGATCGGTCCGCCGGAGAGTTTCTGCTTGTCCTTGTCGTTGCGGGTCAGATCCGGGCTGACGGTGCTCCAGTGGTCGCCGCCGTCGCTGGACTTGAGCAGCACGTTGCCGCCGAGATAGATGGTGTCGGCGTCTTTCGGAGCCACCGCGATCGGCGGCGTCCAGTTGAAGCGGATCCTCTGCTCCGAAGTGGGGATGTCGTTGACGAACGCCGGGCCGTGCAGGTACGGCATGATGAACTTCGTCTGCTTGGTCTTGAGGTCGAAGCGCACGACGGCGCCGTCCTCAGCGTCGGAGTAGACAACGTCGGGATCCGACGGCGCCGGCACCGTGTATTCGCCGTCGCCGCCGACCACGGTGTACCAGTCGTTGCCGGACACCACGCGATCGGCCAGCGAAGAAGACGGCCCGCACCAGCCGCCGTTATCCTGTAACCCGGTGCAGAGCCGGTACGGCGTGCGGCCGTCGGCGGCGACCATGTAGCTCTGCTCGATCGGCAGGCCGTCGAGGAAACGCCAGCTCTTGCCGGCGTCGAACGACAGGTAGGCGCCGCCGTCGTTGCCCTGGATCATGCGTTTGGGATCGGCGGGATCGATCCACAGCGCGTGGTGATCGACGTGGACGTGTTCGTCGATGACGCGCACGGTCTTGCCGCCGTCGTCGGACCGCAGCAGCTGGAAGCCGGAGAAATACACCCGGCCGGCGTCATTCGGCGCCACTTCCAGCGTCGAAAAATAAAATCCACGCACCGACAGCGCGTGGTTGTCCGATACTTTCTGCCAGTGGTCGCCGAGGTCGTCGGAGACGAACAGCGCGCCCTGACCGATCGGCGCTTCCACCAGCGCGTAGACTTTCTGCGGTTCGGAAGGCGCAATCGCCAGGCCGATACGGCCGATCGGCCCTTTCGGCAAACCCTCGGTCAACCGTTTCCAGGTGCTGCCGCCGTCGGTGGAGCGCCAGATGCCGGAACCGGGGCCGCCGTCGTGCAGCATCCAGGGTTCGCGCCACGCCTGCCAGGTGGCGGCGAACACCACCTGGCCGTTGCCGGGCTGCAGCGCCAGATCGATGGCACCGCTGCGATCGTCGACGAACAGCGTCTTGGTCCAGGTCTTGCCGCCGTCGGTGGTCTCGTACACACCGCGCTCGGGATTGGCCCCCCACTCGTGGCCGAGCGCGGCCACCAGCACGTGGTTCGAATCATGCGGATCGACGACGATGCGCGCGATCTGTCCGACTTTTTCCAGCCCCATCCGCTTCCAGCTCGCGCCGGCGTCGGTGGACAGGTACACCCCGGTACCGCCGATCACGTCGTTACGGATGTTGGCTTCGCCGGTGCCGACCCACACCAGATTGGGGTTCTCGGGCGCCAGCGCGATGGCGCCGATCGAGCCGGTCGCCTCGTGCGCGAAGACCGGCTTCCAGCGCAGGCCGCCGTCGGTGGTCTTGAATACGCCGCCGCCGGCGGCGCCGACGTAGTACACCCGCGGATCGCCGGGAATGCCGGCCACCGCGGCGACGCGGCCGCCGGCGACCGCCGGACCGAGATTGCGGAATTCGAGGTGGGCGAAAACGTCTTTGGCCGGCTCTGCGGCCGGCTTGGCGGCGGCAAACGCCACGCAACAGCAAACAGCCAGGATCAGCGCCGGGGCACGGCGCAACAGGGCCGGAACGCTCATGGCAATTCTCCAGTGCAAACGGGGCAACGCCGCGGTGACGCGGCGCGATGCCGGCGATGATACCCGCGGCGCCGGCCAATGCCCACCGGGCGCAGCTCAGCGCCGATCGCGGCTGCCGTGGCGCCAGCGCAGCGACAGCCCCAGCGCGGCGACGCCGAGCCCGGCGGTCAGGCCCCACCACAGGCCGTCGGCGCGCAGGCCGGCGGCGAACGCCAGGCCGTAGCCGAGCGGAAGGCCGACGCACCAGTACGCCGCCAGCGTGATCAGCATCGGCATCCGCGTGTCCTTGGCACCGCGCAGCGCGCCGTTGGCGGTGACCTGCACGCCATCGAAAAACTGGAACCCCGCCGCCAGCAGCAGAAAATGGCGCGCCGCCGCGGCGATAGCCGCGTCGTCGGTGTACAGCGCGACGATCGCACCGCCGCCAAGCACCATCAGCGCGGCGTTGGAGCCGGCGTTGATCAGACCCAGGCCGATGCCGGTCCAGCCGGCGCGCCGCGCGGCGACGCCGTCGCCGCCGCCGCAGGCGTGGCCGACGCGTACCGCGGTGGCCAGGCCGATGCCGAGCGGGATCATGAACGCCAGCGCGGCGAAGTTGATCGCGATCTGATAAGCCGCCAGGGTGGCGTCGCCGAAGCGGCCGACCGTCAGCGCGGTGACCACGAACAACCCGGTCTCGGCCAGCAGGATCGCGCCGTTGGGCAGACCGATGTGCAGCAGTTCGCCGATCCCGGGGCCGGAGGCGATCGGCGCCGCGCCGCCGACCTCATGCAGCCGGCGCACGCGGGCGAAGGCCAGGCGCAGCACGCCGGCCATCAGCAGACTGGCGACGGCGGTGGCCACGCCGCAGCCGGGCGCGCCCAGCCGTGGCGCGCCGAGATGACCGAACAGCAACAGCCAGTCGAGCACACCGTTGGCCGCCAGCCCGCACAGGCCGGCCAGCATGATCGGCGCCGCCGCACCCAGGCCTTCGGCAGCAAAGCGCTGCGTGAACCACAGGCTGAAACCGAAGCTGGACAGCGACAGCCGGCGCACGAAGGCCAGCGCAACGTCGGCGGTGGCCGGCGCCAGACCGAGATGGCGCAGTACCGCCGGCGCCAGCAGGTTTTCCAGTACCGTCCAGGCCAGCGCCAGCAGCAACGCGAAGCGCCGCGCGCGGCGCACGAAGGCGGCGCTCTGGCCGGCCGGCCGGCCGGCGCCGACGGCGTGGGCGACGATCGGCGAGCAGGCCATCGTCACCCCCATGGCGAAGACGAAGAACAGCACGTTGTAGTTGATCCCGGCCGCCACCGCCGCCAGCGCCTGCGGACCCAGCCGACCGGCGAATACGGTGTCGATGGTACCCATGCCGACGCCGGCCAGCTGCGCGGCGATCAGCGGCGCCGCCAGCCGCAGGTTGGCCGCCGCTTCGCGCGGCCACAGCGGCGGCACCAACCTGGAGCGCGCCCGGCGGACGGCGGCGCCGGACGCCCGACGGTTACGGATCGCCGGAAGCGGCGAGCAGCCGTGCGTTGCCGCCGATCGCCGCGGTATTGACGCTGAGCGTGCGCTCGGTGACGAAGCGCGACAGGTAGTGCGGCCCGCCGGCCTTGGGTCCGGTGCCGGACAAACCTTCACCGCCGAACGGCTGCACGCCGACCACCGCGCCGGTCATGCCGCGATTGACGTAAACGTTGCCGACCTTGGCCTGCGCCTGAATCTGGCGCCAGGTCGATTCGATCCGGCTGTGGATGCCCAGCGTCAGACCGTAACCGGTGGCGTTGATGGCGTGGATCACGCGATCCAGATCGCGGGCGCGGTAGCGCGCGACGTGCAAAATCGGCCCGAAGTGCTCGCTCTCTAGCGCCTGGATGCCGGGGATCTCGGCCAGCAGCGGCGCGAAATAACTGCCGTGCGCGCAGGCCGGCGGCAGCGTCAGTTCGCACAGCACGCGGTGTTTGCCGTGCAGCTGCTGGGCGTGCGCGACCAGCTTGCGGCGGGCGTCGTCGTCGATCACCGGCCCGACGTCGGTGGCCAGATACCGCGGATCGCCGACCACCAGCTCGCGCATCGCACCGCACAGCATTTCGATCACGCGGTCGCTGATTTCTTCCTGCAGATAGAGCACGCGCAAGGCCGAGCAGCGCTGGCCGGCGGAACCGAAGGCGGAGGCGACGGCGTCGCGCACCACCTGTTCGGGCAAGGCACTGGAATCGACAATCATCGCGTTCTGGCCGCCGGTCTCGGCGATCAGCGCGGCGATCGGCGCGTCGCGCTGCGCCAGCGTCCGGTTGATCGATCGCGCCACCTCGACCGAGCCGGTGAAAGCCACACCGGCGACCTGCGGGCAGGCCACCAGCGCGGCGCCGACGGCGCCGTCGCCGAGACAGCACTGCAGCGCCGCCTCCGGCACGCCGGCCTCGCGCAGCAGCGCCACCATGCGGGCGGCGATCAAAGGCGTCTGCTCGGCCGGTTTGGCCACCACCGGATTGCCGGCCACCAGCGCTGCGGCGATCTGGCCGGTGAAGATCGACAGCGGGAAATTCCATGGGCTGATGCAGACGAACACGCCGCGGCCGTGCAACTGCAGCTCGTTGGCTTCGCCGGTCGGTCCCGGCAGCTCGGTCGGCGCGGCCAGCAACCGCCGCGCCTGCGCCGCGTAGTAGCGCAGGAAGTCCACCGTCTCGCGCAGCTCGCCGATCGCGTCCGCAATGGTCTTGCCGGCCTCTTCGACCAGCAGCCGGATGAATTCGCCGCGGCGCAAGCTCAGCCGGTCGGCGGCGCGCTCGAGCGCCTGCGCACGCGCCTCCACCGGCAGGGCGTTCCAGCGCCGATAAGCCGCGGCCGCCGCCGCCACCACCTCGGCCGCCGCCGTCGGCGCCAGCGGCAGCCACTCGCCGAGCGGCTGGCGGTGATCGGCCGGGTTGAACAGCGGCTGCGCCTCGCCAGCTTGCGCCGGCGGCGTCAGCAACAGCGAGCTAACGCGCCCGCCGCCTGCAGACGGCGCCGGTGCGGCGGCCAACTCGGCGGCGAACGCCTGCGCGGTGATCGGGTCGGCCAGGTTGACGCCTTCGGAATTACGCCGCTGCGCACCGAACAGATCCACCGGCAACGGCAAGCTCGGGTTCGGCTTGACCGCCAGCGCCTTGACCGCGGCGATCGGATCGGCGGCGAGCTGTTCCGGCGCAACCGTCTCGTCGAAGATGCGGTTGACGAAGCTGGTGTTGGTGCCGTTCTCCAACAACCGGCGCACCAGATACGGCAGCAGGTCGGCATGGCTGCCGACCGGCGCGTACACCCGCACCGGCAACGGGCAGTCTTCGCGCACCACCCGGTACAGCGCCTCGCCCATGCCGTGCAGGCGCTGGAACTCGTAGCCGGCATCGGCGTCGCCGCTTTCCGCCGCGTAGCAACGCACCGCCGCCACCGTGTGCGCGTTGTGGGTCGCCAGTTGCGGGTAGAAGATGTCGCGCGCGGCCAGCAGCCGGCGCGCGCAGGCCAGATACGCGACGTCGGTGTTGACCTTGCGGGTGAAACACGGATAACCCGGCAGGCCCAGCTCCTGCGCGCGCTTGATCTCGGCATCCCAGTAAGCGCCCTTGACCAGCCGCACCGGAATGCGCCGGCGGTTTTCGCGCGCCAGCGCCTGCAGCCAGTCGATGACGAACAGCGCGCGCTTGCCGAACGCCTGCACCGCCAGACCGAAACCCTCCCAGCCATCGAGCGCGGCGTCGCGATGGACCGCCGCGAACAGGTCGAGCATCAACTCCAGCCGGTCGGCCTCCTCGGCGTCGACGCAGACGCTGATGCCGGCGCGTTTGGCCGCCAGCGCCAGCGCCAGCACCCGCGGCGTCAGCTCCCGGCGCAGGCGTGCGGCCTGGACGTATTCCGCGCGCGGGTGCAGCGCCGACAGCTTGATCGAGATGCCGGGACGGGCGTACAGCCCGCCGCCGGTGTCGGTCTCGGCACCGATCGCCTCGATCGCGGCGAGATAAGCCTGCTGGTAGCGCTGTGCGTCGGCTGCGGTCAGTGCCGCCTCGCCGAGCATGTCGAACGAGTGCAGATAGCCGCGCTGGTCGCGCGAGCGCGAGCGCTTGAGCGCTTCGCCGATGCTGCGGCCGATGACGAACTGGCTGCCCATCAGCCGCATCGCCTGGCGGATCGCGGCACGGATCACGCCCTCGCTGGAACGCGCCACCAGCCGCGCCAGCACCGCGCGCAGGGCGCGCACGTCGCTCGGTGGCACGCGCACGATGCGGCCGGTCAGCATCAGCCCCCAGGTGCCGGCGTTGACGAACAGCGAATCGCTCTTGCCGAGATGCTCCTCCCAGTCGGCATCGGCCAGCTTGTCGGCGATCAGCTTCTCGGCGGTGGCGTTGTCCGGGATGCGCAGCAGCGCCTCGGCCAGGCACATCAGCGTCACGCCTTCCTCGGAAGACAGGTCGTACTCGTGCATGAAGGCATCGAGCGAACTCTGTTCGTCGCGCAGCGCGCGCACGCGCCGGATCCAGTTCGCCGCGGTGTCGACGATCTGCGCGGCGCGCTCCGGCGCCGGTTCGGCGATGGCGAGCAGATGGTTGACCAGCGTCGTCTCGTCGGCCAGACAGTGTGCGCCGACCGCCTCGCGCAGCGCGTCGGGTGCCGGCGGTGGCTGCTCGAAAACGAAGGCCGGCGACGCCGCCGCTACCTGAGATGTCGGACTGTCCATCTGCAAAGTTTGGCACGCCGGCAGGCCGGCCGCCTATCTGCACCGCATTGCGCCCGCACCGCGGCGCCGTCGTCAGCGGCCGTAGATCAGCGTCAGGCTCGCCGTGCCCACGGCGTGCGCGCGCAGCGCTTGCATCACCGCCGCCGGCCTGGAATCGTCGTTCACCGGCAGCCTGCTGACGTCAAGCGCATACAGCGTCAGCAGGTAATGGTGCCGCCGGCCCGGCGGCGGACACGGGCCGCTGTAGCCGGGCTCGCCATAATCGTTGCGCGCCTGCCGTGCGCCGGCCGGCAACGTCGTCGCGGCACCTTCGCCCAACCCGGGCAGTCGCGGCGGCAGGTCGTAGGCCAGCCAGTGCCACCAGCCGCCGCGCGGTGCATCGGGGTCGAACATCGTCACCGCCAAACTCCTGGCGGCCGGCGGCACACCGCTCCAAGCCAATGCCGGCGAACGATTGCCGCCGCGGCAACCGTCGCCATCGTATACCTGCGCCGGCAGCACCGCCGCGCCGCCGGCCAGGCCCGGCACCCGCAGTTGCAGGCCACCGGCGGCGGCCGGCCCGGCCGCGATGGCGGCCAACAGCAGCGCAAGCCCGCAATTCCGCGCGTGCATCATCGTCCCGGTGGCAGCAGGCCCGGCGGCAACCGCCCTGACAGCGCGCGCAGCATCTTGCCGACACCGCCGCCGGAGATCCGCTGCATCATTTCGCGCGAAGTCTCGAACTGCCGCAGCAGCTTATTGACTTCCTGCACCGGCACGCCGGCGCCGGCGGCGATGCGGCGTTTGCGCGAAGCCTTGATCAGCTCGGGGCGACGGCGCTCCCGCGACGTCATCGAGCCGATGATCGCCACGGCGCGACCGAGATCGCGCTCCGGCTGCGCGTTGGCGAGCTGGGCCTTGAGCCGGGCGCCGCCCGGCAGCTTGTCCAGCATCGAATCCAGGCCGCCGAGCTTCTGCATCTGCAGCAACTGCTCGCGAAAATCCTGCAGGTCGAAGGTCTTTTTCGACTTGAGTTTCGCCGCCAGCCGCGAAGCCTGGTCGTGATCGACCTTGCGCGCGGTCTCCTCGATCAGGCCGAGGACGTCGCCCTGGCCGAGGATACGCGCGGCGACGCGCTGCGGATGAAACGGCTCCAGCGCCTGCGGCTTTTCGCCGACGCCGAGGAATTTGATCGGCGCCCCGGTGACCGCGCGCACCGACAACGCAGCGCCGCCGCGGGCGTCGCCGTCGGCCTTGGACAGCACCACTCCGGTCAGCGGCACGGCGCCGGCAAAGGCCCTGGCGGTTCGCGCGGCGTCCTGACCCGTCATCGCGTCGACCACAAACAGCGTTTCCACCGGCGTCAACTGCCGCTGCAGCGCTGAAATCTCGGCCATCATCTCGGCGTCGATCGCCGTGCGGCCCGCGGTGTCGACGATCAGCACCTCGGCATACTGCTGGCGGGCGTAGGCGAGCGCGGCATCGGCGATCTCTGCCGGGCGCTGATCGACCCGGCTCGGGAACCACTCGACGCCGACCTGTTCGGCGAGCCGGCGCAACTGCTCGATCGCCGCCGGGCGGTAGACGTCGGCGGACACGACCACCACCTTCTTGCGCTGGTCGTGCTTGAGCAGCAGCGCCAGCTTGGCGGTGGTGGTGGTCTTGCCGGAACCCTGCAGCCCGGCCAGCAGGATCACCGCCGGCGGCTGCGCGCGCAAATTGAGCGGCTCGGCGTCACCGCCCAATACCGCAGTCAGCTCCTGCTGGACAACGCCCAGCATCGCCCGGCCCGGCGTCAGGCTGGCCTGCACTTCGGCGCCGACCGCGCGGTCGCGCACCCGTTCGACGAATTCGCGCACCACCGGCAGCGCCACGTCGGCCTCCAACAGCGCCCTGCGCAGCTCGCGCGCCGCGCGCTCGACCTGGTCTTCGGTCAACCGCCCCTGCCCGCGCAGCGCATCGAGCGTGGCAGTCAGCCGGCTGCTCAGATTTTCGAACATCCCGCCCTCTCGGAAAAAATGACGTCGCCGCGCTTGAGGTGGCGATAGCGCCAACCCGCCAGCGCAGCGTGGCACTGCGCCTGGATCGCAGCTTCCAAACCCGGTTTGTGATGAGACAGCAGCAACTGGGGCCGATGGTGCAGCTTGGTCAGTTCGGCGCCGAGCCGTGCCGGCGTGAAGTGCCGCGACGCGTCGCCGAGTTCGCGGGCTTCATCGGGAAAGGCGATCTCGATCATCAGCGCGTCCAGCCCCGGCAGCGCATCCAGAGCGGTCCACATCGCGTCGTCGCCGTTGGTGTCGCCGGAAAAGGCGAAACAGCCGTCGGCATCGGCCAGCGCGAAGCCGAGCGCCGGCACCGTGTGCGGCACGGCAAACGGCGTCACCGTGACGCCGTCGATCACCAGCGCGCGGCCGGGCTCAACGTCACAGAACTCGATCACCGGCCCCGCACCGCAACACAATTCGCTGAAATCCGGCCACAGCGACCAGTTGAACAGGTGCCGGCACAATGCCCCCCGCGTCGCCGTGCCGGCATGAACGCGCAGCGGCCGCGCGGCGCTGCGGAAACGATTGTCGGCGATGAATGCCAGCCCCAGCACGTGATCCAGGTGCGAATGCGTGACCAGCACGTCGGTCAACCGCACCATCGCGTCCAGGCCGAGGTCGCAGACGCCGCTGCCGGCGTCGACGAGCAGATGCTCGCCGACCAGCAGACTGGTGGTGCGCAGTCCCGGCCCGACGCCGCCACTGCATCCTAAGACCTTGATTCGCATACCCGGCGCATCGGCCTGATCGGGGCGTCGATGCTAGCACAGCCCCCATCGCCGTCGGCCTCGGCTAGCATGGGCGCCATGCTGACATCTTTAACCATCGCATGCTGACCGGTCTCGGCCTGCTGGCGCTGATACTCTACCTGGGCAGCGCCTGGCGCGCCTGGCGCGGCAGTGCCGGCGTGCGGCTGCTGCCGGCGCTCGCGCTGGCGGCCCACGCCGGTGCCCTGGCGCTGCAGATCTTTCATGCCGGCGGCCTGCGGCTGGGCATGGCCGAAGCACTGTCGCTGTTCGCCTGGCAGTCGGCGGCAACGTTGTGGGTGTTCGCACTGCGCGAAGCCTCGCCGCTGCTGGCGGTGGTGCTGTACCCCGCGGTGGGGCTGGCGGCGCTGCTCGGCACTCTGGTCAGCAACGCCGGCGGCGACGTCATCCCGATCGCCGACTGGCGCCTGCAGGTACACGTGCTGCTGTCGCTGTTCGCTGCCGGCATCCTGACCCTGGCCTGCCTGCATGCGCTGGCGCTGGCGGCACTCGACCGGGTGCTGCACCGGCGCGCCGGAATCGGCCTGGCGCGGCGGCTGCCACCACTGCAGCGCCTCGAGCAATTGCTGTTCCGGTTGCTGGCGGTGGGGTTCTTCCTGTTGAGCCTGGCGCTGCTGGCCGGCCTGCTGTTCATCCACAATCTCTGGGCTCAGCATCTGGCGCCGAAGACTTTCCTGTCGTTGGCGGCCTGGCTGATCTTCGGCGTGCTGTTGTGGGGCCGGCGACGCTACGGCTGGCGCGGGCGTACCGCGATCCGCTGGGCGCTATCCGGCTACGCGGTGCTGTTGCTGGCGTATTTCGGCAGCAAGCTGTTCATCGAACAGGTTCTCGGCACTCATTGGACCTGAGTCCGGCGGCCTGCCGCGCTTGACAGCGACCACACGGCGCCCGTAGTTAGTCATTACGTACTCCCGATCCGCCCGCTCTTTGAACGACATTCCGTTAGCCAACCTGGTCGCGATCCTGTTGCTGCTGATCGCCGCCTCGGCGTTTTTCTCCGGTTCAGAGACTGCGCTGATGGTGGTCAACCGCTATCGGCTCAAGCACAGGGCCAAGAGCGGCGACCGGGCTGCACGGCTGGCACAGGCTCTGCTCGAGCGCACCGACCGGCTGCTGGGGCTGATCCTGCTGTGCAACACCGCGGTCAACCTGGCCGCGGGCTCGGTCGCGACCTTGATCGGGTTGCGGCTGTCGGGAGACATCGGCGCGGCCATCGCTACCGGCGTCGTCACCTTTCTGCTGCTGATTTTCGGCGAGGTCGCGCCGAAAACGATGGCGGCGCTGCACCCGGAACGCATAGCACTGCCGGCGGCCTATGTCTACACGCTGCTCGAACGTCCGCTGCGGCCGCTGGTCGCGCTGGTAACGCTAGCAGGCCGCGGCCTGCTGCGCATATTCGGCGTCAGCGCCGAGGACGCCGAGCGCCACAGCTTATCGGTCGAAGAGCTGCGTTCGGTGGTCGCCGAAGCCGGGGCGATGATCCCTCAGCGCCACCAGCGCATGCTGCTTTCGATCCTGGATCTGGAGCGCGCCACGGTCGAGGACATCATGGTGCCGCGCAACGAGATCTACGGGCTGGATTTAAGCGCGCCTTGGCCGCAGGTGCGCGAGGCGATCATCGCCAGTGAGCACACCCGGCTTCCGGTCTACGCCGGTTCGATCGACCAGCTTCGCGGCGTCGTGCACCTGCGCCGGCTGCTGACGCCGGCCGTGGAAGGCAAGCTCGACGCGGCCGGGCTGGTCTCGCTGCTACGGGAACCCTACTTCATTCCCGAAGGCACGCCGCTGCATCAGCAGTTGCTGAACTTCCAGGATCAGCGCCGCCGCATCGGTTTTGTGGTCGACGAGTACGGCGACATCCACGGCCTGGTGACGCTGGAGGACATTCTCGAGGAGGTGGTCGGCGAGTTCACTTCGGATCCGGCCACGCGGACCAAGCACGTGTTTCTCGATACCGACGGCAGCGTACTGGCGCACGGCACCGTTACCCTGCGCGCGCTGAACCGCTCGCTCGGCTGGAAGCTGCCGACCAGCGGCCCCAAGACGCTCAACGGCCTGGTCCTGGAGCAACTCGAGGACATGCCGGCACCGGGCCGGCGGCTGCGCGTCGGCGACTACGAGATCGAGATCAGCGAAGTGCGGGCCAACGCCGTCAAGACCGCGCGCGTCCGCTGGTTGCGGGCACCGCCCCGGCAGCCGTCGCTGGCCCGTGCCCACTGACCCGATCGAACGGGTGGCGGGCACGGGGCCAGGCCGCGGCTTCAGGATGAGGAGGCGCCGTCGCCGCCGGTCGGTTGCGCCGACTGCCCGGACTCGGACTGCCCGGTGAAATCGATGACCAGGGAAACCCGGCGATTGGCGGCACCTTTTTCGCCCCAGGCCCCCGGCACCACCTGGCGATTACGCGCCTTGCCGTAGCTGACCGCGCGCACCTGGTCGGCGCTCATGCCGTCGGCGATCAGATAATCGCGCACCGTCTTCGCGCGGCGCAGCCCGAGCCGCTGGTTGTACGCCGTGCTGCCGGCCGGATCGGCAAAGCCCTCGACGGTGACGACCGCATCCGGATGGTACTGGTGCACCACCGAGGCGAAGTCGTTCAGCGCCGGCTTGTCCTGATCCCGCAGCTCCGACTTGTTGAAATCGAAGTGGGCGACCATGTCCACGCGCAGGCGTCCCTGCAGCTGGGAAATCTGCGCGTCGTACTTCTGCAGCTTGGTCTCCAGCTCGTTCTTCAGGTCGGCGATGCTGGCCTTGTTGGCTTCGACGTCGCTCTTCAACTGCGCCTGCTCGTTTTGCAGCTGACTGATCTGCGCGGCCTGCGCGTTGAACTCGTCCTTTTTGACAAAATCCGAGCAGCCGACCAGCGCAACCGTGGCGAGCCCCACGCCGAGCATCGTTGCCCAATTTCGGTTTTTCACTTCGCGCCTCCTTGTGTAGCATTATGGCTTTGTATCTTATTTAAACATGGATCAGGCTGAACGCAACATGAACGCCGGCCCGGGGTTCAACTGCCGATGTCCAGCGCCTGCGCCAGCCGCGTCACCGGCATGACCTCCAGATCCAGTTTCAGCGTTCGCCGCGGCTGGTTGGCCTGCGGCACCAGCGCGCGGGCGAAACCCTGCTTGGCGGCCTCGGCCAACCGCTCCTCGCCGCCGGCCACCGGGCGGATCTCGCCAGCCAGGCCGATCTCGCCGAACACCACCAGGTCGGCCGGCAGCGGCCGCCCGCGGAAGCTCGATAGCGCCGCCAGCAGCAGCGGCAGGTCGGCGGCCGTCTCGTTGATGCGCAGACCGCCGACGACATTGGCGTAGACATCCTGGTCGGCCAGCGCGATGCCGGCGTGGCGGTGGGCCACCGCCAGCAGCATCGACAGGCGGTTGCTTTCCAGCCCCAGCGTCAGCCGCCGCGGCGGCCCGGGTCCGGCGCCGTCGACCAGCACCTGGACCTCCACCAGCAGCGGCCGCGTACCCTGGCGGGTCACCGTGATCACGCTGCCGGGGACCGGCTCGGCATGGCGTGACATGAACAGCGCCGACGGGTTGCCGACCTCCTTCAGACCGCCGTCGGTCATCGCGAACACGCCGACCTCGTTGACCGCGCCGAAGCGGTTTTTGGCCGCCCGCACCAGCCGGAACCGGCTGCTGCCGTCGTGCTCGAAATAGAGCACCGTATCGACCATGTGTTCGAGCACGCGCGGCCCCGCGATCGCCCCCTCCTTGGTGACGTGGCCGACCAGAACCACGGTGACGCCGCTGCGCTTGGCCTGGCGCACCAGTTGGGCGGCGCACTCGCGCAGCTGCGACACCGAACCCGGCGCCGATTCCAGCGCCTCGCTGTAGAGCGTCTGCACCGAATCGACCACCGCCAGTCCCGGCCGCGATGCCTCCAGCACGTCGAGCACCGCCTCCAGGCGCGTCTCCGCCAGCACCGGCAGATCCAGCCGCGGCAGATTCAGCCGCCGCGCCCGCAGCGCCACCTGCGACAGCGACTCCTCGCCGGTGACGTACAAAGTCTTCCCCCGCCCTTCGACGGCCGCCAGAACCTGCAGCAGCAACGTCGATTTGCCGACGCCGGGATCGCCGCCGATCAGGACCACCGCGCCGGGCACCAGACCGCCGCCGAGCACGCGGTCCATTTCCGCCGAACCACTGGTGATGCGGGCGACTTCCTCGGCCGGCACCGCGTCCAGTCGCGCCACCGCCGGCGCGGCACCGCCGGCGCGAGTCCCGTGCCCGCGGCGCCGCGGCGCCGCGCTTTCAACCAGGCTGTTCCAGGCTCCGCAGTCCGGGCATTGACCGGCCCACTTGGCAGCGCTGGCGCCGCAGCTCTGGCAGACATAGGTGTTGCGTGAGGGGTTCATCGTAAAAGGCGGCGACATGCGGTGGCTTTGGCGCGATAGTATCGCCTGACGCCCGA
Source organism: Gammaproteobacteria bacterium (assembly GCA_028871525.1). Lineage (GTDB taxonomy): Bacteria > Pseudomonadota > Gammaproteobacteria > Nevskiales > Nevskiaceae > SCRT01. The sequence goes on from JAGWMX010000043.1 coordinate 18,777, forward strand.
TCGGTCCGCCGTTATCGAAGCGGCCATCACGGGTTTGAACACAGTGCGGTACCCGCCGCCAGCGCGGTATGTGAAACGTACAGCAAAATGGCCGCTTCAATCACACAGCACATGGTTTTTACCATCGATCCGGCAAGCCGGCAACGGCATCAGCCGCAGGCGGTAACGGCTCGAGCGCAGCGTTGTCCAAACATCATGTTGCCGGATCGATAAGCATGCCCGCCAGCCCGCCGCCCCGCCGACACTTGCGCCTGGCGCTGCGCAGCGATCGCGGCCGCGTGCGCGCCGACAACCAGGATGCCGTGGCCGCCGATGCCGCGGCCGGTGCGCTGGTGCTGGCCGATGGCGTCGGCGGCGGCCCGGCCGGCGCAGTCGCCAGCCGTATCGTCGTCGACTCCGTCCTCAACCGCCTGCGGCCGCCGCCGGCGGCGGACAGCGCTGCCGCCGCCGAAGCCCGGCTGCGCCAGGCACTGGAGCAGGCCAACGCGGATGTACTGCTGGCGGCAGCCGATCCGCGCCGCGACGGCATGGCCAGCACGGTGGTCGCGGCGCTGGTCCATCCGCAAGGATTGAGCCTGGCCTGGGCCGGGGATTCGCGCGCCTACCTGATTGTCGATGCCACTGCGCGGCGGCTGACCGAGGACCACAGCGCTGTCGCCGGATCCGCTGACCGGTCCCGGCGCGGACCGCTGCTCAGGGCACTGGGCATACGCGGCCCGTTACGCTTCGACCTGGTCAGCCTGCCGCTGCCCGCCGGCGCGACGCTGCTGCTGTGTTCCGACGGGCTGACCGACCTGCTCGACGACGCGCTGATCGGCCTCACGGTGCACGCCTGCGGCGCTGACCTCGACGCTGCCGCCGAGCAACTGGTGGCCGTCGCCAACGCAGGCGGCGGCCGTGACAATATCAGCGTCATTCTGGCGGCGTGATTCGCGGGCCGCGAGGTCGGCGCGGTTCAGTCGTGATAGCGGAAATGCACGCGGCGGGTCAGACCGCAGAACAGTTCGTAGGCCAGCGTGCCGGCGCGGCGCGCGATCTGCTCGGCAGGCAATCCCTCGCCCCATAGGCGCACGGTATCGCCGATACGCGCCGCAGCGACCGCGGTCAGATCCACCGCCAGCATATCCATCGACACGCGCCCGACCAGCGGCACGCGTCGCTGGCCGAGCAACAGCGGCGTGCCGCTGGGCAGCACCCGGTGCACGCCGTCAGCGTAGCCGGCGGCGATGATGCCCACGCGCAGCGGCCGCTCGGCGGCGTAGACGGCGCCGTAGCCGATCGTCTCGCCGGCGTCGACCTGCTGGATCGCGATCAGCCGCGCGTCGAGGTTCATCGCCGGCCGCAGACCGAGCCCGGCAGCATCGCGATCGGCGAACGGGCTGGCGCCGTACAGCACCAGACCCGGCCGCACCCAGTCGGCGCGGGCTTCGGGGTGGTCGATCAAGGCCGCGGAGTTGGCGATCGAGCGGGCGCCGGGCAGCCCGGCCAGCGCGCCGGCGAAACGCTGCAGCTGCTGCCCGGTCAGCGGATGGCCGGGCTCGTCGGCACAGGCCAGGTGCGTCATCCAGCCGCACAGCGACCAGCCGCGTGCAACCGCCTGCGCGTGCAGTGGGCCGGCCTGCTGCGGCGCGAAACCGAGCCGGTGCATGCCGGTGTCGAGCTTGAACCACACGGCCGGCGCAACGCCGGCCGGCAATCCGGCCAGCAGTTCCAGCTGCCACGGCGCGTGCACCACCACCTGCAGCGCCAGTCGCGCCGCAGCCGCGGCTTCATCGGCCGACAGCACGCCCTCCAGCAGTACGATCGGCAGGCCGACGTCGGCCCGGCGCAGCACCACCGCCTCTTCCAGGCAAGCCACCGCAAGCGCATCGGCACCGGCCTGCGCCAGCGCCCGCGCCACCGGCACCGCACCGTGACCATAGGCGTCGGCCTTGACCGCCGCCATCACCCGTGCGTCGCCAGCGTACCGGCGCACCTGCAAAAGATTGTGGCGTATCGCGCGCAGATCGACGCTGGCGATCACCCGCATCTCGTAGTGCGGCGAGGCGAAGGCCGTCGGCCGGCCGGCGGCGGTCGTCGCCATCAGGAGTGGGCGTAGTCCCGGGCCAGATTGTCGAAACGCGTATATTGGCCGAGAAAGGCGGTCTTGACCACGCCGGTGGGACCGTTGCGCTGCTTTGAAATGATGATTTCGGCGATGCCGCGCTCGGCCGAATCCGGGTTGTAGACCTCATCGCGATAGATGAACAGCACCACGTCGGCGTCCTGCTCGATGCTGCCCGACTCGCGCAGATCCGACATTCGCGGCCGTTTGTTATCGCGCGCCTCGACCGCACGCGACAGCTGCGAGATGGCGATCACCGGCACGTTCAGATCCTTGGCCAGCGCTTTCAGATTGCGGGAAATTTCGGAAATCTCGTTGGTGCGGTTTTCGCGCGCATGAGCCAGTTGCATCAATTGGATATAGTCGACGACGACCAGGCTCAAGCCGTGCCGCGCGGCAAGGCGTCGCGCCCGTGCACGCAGATCCAGCGGGCTCAGCGCACCGGTTTCGTCGATGTACAGGGGCGCCTCACGCAACAGCCCGCCGGCGGAGGCCAGGCGGCTCCAATCGAGATCCTCGAGCTGGCCACTGCGCAGCCGCTGCTGGTCGATGCGACCGAACGACGACAACACGCGCAGTGCCAGTTGCTCGGCGGACATCTCCATCGAAAACACCGCCACCGGCTGCTTGCGCTCGATGGCGACGTGCTCGGCGATGTTCATCGCCAGACTGGTCTTGCCCATGCTCGGGCGGCCGGCGACGATGACCAGGTCGCCGGGGTGCAGGCCGGTGGTCTTGTGATCCAGATCGATGAAGCCGGTGGCGAGGCCGGCCAGGCCGTCCGGATTGTTGCGCAGCATTTCCAGCCGGTGCTCGATCTGCGTCAACAGCGGCGGCATCTCGTAAAAACTCTGGCTGCCGCGGTTGGCCTGATGGCGGATCGAGAACACTCTCTGTTCCGCCGTATCGAGCAGCGCAACGGCTTCGCGACCTTCGGGCGCAAAACCCAGCTCCGAGATGTCGTGCCCGGCCGCGATCAGACTGCGCAGGATCGAGCGCTCACGCACGATCGCGGCATAGGCGCGGATGTTGGCCGCGCCGGGCGTGTCGGCGGCGAGTTGGCCCAGGTAGCCGATACCGCCGGCATCTTCCAGACGCGCGGCATGGCGCAGATGCTCGGATAGCGTGACGAAATCGCAGGGTTTCGAAGCCGCCATCAGCTCACCGACGGCGCGCCAGATGACCTGGTGCTGGTGAGTGTAGAAATCCTCGGCGGTGAGCTGATCGGCGATATCGTACCAGGCGCGGTTGTCGAGCATCAGCCCGCCGAGGACCGACTGCTCGGCTTCCAGCGAGTGCGGCGGAATCTTGGCAGCGGCCTGGCTCACGGCGGCCGTCGACAATGTACGTAGGCTCATCGGCGCAATGATCTACCCGCCGTCTTGCGCAGGCAATCCAACAAGCCGGTGGAAAGGCTGTGGAAAAGCTCTAGATGAACCGGCCGCTGCTAGGGTCTGTTGACAATTGTTCGGTCGCTGCGACGGCGGCCCTTTTCGCGCAGCCGCAAGGAACGACGAGCGCACATGGTGGTTCCATGTAAGCGAGGCGTGACGCCGCGGGGCGCGAAAAAGGCCCCGTCCCGAAGGGTTGCGGCC
>JAGWMX010000141.1 GCA_028871525.1 Gammaproteobacteria bacterium
CCCTCGATCCAATCGCAAATCGCTGCGTGAATATGACCGACACCGTTACAAAGCGCGCAATCTGGTTGAGCGCTTCTTCAACAAGCTCAAACAGTTTAGGCGTATTGCCACTCGATACGAGAAGCTCTCTGCTCATTTTATTGCCATGGCGACTTGTGGATGCCTCGTCCTGTGGCTGAAATGATTGTTAATACGGCCTACGGTCCTGGTTAAGCCGGCGGCCGGGTGTGCTGCAGCGACGGCCTTTGCTCGACCACGCGATACCATTCCGCCAAGGCAGAGGCCAGGTCGCGCCAGCCGAATTCGGGAAGCCGAAAATCGAGGTAGGCAAGACCGATCGCCAACGCCAGATCGCCCAGATCCGGCGTGCGTGCGTCTGCCGCGTCGGAGTCGAGCATGGCCATACCGCGGCGCAGGCTGTCCAGCCGCCGCCGCACCGGATCCCGGTCAGGTTTCTCGTACCCGAAGCGGCGCGCTGCGACCACCGCCACGGCTGCATCGATCAGCCCATTGGCCAAGCCCAGCTTGCGATAAATCCGTGCCCTGCTGCCGGCGGGCACCAGCACCGGCTCGGGGAAACGCTGATCCAGATACAGGGCAATCAGCAGGCTTTCGGTCAGAACCTCTCCATCATCCGCCAGCAGGGTCGGCACGCGCGAGAACGGATTGGCGGCGAGCAGTGAGCCGGGGCTGGCCCATGGATCCACCCATTCGCAGCTCACTGTGCCGTCCAGATGCTTTTCGTGGATCACCACCCGCACCAGCCTCGCGTAAGGCGATGTCGGAGAAGCCAGGAGTTTCATTGCATCCTCGCAGTCGATTGCACGGGTCCGCACGATGTTCTCGTGGGCTTCACAACAGGCCCCTGCGGCCGAGCGTCCGGAAAAAATCCAGCGCCGCAGGGTTGGCCAGGGCCTCGGCGTTGTTCACGTCCCGGCCGTGGATCAGGTCGCGCACCGCCGTCTCAGAGAGCTTGCCGGAGATGGTGCGCGGCACTTCCGGGCACGGCAGGATCTTGGCCGGCACGTGGCGCGGCGTCAGCGATTCCCGCACGGCGGACCGGATGCGCTGCGCCAGATCCTCCGACCAGACCACGCCGTCGCGCAGGCGCACGAACAACACCACGTGCTCCTCGCCGTTGTGGCGGTGGCCGACGACCACCGATTCCAGAATCTCGGGCTGCGCGTCCACCACGCGGTAGATCTCGGCGGTGCCGATCCGCACGCCGCCGGGGTTGAGCGTGGTGTCGGAGCGGCCTTCGATCACCAGGCTGCCGCGCGCGGTGAGCCGCGCGTAATCGCCGTGATGCCAGACTCCCCCGCCGTCCGGACGGTGAAAGCGTTCAAAATAGGTGGCGCGATAACGCGCGCCGTCCGGGTCGTTCCAGAAACCCAGCGGCATAGACGGAAACGGCTGGGTGCAGACCAGTTCGCCGGAGGCATCGCGCAGCGGCCGGCCGGCCTCGTCGAACACCTCCACCGCCATCCCCAGACCGCGGCATTGCAGCTCGCCGCGATATACCGGCAGCCACGGGCAACCGAGCGCGAAGCACGCGATGATGTCGGTGCCGCCCGAAACCGAGGCCAGTTGCAGATCGGCCTTGACGGCGCCGTAGACGAAATCGAATTGCTCCGGCGCCAGCGGGCTGCCGGTGGACAGCACCGTGCGCAGGGCCGCGAGCTGGTGATGTTGCCGCGGGACATGGCCGGCTTTTTCCAGCGCCGCGAGATAACGCGCACTGACACCGAACTGCGTCACACCCTCGCGTTCGGCCAGATCCCACAGCACGTCGGGTCCGGGATGAAAGGGCGAACCGTCGTAGAGCAGCACGGTGGCGCGGGCGGCCAGGCCGGACACCAGCCAGTTCCACATCATCCAGCCGCAGGTGGTGAAGAAGAACAGGCGATCGCCGGGCCGGACGTCGGAGTGCAGGATCAATTCCTTGAGGTGCTGCAGCAGGGTGCCACCGGCGCCGTGGACGATGCACTTGGGTTTGCCGGTGGTTCCCGACGAGTACAGCACATACAGTGGCGCCTCGAAGGCCATCGGCGTGAACGCCAGCGCCGCGCCGGCCTGGCCGTAGTCGTCGAACGCGACCGCTTCCGGCGGCGCCCACGTATCGTCCAGAAACGGAATCATCACCAGGCGCGCCAGCCCCGGCAGCCCGCCGCGAATGCGCGCCACCCGCGCGCGCGTATCCACCCGCTTGCCGCCGTAGTAGTAACCGTCGCAGGCGAACAGCACCTTGGGCTCGATCTGGCCGAAACGATCGAGCACGCCGGCCTCGCCGAAATCCGGCGAGCAGGAAGACCATATGGCGCCGAGGCTGGCGGCGGCCAGCATGGCGATCACTGCGTGTTCGCTGTTGGGCACGAAGCCGGCGACGCGATCGCCCGGGCCGACACCGTCAGCCGCCAGTCCCGCCGCCACCCGCGCCACTTCGGCACGCAACTGCGCGCGCGTCAACTGCCGCCGCCGGCCGCGTTCATCGCAAGCGATCAGCGCCACCGCCTCGCCGTCCCCGCGCAGCAAGTTCTCGGCGAAGTTGAGACGGCTGCCGGCAAACCAGTGCGCGCCGGGCATGGCCTCGCCGTCGGCCTGGACGGTATCCGCGCGGCGGGCCGCGACCACGCCGCAGTCGTCCCACACCGCTTGCCAGAATTCGGCACGCGCGTCCACCGACCAGCGCCACAGCGCCTCGTAGTCCGGCGGCTCGAAGCCCCGCGCCTGCGCAAAAGCCGTCAACCGGGCGGCCTCGATACGGGCTGCGGAAGGATTCCAGATGGGTTGCTTATTCATCGGTCCCGCTGCGCTTTTCTGGAGCGCCGGCACTGTATATCGATATTGGGAATGAGCCACGTCGGTCAGTTCAATCAGTCACACGACTGGCCGGGACATTGCAGCCGCTACAAGCGGTCGACTACAGCCAATTAATGTCCGGCCACCGCAGTCGCAATCACGCCGCCCGGTAGGCAGTGCAAAGCGCCTCCACCGGGCGGCCCAGCCGTCTAACGAGCGAAACTCTTTTTCAGTTCACCGAGCAATGCACCATAAAGTGGATTGCAGAATTCGGCCACACCGCCGCCGCTGTTCTCCCAGCTTGACGTCCACAACACGAAACTCGCGTTTTTATCCGTCACCGGGAACACCCGCACCTCGCCGACATAGCCTTGGACGTTGTCTTTGGATAACACCTCCGGGCCATCGTCGATGCTGTAGCGAAGTGTGCGCGCCTTGTCATCCAGCCCAACCAGAGTCTCGTACAGCCCGCCATTGACAACGCGCCGGGCACCGATCTGAGTGCTCGCCGCATCGCCCTTCCGCTCACAACTTTGGACTACAGCCGGCGCCCAGGACAGATCGTAAAAGTTACGCAGCTTGGACCATACCTTGTCGGCGGGAGCATCAATAACAGCAGAATTATAGCAGCCCATGTATATCATCTCCTATCTAGCGGTTTAACAATAAAGCTCCTGCCACCTTAAACCTGCACCATATTAAACCTGCACCATATTTCCTTTTACGTGCGCCGTACATATTCCGCGGTCAACGCATGACACTATCCCTCGGCGACAACTGCGCGCGACTAAAACCAAACATAAACGAAATTCATATAGAGAGCGTTGGTCCGCGTCGTGTTCTGCCCGTCGATACCCCTGATGAACCAGGTATTCACCGTCGCAACCGGCGTGATATGGAATTCTAAGCCGCCACCTGTCAGGACTTCGTGGGAACCAGGCACGTAAGCGGTGCTTCCAGCACCTACGTTGGCACCGCTGATCGGGCTGATCGCAGCGCTTGCCGTTCGGTTGGTGGTGTCACCAGGTCTAGTAGCCGTATAGTGAAATGCGAAAAATGGCGACAGCCACGGAAATACCTTGTAGCGAATCTTTGTTTGAAAGAAATATTGATCTCCGATCGACGAGTCGAATCCTGAACGATGCTGATCCGACGAGATCCCGGCGCCGGTAACGCCGTCGAAACCGAATCTGTCAATCCACGAAATTCCGGTATTCGGAGTATAATCGAAAAACAAAGTC
>JAGWMX010000044.1 GCA_028871525.1 Gammaproteobacteria bacterium
GAATTCGCTGATTTTGGGGATGTTGCTGCGATATGGCAGCACCCGCGAGCCGGCCGGCATGATCTCGTCGGTGGAGACGTCGTCGCCGACCTTGAGCAGCACCGGGCCGGACAGATCCGCCGGCAGCGGATCGGTGTCCGGCAGCGGCTGGATATTGGGTCGCGAACCAGTTCGACGGTCTCGCCGTTGTCCGCCGGCGCGGCGATACCGCCGCTGTGCACGTGCAACTCGGCGGGCTCAGTGACGCGGGGATAGTCCATTTCCAGTGTGCGCGGATCGGCGATCCTGCCGGTCAGCGCCGAGGCGGTCGCGGTCTCCGGGCTGCATAGGTAAACCTGATCGTCGTCGGTGCCGGAACGGCCGGGGAAGTTGCGTGGCACGGTGCGCAGGCCGGGAACACGGTGGCGGTGGCGCCCAGTTCGGCACCCATGTTGGCGATGACGTGGCGGTCCATCGCCGACAGCCCGGCCAGGCTCGGACCGTGGTACTCGATGATCCTCCGACGCCGCCGTCGACGTCGTGACGCCTGAGCATTTCAAGAATCACGTCCTTGGCACTGACCCAGTCTGGAAGTTCGCCGTTGAGCTTGACGCCCATGATTTTCGGCATCCTGACGTGGAACGGATAACCGGCCATCGCCAGCGCCACCTCCAGCGCCGATGGCCAGCATGCCCAGCGAGCCGGCGGCGCAGGTATGGCTGTCGGAACCCAGCAGCGTCTTGCCGGGCTTGCCGAAGCGCTCCATGTGCACCGGGTGGCTGACGCCGTTGCCGGGGCGGCTGTAGTGCACGCCGAACTTGCGGCAGGCCGACAGCAGAAACAGATGGTTGTCCGGATTCCTGAAGTCGGTCTGCAGCAGGTTGTGGTCCACGTACTGCGCCGACAGCTCGGTCTTGGCGCGGTCCAGGTCCAGCGCCGCCCAGCTCCAGCATCCAGCGTGCCGGTGACGTTCTGAGTCAGGGTCTGGTCAATTTCCAGGCCGATGGGTTCACCGATCTTCATCTCGCCGTCGACGAGATGCGCGTTGATGAGCTTGCGCGCGACGGAGCTCGCCATAGCGTGTCCTCGCGGGTGAATTCCTTATTGCGACCACTGCAAGCGATAAAAGCGCACTCGACGTGGATCGGCGATGTTAGCGAGCGTCCGCGTAGAGCTGCAGAAATGCTTTTACGGCATGATCGGCAACGCGCTTACGCGCCGTTTTTGACAGGTCACCCGCACCCAGCAGCGCACGAATCTGAATGTCACCGCGCAGTAGGCTGATGAATTGCTGCGCGGCGGCGGTGGCGTCGAGGATTTGCAGCTCACCGCGCGTGCGTTCACGTTGCAGAAACGCCGCAAGATTGCGCAGCGTCACTGCAGGCCCGTACTCGTAGAACATCGTGCCCAGCTCCGGAAAGCGCGGCCCCTCGGCGATCACCAGACGCTGGATCGCCAGATTTTGCGGCAGAGTGATGATGTCCAGCAGCGTCTCGGCGATCCGGTGCAGCGCGCTCGCCAGATCCGGCGCCGGCGCCGTCTCGGCCAGCGTCATGCGCTGCGTGCACGCCTCGCACTCGCGCGTGATCACAGCCGCGAACAACGCCTGCTTGCTGGGGAAGCGCGTATACACGGTGGCCTTGGAAACGCCGGCGCGCGCGGCGATCACATCCATCGAAACTGCGCCATAACCGGCTTCGAGAAAAGCCTGCAGGGCCGCGTCGAGGATTTTCTCGGTTTTGCGTTGCCGCGTGCCGGCGTTTTCACTGCGCGCGGCCCACGGTGATTCATGGGTCAGAGAAACATTCACGGTTTGAGTCCGGATGGGAACGCTTGACGTCTGAACAAGGGCACTTTAGCTTAGCGCATCAAAACTGAACCGTTTAGTTCATTCATGTCAAGCACGCGCGCGGCGTTACGCCGCCATCGCTCAGGCAATGGCTCGACCTGCTGCGACGGGCGCAGCGGCGCAGCGACCGTCATGGTCGCCGCCCTGGCGCTATCCGGGTGCGTCGTCGGGCCGGATTTCAAGACGCCGCCGGCGCCAACCCAAAGCGGTTATGAGGCCGGCAGGACACTGCAGAAGACCGTGTCGACTTCCGGGCCCGACGGTTGCGCCCAGGTGTTTGACCGCACCCGGCAGGTGCGTTCGGACTGGTATCGGCTGTTCGGTTCGCCGGCACTGGATGCGTTGATCGAACAGGCGCTGACCGGCAACCCGACCATCGCCGCCGGCCGGGCACGGCTGGCCGCGGCGCAGGAAGCGGTCAACGCGGTCGCCGGTGGTCGTTATCCGCATCTGGAGGCGGGCGCGGACGTCAGCCGCAGCCGCGTCACCGGCCGCTCGATCGGTCTCGAGGAGCCGTTGTTCGTCCAGAGCTTTACGCTTTATCAGACACAGCTCTCGGCCGACTATGAGCTCGATCTGTTCGGCGCGCTGGCGCGACAGATCGAAAGCCAGCAGGCGCTGGCCGAAGTGCAGCGCGATCGCCTGCTCGAAACCAGGCTGACGCTGATCGACAACGTCGTTGCCAGTGCGCTGACCGAAGCGGTGGCCCGCGCGGCGCTGCGGGCCACCGAAAAGATCGCCGCTGCACAACGCGCGATACTGCAGTTGGTGGAACAACAGGAGGCGTACGGCGCTGCGCAACGCAGCGACGTGCTAAACCCGCGGCAACAGCTGGCCGATATCGAGGCGACGCTGCCGGCGCTGCAGCAGCAGATCGCAGTGGCACGGCACCGGCTCGCGATCCTGACCGGGCAGGCGCCGGCCGATTATCGCGGACACCGGTTCACGATGAACGACTTCACCCTGCCGGCCCGGCTGCCGCTCAGCCTGCCGTCGCAACTGGTGAGGCAGCGACCGGATGTGCTCGCCGCCGCCGGCGTGATGCACGCCGAACTGGCACGCGTCGGCGTCGCCAGCGCACGGCTGCTGCCGGATTTCCGGCTGACCGCCGCCTACGGCCGGGTCGGCCTGCATCCCGGGGATCTGGCGGACGCGCCGGGCGCGATCTGGAATATCGGCGCGCAACTGATGGCGCCGCTGTTCGAAGGCGGCACCCTGCGCGCGCAGAAACGCGCCGCGCAGGATCAGTACCGCGCGACCGCCGCCGACTACCGCAAGACCGCGCTGAAGGCTTTTGCCGAAGTGGCTGACGCGCTGCGCGCCCTGGACAACGACGCCCGGACGCTGCGCTCGCGCCAGCAGGCGCTGGATGCCGCACAGCAAGCGCTGGCGGTGGTCGAGGGCCGCTATCAGGCCGGCGCCGCCGATCTGCTCGACGTCTACGCGGCGCGGCAGCGGCAGCAGCGCGCCGCGATCCGCTCGACTCAGGCGCGGCTGGCACGCCTGACCGATACCGCGACGCTGTTCCGCGCACTGGGCGGCGGCTGGTGGAATGCCTCGGCATCTGCAGCCAGCGCCGCAGTCTACCCGACGACTCCGAAAACCTCATCGTGAACGAAACCGCAGACACCTCCGATACCGCCCGCACCGAGCAGCGCCGCCGCCGTCTGCGTGACCGCTGGATCGGCGGCATCGTGCTGATTTTCGCGCTCGGCCTGATCGGCTATGGCACCTACTGGATTCTGGTCAGCCGGTTCTACGTCAGCACCGACGACGCCTATGTCGCCGGCAACCGTCTGCCGTTGACGCCGCAGATTGCCGGCACGGTGGTCGCGATCCGCGCCGACGACACCGACCGGGTGCAGGCCGGCCAGGCGGTCGTCACCATCGACCACAGCAATCAGGAGATTGCGCTGAATCACGCCGAAGCGGCGCTCGGCGGCGCCGTGCGCCAGGTCCGCCAGCTGCATCAGCAGGAAGATGCGGCGCGGGCCGGCATCGCCCTGCGCGGTGCGGAGTTGGCGCAGGCTCGGCGCGACGATCTGCGCGACCAGCACCTGATCGCCATCCACGGCGTGACGCAGGAACGGTTCCAGCACGCGCAGACCGCTTATCAGAGCGCGCAGCAGGAACTGATCCGTGCGCGACATCAGCTGGCGGTGCTGCAGACGCAGACCGACGCGCCGAGCCTGCGCCAGATTCCGCAGGTGCAGCGGGCGATCGCGAACCTGCACCGCGCCTGGCTGGATCTCAAACGTACCGAAATCCTGGCGCCGGCCAGCGGCTACGTGGCCCAGCGCAGCGTGCAGATCGGCCAGCGTGTGACTCCCGGCCAGCCGTTGCTGTCGATCGTGCCGCTGCAGCAGATCTGGGTCGACGCCAATTTCAAGGAGACGCAGCTTAAGCGCGTGCGCCTGGGCCAGCCGGTGAAACTCACGGCAGACCAGTACGGCAGCGGCGTGGTCTATCACGGCTGCGTGGCGGGCCTCTCCGCGGGGACCGGTTCGGCGTTCGAACTGCTGCCGCCGCAGAACGCCACCGGCAATTGGATCAAGATCGTGCGCCGGGTGCCGGTGCGCATCCGTCTGCAGCCGGACGAGATCGAAAAACACCCGCTGCGCATCGGCCTGTCGATGGCGGTCACCATCGATGCCCACGACACCGGCAGCAAGGTGCTGGCCAGCGCGCCGCCGCCGAAAGCGGTGTACAGCACCGACGTCTATCGTCGGCAACAATCGGGGTTCGAAACATTGGTGGAAAAGATTCTGCGCGAGAATGGTGTTTCCGCAGATGTCGCAGCCGGAAACGCCTCTTGACGCAGGCTCCCGCGCACCCGTGGCTGCCGCCGGCCAGGCTGGCGCTGGTGACGTTGGCGCTCGCGCTGGCGGTGTTCATGAACGTGCTCGACGTGTCGATCGCCAACGTCTCGATCCCGACCATCGCCGGGGAGCTGGCGGTTTCGCCCAATCAGGGCACTTGGGTGATCACCTCGTTCGCCGTCTCCAACGCGGTGGCAGTGCCGATCTCCGGCTGGCTGGCGCGACGCTTCGGCGAGGTGCGGCTGTTCGTGGCCTGCACGCTGTTGTTCACGCTGTTCTCGTTTCTGTGCGGGGCAGCCCTGAACTTCCCCATGCTGCTGCTAGCGCGGGCGCTGCAGGGTGCGGCGGCCGGACCGATGATTCCGCTGTCACAGAGCCTGATGCTGTCGAACTACCCACCCGAGCGCCACGGCTTCGCCAACGGCATCTGGGGTATGACGGCCGTGGTCGGACCGGTGGCCGGACCGGTGCTGGGCGGCTGGATCACCGACGACTACGCCTGGCAGTGGATTTTCTACATCAACGTGCCCATCGGCATCCTCGCCGCCGGCGTCACCTGGTGGATCCTGCGGCAGCGCGAAACCCGCATCCTGCGCCTGCCGGTGGATGCCGTCGGCCTGATTCTGCTGATCGTCGGCGTGTTCTGCTTGCAGGTGATGCTCGACAAGGGCAACGATCTGGCCTGGTTCGGCTCCCCCATGATCGTCACGCTCGGCCTCGCTTCCGCTTTTGCGCTGACGCTGTTCGTGGCCTGGGAACTTACAGACAAGCATCCGTTGGTCGACCTGCGCCTGTTCAAGCAGCGCAATTTCACCGTCGCCACCAGCGCCATGACGTTCGGCTACATGGCCTACTTCAGCGGCGTGGTGCTGCTGCCGCTGTGGCTGCAGACCAGCCTGAACTACGATCCGACCTGGGCCGGCATCACCACAGCATCGCTGGGCATCTTCGGCGTCTTCCTGTCGCCGGTGGTCGGCCGCTTCGCCGACAAGGTCGATCTGCGCGTGCTGGTCACCTTCGGCATGCTGCTGTTCGCGGGTCTGAGCTTTCTGATGAGCGACGCTGACACGCAGATCAGTTTTCAGCGCCTGTTCCTGGTGCGGCTGCCCTGGGGTATCGGCATGCCGTTCTTCTTCATTCCGCTGATCACGTTGTCGCTGCGCGGGCTGGCGCCGGATACGGTGGCCGCCGCCTCCGGCCTGTTCAACTTCATGCGGCTGATCGCGCTGTCGATCGGCACTTCGCTTAGCGTGGCGCTGTGGGATGCGCGCGAAGCGTTCCACGATCAGGCGATCACCGCTCAGGTGAACGCTGCCAATCCGATGGCGCAGCACTGGCTGAGCCGCGCCAATGAGCTGGGCTTAAGTCCGCAGCAAGCTCTGGGCGAGCTGGCCACGCAGATCAAAAATCAGGCCTTTATGCAGAGCTTGAACGAAATCTATTGGTTGGTCGGCTGGTTGTTCGTCGGCTTGTCGGTGCTGGTGTGGTTCTCGCGTCCGCCGCGTGCCGGCGCACCGCTGCCGGCGGCGGCTGGTGCGCACTAGCCCATTTTCTCCCGGTCAGTCGGCAGCCGTCGGCCAGGCACGCCGCTTTCGGTAAGCTATAGATGCCGAGCCGGCTTTTTTCGACGAGCACTTTTGAACGACCACACCCATAGCCTCGATGCCGAAGCGTTGCTTGCGCTCGGCCGGCGTGTGCTGGAGGTCGAGCGCGACGCCATCGACGCGCTGTGCCCACGTCTGGGCGCCGCGTTCACCAGCGCCTGCGAAGTGCTGCTGCACTGCGACGGCCGCGTCGTCGTCACCGGCATGGGCAAGAGTGGGCATATCGGCGGCAAGATCGCGGCCACGCTGGCCTCCACCGGAACACCCGCATTCTTTGTGCATCCTGGAGAAGCCAGCCACGGCGATCTCGGCATGATCACCCGCCAGGACACCGTGCTGGCGCTCAGCTATTCCGGCGAAACCGCCGAATTACTGACCATCGTGCCGTTGATCAAACGCCTCGGGATTCCGCTGATCGCGATGACCGGCCGGTTGGACTCGACGCTGGCGCGCGCCGCCGACGTTCATCTCGACATCGGCGTTGCCCAGGAAGCCTGCCCGCTCAATCTGGCGCCGACCGCCAGCACTACCGCGACCCTTGCGTTAGGCGATGCGCTGGCGGTGGCGCTGTTGCAATGCCGCGGTTTCACCGCCAGTGATTTTGCCCGCAGCCATCCGGGCGGCGTGCTCGGCCGGCGGCTGCTGCTGACCGTGGCCGATCTGATGCACCGGGGTGAACGTCTGCCCCGTGTTGCCCCCGATGCCCCGCTCACCGAGGCGCTGCTGGAAATGACGCGCAAAGGTTTGGGCATGACGGCGGTAGTCGATGCCGGGCAGCACGTGCTCGGCGTGTTCACCGACGGTGATCTGCGCCGCGTGCTCGATGCCGGCGCCGACGTGCGCCGTGTATCCATCGGCGAAGTGATGACCGGCGGCGGCAAACGTATCGCGGCCGAGCGGCTGGCAGCCGAGGCGGTAAACCTGATGCAGCAGCATCAGATCACCGCCCTGCTGGTGACCGGCGACGACGGCCACCTGGTCGGCGTGATTCACATGCACGACCTGCTGCGCGCGGGGGTGGTGTGAGCATGGCGCCGACGCCGACCGAGCGCGCCCGCGGTGTACGCTGCGTGGTCCTGGACGTCGACGGCGTGATGACCGACGGCAGGCTGTACCTTGGACCCGACGGCGTGGAATGGAAGGCCGTGCACGTGCGCGACGGTTTCGGCATCAAGCTGTTGTTGGGCGCCGGCTTCGAAGTGGCGGTGATCTCCGGCCGGCCGGCGGAGGGCATCGCTGAGCGTCTGGCATTTCTCGGTATCCGCCGCTGCTGGTTCAACGTCGACGACAAGGTCGAGGCCTTCGAAACGCTGCGTGATCAGCTCCGGCTCGAGGACCGGGAATTCGCGGTGATGGGCGATGACGTGCCCGATCTGCCGCTGCTCCGACGCGCCGGACTGGCGATGACCGTCGCCGACGCACATCCTTCGGTGATAGCGGCCGCGCATTGGACCAGCCGCTTCGGTGGCGGACAGGGAGCGGTGCGCGAAGCCGCCGATCTGCTGCTGGCGGTCCGGGAGCGTCCGTGATCCGGCGGCGTACCTGGGTTGCACTGAGCCTGTGCCTGGCCGGCGCTGCGCTGCTGTACCAATTGCAGCGCCAGCAACCTAGTTTCCCGGCCAAGGCCCAACCGTTGAATCTGCCGCGTTACACGGTGATCGATGCGCAGTGGACGCGTTACGGCGAAGATGGCATGCCGAGCTTGACCGGCCACGCCGCCGAAGTCGAATATTTTGACGACGGTAGCGGCCGCGCGCGAGACTTGCAGCTCACCGCGTTGGGTTTTCATGGCGCGCCCTGGGTGTTAACCGCACCGGCGGCATGGTTGCCGGCCGGCACCGACGAAGCCAAACTGCTCGGTCGCGTGCAGCTCGACGGCCGCTGGCCCGACGACGGCGAGCCACTGCAACTGCTGACGCAGGATCTGTGGCTGAATCCGGGTGCGCGCCGGCTGCATGGCGATGCGCCGCTGACCGTCACCAGTCCGCATCGCAGCGGCAGTGCGGTCGGGGTGCGCGGCGACTGGGGATCTCAGGATCTGGAACTGCTGTCTGACGTACGGATGCACTATGACACCGGCTCACAGTAAAGTTTGCGGCATTGCTGTGCTCGCCGCCGCGTGCGGCGCGCTGCTGACCGCAGCGCATGCTGCTCCGGCAGCGCAGTCTTCGGTCATCGGCAACGCGGCAACCGTCAGCGCTCCGCCGGCAGCAGCCAGTGCGGCACCGGCGACCGTCGCCGGTTCGGTCGTCGATCACAACGAAGCGGAAAAAGCCGCGCTGGCGCCGCCCAACCCGCAGGTGTTACGTCCCAGCGGGCCGATCGAGATCAGTGCTGATCGCGCCGAACTTTCCCATGGAAAGACGATGATCTATCTCGGCGACGTCAAGCTGCGCTCCGACACGCTGGAACTGGACGGTGCGCGGATGCAGGCGCAGCAAAGCACGGATGGCCAGGTGCATGCGGTGATCAACGGCTCTCCGGCCGAGCTTCACCATCCCGGCAAGGGTTCCGATGATCCTCCGGTCAACGCCCAGGCGCGCCAACTCACTTACGACTCGGCCACCTCCGTCGTCGAGTTGACCGGGGATGCGGTGTTCTCCCGAGGCGACAATCAGGTCCGCGGCCAGGATATCCGCTACAACGTCTCTCAGCGCGCGGTCGAAGCCGTCGGCGGTGCCGGCGGCCAAGTGCATATCGTGATCCAGCCGCCGGCTGCGGCGAGCTCGACTGCCCCCGCTGCTACGGGCGCCACCGCGCCCGCCGCTCCGGCCTCGGGTGGCGCTGCAGCGCCCGGATCGAGCGACCACTCGAGCGCCGTTGCGACACCCGCCTCCACCGGCAATCCACCATGAGCGATGGCCGCGACCCGGCTCTTGAAGCACTGGACCGTGCCTTGGCCGAGCGCCGCGGCGACTCGCCGGCGCCGGCGAAGCTGTCGGCGCACGGATTGATCAAACGCTACCGCCGCCGCGCGGTCGTGGCCGACGTTTCGCTTTCGATCGAGGCCGGCGAGATCGTCGGTCTGCTCGGTCCCAACGGCGCCGGTAAAACCTCCTGCTTTTACACGCTGGTCGGTCTGGTACGGGCGGACGCCGGGCGCATCGAGCTCAACGGCCAGGACATCACCCGACTGCCGATGCACCAGCGCGCGCGCCTCGGCGTCGGCTATCTGCCGCAGGAGGCTTCTATTTTCCGCAAGCTCTCAGTAGCCGACAACGTAATGGCCGTATTGGAGCTGCGCGAGAACCTGGATGCTGCCGCTCGACAGCGCGAACTCGAACGCCTGCTGAACGAACTGCATGTCACCCACATCCGCGACGGATTGGGAATGAGTCTGTCCGGCGGCGAACGTCGGCGGGTGGAGATCGCCCGCGCACTGGCAGCGGCGCCACGTTTCATACTGCTCGATGAACCGTTCGCCGGTGTCGATCCGATCGCGGTGCTGGAAATCCAGAATATCGTCCGCAGTCTGTCGGCACGCGGCATCGGCGTGCTGATCACCGACCACAACGTGCGCGAGACGCTGGGTATCTGCGACCGTGGTTATATTCTGAATGAGGGCCAGGTGATCGCCGAAGGGCCGCCGCCGGTGTTGCTGGAAAATCCGACTGTGCGCCGGGTTTATCTGGGCGAGCAGTTTCGTTTGTAGTGAGCCTGAGCCGCGGCTGCCGTCGGCAGCCTAATTTTCGAAACTATACACCGCCGCAGGGAAGTGCGCGCACGGCTAGAATCGTGCCATGGGCAGCTCACATTCCCGTCGATGAAGCAAACACTGTCGCTGCGCACCGGACTGGCGCTGACAATGACGCCGGCACTGCAGCAGGCAATCCGCCTGTTGCAGCTCTCCAGCCTCGATTTGCAGCTGGAGATCCGTCAGGCGCTGGAATCCAACGTCATGCTTGAACTGACCGACGATGAAGCGGGGGAAGAGACGGATGATCTCGATGAAGCGCTGGCCGCGGCCACCGAAGCCGAGACATCGGCGCTGGAGACTGTCGGCGAGCGTGCGCTGGAAATCTCGGAAAACGGAGTGATCCCGGAGGAGATGCCGGTCGACGCCGACTGGAGCGACATCTACGACGGCGTCCCCGGCGCGCTGGCGCGCGACGGTGACGATGGCACGACCGACTTCCTGCAGCAGCGCCTGCATACCACCGAGGGTCTGCGTGAACACCTGGTCTGGCAGGCCAGCATCGCGCCGTTCGACGAAACCGACGCCGAAATCGCCGTCTACCTGATCGATGCGGTCAACGACGAGGGTTATCTGGAGGACTGGGAGGGTCTGGTGGCCCGCATCCGTGAGCGCTTCGCGGTGGATCAGACGCGCATCGAACGCGTGCTCGACGCGGTGCAGGATTTCGATCCGCCCGGCGTGGCGGCGCGCGATCTGAGCGAATGCCTGCGCCTGCAGCTGACGCAGTTCCGCCAGGACACGCCACTGCGCGCCGAGGCGCTGCGTTTGCTCGAAGCGCCGATGGCGCTGATCGCGCGTCGCGATCCCGATGTGCTCGCCAAGGTGACCGGTCTGCCCGCGGAAGTGGTGCCCGGTGCGCTGGCGTTGATCGCGCGGCTGCAGCCACACCCGGGCCGCCCGTTCCAGAGTCACGAAAACGACTACGTTGCCCCTGACGTGCACGTCGCCAAAAGGGAAGGCCGCTGGCGGGTGTCGCTGAACCCCGAGCACACGCCTAAATTGCGGGTCAACCGCTACTACCAAAGCCTGATCCGCCGCGCCGATACTTCGCGCGATCAGCTCACGCTGAAACAGCATCTGGCCGAGGCACGCTACTTCATCAGCAGCCTGGAAGCACGCAACCAGACGCTGCTGCGGGTGGCGCAATGTATCGTCGAGGAACAGCGCGCGTTTCTCGAATACGGTCCCGAGGCGATGCGCCCGCTGGTACTGCGTGACATCGCCGACCGGCTCGGCGTGCACGAGTCGACCGTCTCGCGCGCCACCGCCAATAAATACATGCTGACCCCACGGGGTTTATATGAGCTCAAGCATTTTTTTTCCAGTCACGTGCACACCACGCAAGGAGGTACCTGCTCGGCAACCGCGATTCAAGCCATGATCAAGCGTCTGATCACACAGGAAGATACGGCTCAACCGCTGTCCGACGCCGCGCTCACCGATCTGCTGCAGCGGGAAGGCATCCAAGTTGCCCGACGTACCGTGGCCAAGTATCGCGAAGCATTGCGGATCCCGCCGTCGCACGAGCGTAAACCGCCGGCGTGAACTTTTCAGGGCATGAAGGCGTCCGTTCCTGCAGGTTGGCGCCCTAAACGCGTGTCGCATGACCCGCACAATCAGGAGATTCGTCGATGAATTTGAACATCACCGGTCACCATGTGGATTTGACTCCGGCGCTGCGCGATCATGTCGCCGATAAAATCAAACGGCTGGAACGCCATTTCGATCGGCTGATCGGCGCAGAAGTGGTGCTGACGGTGGAGCGTTTCGGCCACAAGGCCGAGGCCACGATCCATGCCAGCGGCGCACAGTTGCATGCCGAGGCGATCGAGTCGGACATGTACGCCGCCATCGATGGCATGATGGACAAACTCGACGGCCAGACGCGACGGCACAAGGAGCGCCTGCGCGGACATCGCCCCCGCGAAGGCCTCAAGGAGGCGCTCGGCGCAAACGGCACCGGTACGGTGGACGAATGACGTTATCCTTACGGCTTTTGAGAATGCATACGCCGCCACTGGCGGCGTGCCACAAGGACATAAAAAGCCGATGAACCTCTCGCAGATACTGAGCGTCGAGCGCATTGCCGTCGACGTCGTCGCCGCCAGCAAGAAGCGCGTACTTGAAGAGATCGCCAGCCGCCTGTCGAAGCCCGGCCTGGCTCTGTCCGAAGTGCTGACCAGCCTCACCGGCCGCGAAAAACTCGGTAGCACCGGACTTGGTCACGGTGTGGCGATTCCACACGGTCGTCTGCCGAGCGTCGATGCCAGCCTCGGCGCCTTCATCCGCCTGCGCAATCCGGTGGACTACGCGGCACACGACGGCCAGCCAGTAGACCTGGTCTTCGGTCTGTTGGTGCCGCAAAACGCTACCGGCGACCACCTCAAGCACTTGGCGGCGATCGCCGAAAAACTTTCCGACGAGGTGTTCTGCGAAAAGACTCGCGCGGCGACGGATGCGGCCGCGCTGTACGCTTTACTGACACACTGAACCGCGCACGCACGGCGCCGCGGTGATGACACGTGCCACGCTGCCGTCAGTGGCTTGGTTCCACCCGCGGTTCGTCGCGCGGGTGCTGGTTGCCGGCAGTGCCGCCGAGTTGTGGGCCGCCTCGCCGCAGGCTGATGCGGCGGTACTGCGCCGGCTCTATCGTGCCGGTTGCCGGCGCCTGATCATCTGCGGCGCGCAGCCGCGTTTTTTAGGTCTCGCCGCGGTGTTCCCCGGTGAGGTCGAGCAGTGCGACGAACCAGCGTATCTGCGGTTACGAGACTTGCGCGAGCAGACGCGGCAAAAGGGCGGCGTACATGGTGTGTTGCTGCAGGTCTACGGACTTGGCGTATTGCTGCGTGGCGCCGCCGGCGCCGGCAAGAGCGAACTGGCGCTCGAATTGCTGGCCCGCGGCCACAGGCTGGTCGCTGACGATTACGTTGAGTTGCAGTCGTCGCCTCCATATTTGTTGATCGGCGAGGCGCCGGCGATTTTGCGGGGTTTTATCGAAGTACGCGAGCTTGGTGTTTTGGACGTGCGGGCGCTACACGGCTGCGCGGCGCTGACGTCGCGTGCGCGCATCGATCTGCTGTTCGAATTCACCGCCCGGACAGCGATCCGCAGCGCCGATCGGTTATCCGGCGCCCGGCGCACCTGTGAACTCGGCGGGGTGCGGCTGCCGGCGCTGCGACTGGCGCGGGGGCTCGGGCATAATCCGGCGGTGATGATCGAAGCCGCTTGCCGCGATCACTGGTGGCGCCTGGCCGGCCGCTGCGCCGAAGCCGAGTTGGCCGTGCGGCAAACCGCAAAGCTGCGGGCGGCGGATGGGCGCGCATGCAATTGACCATCGTCAGCGGGCTGTCCGGCGCGGGGAAAACGGTCGCTTTGCGGCAGTTCGAGGATCTCGGCTGGTTTTGCATCGACAACCTGCTGCCGGACCTGCTGCAGCCGCTGATCGGTCACGCGCTGGCACATCCCTCGCCGCGTTTTGCCTGCATCGCGCTGGGGGTGGATGCGCGTGCCAACGCACGGGAGATCGAAGATTTCCCGCTGTTCGTCGACGCACTGAAGAACCGCGGTGTGGAAGTGCGGGTGTTGTTCCTGACCGCCGAAAACGACGTAATCCTGCGCCGCTACGCCGAAACCCGACGGCGCCATCCGCTGGTCGGCCCCGAGGTCACGCTGGCCGAGGCGATCGGGCAGGAGCGGCGCCTGCTCAAGCCGATCGCCGACCTGGCCGACGACGTGCTCGACACCAGCCACACCAATCTGCATCAGTTGCGCGAGGCGATCCAAGCGCGCATCGAAACTTCGCCGCAGCGGGGTCTGGCGTTGACACTGCTGTCTTTTGGTTTCAAGAACGGCGTCCCCGAGGGCGTGGATTTCGTATTCGATGCCCGCTGCCTGCCGAACCCGCATTGGGAGCCGGCGCTGCGCGCACTCAGCGGTCGGGACGCTGCGGTTGCCGCTTACCTGGATGCCTATCCGGAAGCGCGCGACTACGCGGCCGATCTAGAGCAATTGCTGCGGCGCTGGCTGCCGGTCTTTGCCAATCGGGATCGCACCTGGTTGACCGTGGCGATCGGCTGTACCGGCGGACGCCATCGCTCGGTGTACCTGGTCGAGCGGCTCGGCGTGGCGTTGCGCGACGAGGTCGGTTCGTTGAGCGTCAAACATCGCGATCTCGGAGGCGCAGCACCGTGAGCGTCGGAGTGTTGCTGGTCACCCACAGCAGGCTTGGGCACCTGCTGCTGGAGACCGTGCGCGACATGATCGGTCCGCTGCCGCTGGCGACCGATGTACTCGAAGTACGCAGGGTGCAGGCCACCGACGTGTTGCTGCGTCAGGGGCGACGGACCATCGAGCGGCTCGACGACGGCGCCGGCGTGCTGCTATTGACCGACGCTTTCGGCTCGACACCGTCCAATATCGCGGTACAGCTGGCCGAGCTGCCGCGCACCGAAGTGGTGGCCGGCATCAATCTGCCGATGCTGGTGCGGATTTTCAATTATCCGGCGGCGGATCTGCAGGCGATGGCGAAAAATGCCGTCGAGGGTGGGCAGCGCGGCGTAGTGATCTACTGCCGGGAGCGCTGAGGCGATGCAGCGCACGGTGACGATCGTCAATCGCCTCGGCCTGCACGCGCGTGCGGCGGCCAAGCTGGTGACATTGGCCGGCCGCTTCGGCTCGGAGATTCGGGTGCGCGCCGGCGAGCGAGAAGTCAGCGGCAAAAGCATCATGGGCGTTCTGATGCTGGCCGCCGCCCAAGGCACGAAGATCACTCTGCTCGCCGAAGGCCCTGATGCGCGGGCGGCACTGGACGCACTGTGCGCCTTGGCCGCGGATCGTTTCGAGGAAGACTCATGAACGGCCACGACGGCGGACGACGGCGATGAGCTTGTGGCTTTCCGGCATTGGCGTGGCGCGTGGCATCGGTATCGGCCGCGCGCAGCGTTTGCACATCGGCGAGTTGGAGATTCCGGAATACACGATCGCCGCCGAGGATATCGAACACGAAGTGGTTCGCTACTACGGTGCGCAACGTCGCGCCAAGGAACAGCTGCGTGCCGTGCGTTCGACTATCCCCGGCGGCGCTCCGGACGAGATCGCCGCCTTCATCGACACTCATTTGTTGATGCTCGACGACCGCGCGCTGACCGAGGCGGTGGTGTCGATCATTCGCGAGCGGCATTGCAACGCCGAGGCGGCGCTCAAGCGTCAGCACGACGCGCTGGCGGCGGTGTTCGAGCAGATGGAGGATCCCTACCTGCGATCCCGCCGCGACGACGTTGACCAAGTGGCACGGCGCGTGCTGCGCATACTGCTGCGTCAGGAACGTGCCGAGGGCGCTCGCGGCGAGACTCCCATTGAACCGATTGCCGGGCCGATGACCGAATCGCCCGTGGTTGTCGTCGACGACCTGACCCCGGCCGACGTCATCCTTTGGTCGCAGCAAGGCATTGCCGGGCTGATTGCAGAGTACGGCGGCCCGCTGTCACACAGCGCGATCCTGGCCAGGAGCCTCGGCATTCCAACAGTGGTTGGCGTCCATGGCGCGCGCCGGTTGCTTGTGGACGGCGAAACCTTGATCGTCGACGGTGAACGCGGTCACGCACTGGCCGATCCGGACCCGCAGGCACTGCGTTTTTTCCGCGAGCGCCAGCGCCGTCAGGCGGAATACCGCGCTGCGCTCGGTCGGCTGAAAGATCGTCCGGCGATCTCGCGCGATGGCGTCAAAATCCGTTTACTGGCCAATATCGAACTGCCCGAGGACGCCGACGAGGCCGCCGCTCTCGGTGCCGAGGGTGTGGGTTTGTACCGCACCGAATTTCTGTTCATGAACCGGCGCCAGCCGCCCAGCGAGGACGAGCAGTACGAAGCTTACGCGCGCGTCGTCGCGCGTGTAGCCGGGCCGATTACGATCCGCACGCTGGATCTGGGAGCCGACAAGCAAGTCGACTCGGGCCGTAGCGCTGGCCCGCTACCGAATAATCCGGCGCTGGGCCTGCGCGCGATCCGCCTGTGCCTGAAGGAGACGGCGCTGTTTCGTGCCCAGATTCGTGCACTGCTGCGCGCATCCGTCCACGGGCGGGTTCAGATCATGTTGCCGATGATCAGCCACGTCAGCGAATTTCGGCAGGCACAGGCGATCATCGAGCGCGCCCGGGAAGAGCTGTCGGACGAAGGCTATCCGCTCACCGACCCAATCACGGTCGGCGCGATGATCGAGGTGCCCGCTGCGGCGCTGGCCGCCGATTCGCTGGCGCGGTACGCGCGGTTTTTCTCGATCGGCACCAACGATCTGATCCAATATACCCTGGCGATCGATCGCGTCGACGATACCGTCAATTATCTGTACGATCCGCTGCATCCGGCTGTTCTGCGCCTGATTCGCATGACCATTGAGGCCGGGGAGCGGGCAGGGTGTCCGGTGGCGATGTGCGGCGAAATGGCCGGCGATCCGCGCTACACGCGCCTGCTGCTCGGTCTCGGCCTGACCGAGTTTTCGATGCGACCGGCGAGCCTACTGGAGGTCAAGCGCCTGATCATCGACGCGGACATCGCCGAGCTGCGTCAGCGAGTGGACCAATTGCTGCGGCTGGACGATGCCCCCGAGTTGACCGGCGCCCTACTGTCGCTTTACTGATCCGGCCACAGATGTTTGAATCGGGGGGCGATGCGACCCGAAGTTTAGAGGCCCGTGTCGAGTGCAGGCGCGATCGGTTCAAAAAACGGCCCCTGTTTTCGTGTCGGCCAAGCGACGATGACGGCTGCGATCGACCATCTGCAGGGCGCGAATCCGTGGCATTTTGTTCGGGCTTTTGCTCGTCGTTTCGGCGCAAGCGGCTGGCGGCACTCCCCGGGCGGCAAAGAACAGCGCTACACTGCGCGTCCGGCTCAAACGACGGTCATTCTGGCGGGCCGAAACAAATATACCAACGCCGCGGAGCGAGAAGGAGGAGACGCCATGCAAGCCAACAATGTGGCGAGTCAGCATGCCAGCTTGGTCGAAGCCACGCTGCGCGGAGAAGGGCAAGCACTGACGCTGTCGCAGGACGTGCGGCGCTCCTGGCAACGCTGCCGGGTTCGCTACGCGCTGGATCCGGCGACGTTGCGCAAGCCGCAGCTGATCGATCGTAACGAACTCAAAATGCGGCGCGAAACGCTCGGTTCGCTGATGCCGATCGCACACATCGAGATGGTCGAGCTATGCCGGCAAATGCTCCACAGCGGCTTCGGGGTGATGCTGACCGATCGCGACGGGGTTATTGTCAATTACGTGGGCGATCCAGGCTTCGCCGACATCGCCCGCCGCAGCGGATTTCGCGAGGGCGCAGTGTGGAGCGAGGAGGTCCAGGGCACCAATGGCATGGGCACCTGTCTGGTGCTGCGGCGCCCGGTGCTGATCCACGAGCACGAGCACTTTCTGGCGCAAAACACCGGACTGACCTGCTCGGCGGCGCCCATCTTCGACCCCGAAGGCCAGCTGCTCGCCGCTCTGGATATCTCCGGACGCGCCAGCGCTGCGCAGACGCTGACGCTGGCGATGGTCAACATCGCCGCGCTCAACATCGAAAATCGCGTTCTACTGGATGGCTGTCGGCATCAATTTGTGCTGCGCTTCCACCGCCGGCCCGAATTCGTCAGCACCTCCGGCGAAGGCTTGCTGGCAATCGACGATCAAGGCATCGTGCGCGGCGCCAATCGTTGTGCGCTGGATTTGCTCGGCCACCCGGAGCACGGCGCATTGTGCGGGCACTCGATCGAGGAGATTCTCGACACCACAACCATGACGCTGATTCAGCTTGCTAGCCGTACGACGTTCCATCCGGAAGCGGTCCGCGGCCGGCTCAACGGCAACCGACTGTTCTTTGCGGTACAGGGTCCAGAGCGGCTGGTGGTGCGGTCGGCGCGTCAATCGACGGCAGCAGACGACGAGGCCGAGCGGCTCGGATTGTTGGCCTTCGGCGATCCGGCGATGGCGCAAAACGTGCGCGTCGCCAAACGCGTGGCCAACCGCGATATCTCAATCCTGCTTCTCGGAGAAACCGGTACTGGCAAAGGCTATTTTGCCAAGGCGATCCACGCCATCAGTCATCGCGCCAGTGGACCGTTCATCTCGGTCAACTGCGCGGCGATTCCAGAGACGCTGATTGAAAGCGAATTGTTCGGCTACGAACCTGGGGCATTTACCGGCGCCACCCGTTCCGGTCATATGGGACGTATCGTGCAGGCCAGTCGTGGCACGCTGTTTCTCGACGAGATCGGCGACATGCCGCTGCCATTGCAAGTGCGCCTGTTGAGCGTCATCGAAGATCACGAGGTATTACCCCTCGGCGGTTCCAAGCCGATACCCGTAGATGTGCGCATCATCAGCGCCACCCATCGCAATCTGGCCGATGCCGTGGCTAGCGGCGCATTTCGCGATGATCTCTACTATCGCCTTAACGGTATCGCCATTACGCTACCGCCGCTGCGCAGTCGCGGCGACAAATCAGCGCTGATCCAGCGGTTGCTGCGACTCGAAGTCGGCGATGGCGAACACGCCGAACTCGACGACGCGCTGCTGTCGCGGCTGCTGCAATACTCCTGGCCCGGTAATCTGCGCCAGCTGCGCAACGTGATCCGCTCGATGCTGGCGCTCAGAGAAGGTGACCGGATGACGCTCGCTGATTTGCAGGAGGATTGGTTATCGGCTACCGCTCCGATCAGCGCTGCAGCAACGTCGGCGGCACCGGCGCCGAAGGCCGACGGTGGCGCCGAAGATGATGATCTGCTCGGCTGCGCTGAACGTGAGGCGCTGCTGCGGATTCTGCACGCCACCCACTGGAATGTTAGCGCCGCCGCCGCACGCCTGCGCCTGTCGCGCAAGACCATGTATCGCAAAATGCATCGTCACGGTATCCAGCGCGAACCGGCGCAGGTGACGGTGCTTGCCGAACACCGCGCGGCATTGTCGGGCGGCAAGCCGCCGTCGTCCTGAAGAGCGTATCCATCAGCCGCAGCGCCGGCGGCCGAGAACCGCTGGCGCTGCAGCTTTCGCTTGCTGTTCTGCCGTCGGATAAGCTTTGCCTGAAATCGTCCGGGGTGGCGTTCAGTTCTTGTGCAGGAGCCGCAGCAGGTTGGGGTTTTCGTCGACCGGCCCGCCGTATTTGTACTTCGGGTCGCCGTGATAGGCCGAGCGAACCCAGGTGATGATCTTCCACAGATCGTCAGCGCTCTTGACGATCTGACCGTGCGCCGGCATCGGCCCAACCACGCTCTCCATACCCACGCGCGCATAGCCGAGTTTCTGCAGCCCATCGCTGCCCAACGTCACCAGCCGGAACAGCGTGTCGTCGTCGCCGCCGTACACCCAGACATCGTTGATCAGCGGCGGACACATGCCGCCGCCGCCGCCGCCGCCGTGGCAGCCGTTGCAACCGTTGTTGAGGAACAACTGGTGGCCCTGGGCAACGATATCCGTCTGTTTGTCGTTATATGGATCCTTCAAATGCCCGAGCGGTACTTGCTTGACCAGCTCCGGCGGCGTCATCTTGCTGTAGTCAACCTTGCCGCTCGTGCCCGGATTCTTGCCTTGCGCATATGCCGCGGCAGCCGCCAACAGCGCCATCATACCCAGACCGCCCAGTACTCTCTTCAACACAACGGCTCTCCTTCGCGGTTAGCGAAACCAATTTTGGTCGCCGGACGGCATGCCGCCGCACAGCACAATCGGCATCAAATCGATCTTACACCGGCCGGGCACTCCGGCCGTCGAAACACAATCGGCGACGCCGGCAACCGGCAAGCTCGACTGCAGCAGACTCGGAAGCGCGAAGCGCACGCGACCTAACCGCTATGGTTGCCCGCAGAATCCTGCAGCAATTGCACTAGAGCGTCGTTGCCGCTTTCCTTGGCGATACTCAGGGCCGTGCGGCCGTCGGCTGTGCGAGCGTTCAGATCGGCGCCACGCCCGAGCAGCAGTTTGGCAATGTCGGGCTCCTGGTGCGCCGCTGCGACCATCAGCGCCGTGACACCGGCGGGGTTCGCGATATTTACATCGGCACCGTGCGCCAGCAGCCGCTCGACAATCGACTGCGACCCGGACAGGGTCGCCAGCATCAGCGGCGTATAGCCACCTTCGCCGATGCGCTGGTTGACGTCAGCCCCGGCCGCGATCAACGCCTCGGCCGCCTTGGCCTTGCCGTATTGGGCTGCGATAACGAGCGGCGTCATGCCCTTCGGATCCTGGGCATTGACCTTCGCTCCTTGGGCGACCAGTGCGCGCACCAGCGCATCATTGTCGGTCCAGGCAGCGTAGTGGAGCGGATTCCAGCCGCTGGCATCGGCGCGATTAACGTCGGCACCGTGTCCGGCCAGACACGTGGCGATCTGATCAAATCCAAAACGGGTGGCGTCGACCAACGGCGTATAGCCGTTGCCGTTGGGTGCGTTGACGGCGGCTCCGTGTGCGAGAAGATAGCGCACCCGAACCGGATCGTTGGCGATGATGGCGTCGTCAAGTTCAAGGTTGGGATCGGCGCCCTGGGCAAGCCAATGTTTGAGTTCGGCCAAGCTTACGCCGCCACCAGCCGCCGCCGAATCAGTGACGCTGAACTTGCCCGAATAGGGCGGATGCGCCGGCAGATCGCCGGAGATGATGCATTCCTTGCACTCGACCAGGGGCACGCCGTAATCGATCAAAACTTGACGGATTTCGTCTTTCTTCGCGCGCATCGCCTGATCAAGCGCAGTCTTTAAGTCGGCGTGCCCTCTGGCTACCGCCAGTGCCATCTCGGCCTGCAGAGGAATATCGTCCGACCACAAATTGGTGGGCTGGATATCGAGCGGTGCATGCAACACTGTCTTGTAGTAGCCGGCCAGTGGCCCCCAGGTCGCCGCAGCGTCGAGTTGCCCGTCGATCACCTGCTGTACCTGATACGAGGGTTGATCCTTCGGGTTGGTCGCCGTGTCATAGGTCACATACTGAATGATCGTGTTGCCGAGGATGCTGTGTTCGGCCAACGCCTCGCGGATCGACGACGTTTCATAGACGCCAATCCGTTTGAGCCGGGCCAGTGTCGGATCGTCGAAATTCTTGATCCGCAGACGGCGGTGGCTTGGTGTCGCCAAAACGAAAGTCGAGCGATACAGGGGTAGCGTAGTTTCGGCGCCTTCAACGCCTGGTGGCATGTCCATCCAGACGTCGCACAAGCCCGAGCCTATGGTCTTGCGCATCATGCCGTGACCAATTGTCGGCCACCATTCCCAATGCAGGCTGGCGCCCATCGCTGTGGCGATCAGTGGCGCGATTTTCTGCTCGAAGCCTGCCTGCTCGCGACTCGACAGTGGCATGTTGCCGGGGTCAGCGCACACCGTCAGCGTCTTGGTCGAATCAGCCTGCGCTTGGGCACCGCCGGCGGCTCCGAGCAAGCCGAGCGCACAGGTCGATGCAAGCAATCTGACCGCAGATTTGGATTTCATGACGGTAACTCCTCCGACACTGTATGACCGCGCCAACTGCGCTTGATTCCGCCCTTGACGCGCCTGATCGATGGCGGCCGGGGTCTGACGGCCGGCGTTGTCGCAGCGGTGACCTGGGCGGGGCGGGGGAAGGACGCCCGGGGTCTGCTGACCCCGGGCGGTCCCCATCAACCCTTGACGCTTCAGTT
>JAGWMX010000045.1 GCA_028871525.1 Gammaproteobacteria bacterium
CCAGCGTCACCAGCGACGGCGTTGAAAGGATGTTGGTGTCGCCGTCGCCTTTCAGCGCCCTGAGCAGCAGCAGGAAGCTGGTGCCGCCGGACGACAGTGTGCCGGCGGCCGCGGTGATGCCCTGGCCGATCAGGCCGGCGGCGGCCGTGGCCAGGCTGCTTGTCGAAGTGCGGCCGCCGCTGCCGAGCGTGGTGGCGGCCCCCGACACCGTCTGCAGGGTATTCGGATTGAGGATGTTGGCGGTGGCGACGTTGTTGGGGTTGAAGATCACGGAATCAAGACCGAGTTCGCTGGTCTTGTTGGCGCTGACTTCGGCGATGATGCCGTCCACCAGCACTTGCGCGCGGCGGATGTCGAGCTGGGCGATGATGTGGCGGATCAGCTGCATCGCCTTCGGCGGCGCGGTGATGATCAGTGCGTTGGTGTCCTTGTCGGCGATCACGTTGACGCCATTGGCACCGCCGCCGCCGCTGACCGGCGACGGCGGCGGCGACGGTGCGCCGCCGGCGCGGACAGCCGCGCCGGCGCTCTGTCCCTGCTGCGCGTAACCCTGCAGGATCGGCGCCAGTTTCTCGGCGTCGGCGTAGTGCAGGTAGACCACCTGGGTGTCGCCGCTGTTCTGGGTCGGTACGTCCAGTTGCTTGATCGCGTCGAGCAATTTCACGCGATCGGTGCGGTCGCCGGCGATCAGCACGCTGTTGGTGCGCGTGTCGGTCAGGATCGCCGGCGGGTGCGCGGTCGGGTCGATCTGCTTGCTCTGCTGCGCCAGCGAGCCGAGTATGCGCGCGACGTCGTCGGCGGCGGCGTATTTCAGCGGCACCACGTCCAGGCCCTGATCGCCGCTTTGATCGATGTCGGCGATGATCTGCGCCAGCCGCTGGATGTTGGCGGCGCGGTCGGCGACGATCAGGATGTTGTTCGGCGCGTAGGCAGCCAGATGTCCCCACTGCGGCACCAGCGGCCGCAGGATCGGCACCAGTTGCGGTGCCGAGGCGTTCTGCAGATTGAATACCTCGGTGACGATCTGGTCGCGCGGCACTCCGGCGGTGCTGGTGCCGCCGGCCTCCTCGCGGGCGTTGGCCACCGGCACGATCTTGATCACCTGCCCGGAGGGGATTGCGGTGAAGCCCTGTACTTCCAGCACCGACAGGAAAGTCGCATACAGGCTGGACGGATCCATCGGACTCGACGAGATGACGGTCACTTTGCCCTTGACCCGCGGATCGACGACGAAATTCTTGCCGGTCACTTCGCTGACCGTGGTGATCAGCGCGTTGATGTCGGCGTCCTTCAGATTCAGCGTCACCGAGGCGCCGCCGGCGGCGGCGTAGGCGAGCGGACTCAGCGACAGCGCCAGCAGCAACACGGCAAGGCGGGCGATGGGACGAATCATGAGGTGGCTCTACTGAGCGAAATTGAGGGTGACGGTCTGCGTACGTTCGGCGCGCTGGACCGTCAACGTGACCTGGCCGGCGTTGGAGAGTTGACTCAGCAATTGCAAGGTCTTGCCCGGGTCGGTCAATGGTACGCCATTGACCGCGGTGACGAGATCGCCCGGTCGCAGCCCGGCGGCCTGGAACATTCCGGTATTGGGGCCGGGGTAGATGCGATAGCCGAGCTGACCGCCGCCGGCGGTTTTCATCGGCTCCACGCGGATGTAATTGCCGACTTTGTTGGGGTTGGCCAGAAGCTCGCTGCGCAGCTCGGTCAATTTGGCCGCGCCGGTGTTCGCGCCTGCCTGCCCGGCTACGGCGATCGGCGTGTTCAGATCGCCGCCGGCCGACGGTCGGGTCTTGTCCAGCCGCAGCGTTTCCAGCCCGCCGTTGCGCGACAGCACCACCCGGTCCGGGAAGATCGCCCTGAGCGTCACGCCGCTGCCGACCGCATCACCGAGCGAGTACGGCTTTTCACCGCCGGGGCCGCCGGCGATCACTGCCCGTGACTGCCGCGGCCGCGTGCGGTCGGCGAGAATCCCGAGCAGGTTCAGGTTGAGGTTGGTTTCGGGTGCGTTGGCCAGCGCAGTGATGCTGGGTGCCGCCGCCGGCCGGTAGGCGCCGAACAGCTCCGCGCTCCTGAGTGTCGTCAACGGGTCGGCCTGAGCCCGCGCCGCCGACGGCGCGGGGGCGGGCAGCGGCGGTTGCCAGCGGGCGCGGTCGGGTAGCGGCAGCAGAATCCAGACCAAGCCGGCGGCCTGATGTGCCAGCCACAGCATCAGCAGTACCGCCACCGCCTGCGGCAGCCGGCCGCCGTGGCGTGCATACAGCCCGGCCAAGCGCTGCCGCGCTCGCGTCGCATTGAGCATCCCCGCTGCCATGCCTTCAATCATAGCGGCTGCCGGCGTCGGCGTAATCGCCGCAGAGGGTTGTCGCCCAGGCGGTTCCCCGCCGTGCCGCCTGCGATAAAATCCCGCGTATGAGCGAGCCCGACCGCGACCATTCGCTCGGCGTCATCACCGAGAGCGCCAAACCGCGGCTGGCGCAGCCGCCGCTGTACAAGGTGATCATGCTCAACGACGACTTCACGCCGATGGAATTCGTCGTTCAGGTACTGCAACTGTTTTTCCGGCACTCGCGCGAACACGCGGTCCGGATCATGTTGCAGGTGCATCAGACCGGTCGCGGCGTCGCCGGCGTCTACGCGGCCGAGATCGCCGAGACCAAGGTAGCGCAGGTCAACGGCTACGCACGCAAGCATCAGCACCCGCTGCTGGCGGTGATGGAGGAAGCCTAAAGCCGGATTTCCCGCAACGCCGGTACCGCCCGATCGCAGTGCCGCAGGCGATCTGGTGCGGGATTTGCGTCATTGATTGCGACTGCCGGCGCTTGCACGCGGCTTGCAAAAGCCCGACGCTAGCCGCATACAGTGATGTACCGTGATTCAGGAGCGCCCATGCTCAGTGACGAACTGCAGAAAGCCCTCGACGCCGCTTTCCTTGCCGCGCGCGGCGACGGCCACGAGATGCTGACGGTCGAGCACCTGCTGCTGGCGCTACTCGCGGATGCCAACGTCAGCGAGGTGCTGACCGCCAGCGGCGCCGATCTCGATCGTCTGGAGGCCGGTCTGCGCGATTACATCGCGCAGAACATCCATGCCAACCGCGACAGCGTCGGCAACCAGGAGGTGCAGCCGACATTGTCGTTTCAGCGCGTGCTGCAGCGGGCGATCTATCACGTGCAGGCGTCCGGCAAGAAACGGGTGTCGACGCTCAACGTGCTGGTGGCGCTGTTCGCCGAGAAGGACACCCAGGCGGTGTACCTGTTGAACGAACAGGGCGTGACCCGGCTGGACGTGGTCAACTACATCTCCCACGGCATCGCCAAGAATGGCCACGGCAACGCGCCGGAGTCGACGCAGGACGCCGAAGACAAGGAAGAATCCGGCAAGAGCGGCGGCGCGCGGTCGGCGCTGGAGCAGTACGCCACCAACTTGAACCAGCGCGCCGCACGCGGGCTGATCGATCCGCTGATCGGTCGTCAGCTGGAGATGGAGCGAGTGATGCAGACGCTGTGCCGTCGGCGCAAGAACAACCCGCTGCTGGTCGGCGAGGCCGGCGTCGGCAAGACCGCGATCGCCGAAGGTCTGGCGTGGCTGATCGACCAGGGCAAAGTGCCGGAGCTGCTGACCGACGGAGTCGTCTACGCGCTGGATCTCGGCAGCCTGATCGCCGGCACCAAGTACCGCGGTGACTTCGAGAAGCGCTTCAAGGCCGTGATCAACGAGTTGACGCGAGCGCCGGGCGCGATCCTGTTCATCGACGAGATCCACATGATCATCGGCGCCGGCGCCGCCAGCGGCGGCGTGATGGACGCCTCCAACCTGCTCAAGCCGCTGCTGGCTTCGGGCGAGCTGCGCTGCATCGGCTCGACCACCTACCAGGAGTACCGCGGCATCTTCGAGAAGGACCGGGCGCTGGCGCGGCGTTTCCAGAAGATCGACATTCCCGAATCCAGCGTGCCGGAAACGATCCAGATACTTGAGGGCCTGCGCCAGCGCTTCGAGGAGCACCATCAGGTGCACTTTACCGGCGGCGCGCTGCGGGCGGCGGTGGAGCTTTCGGCGCGTCATATCACCGACCGCCACCTGCCGGACAAGGCGATCGACGTCATCGACGAGGCTGCCGCACGGCTGCGGTTGCTGCCGGAGTCCAAGCGCCGCAAGACGGTGCAGGTCAAGGACATCGAAGACACCGTCGCCCGCATCGCGCGGATTCCGCCCAAGAGCGTGTCGGCCAATGACCGCGACCGGCTGGCGAGCCTGGAGCGCGACCTCAAGCTGGTCATTTTCGGACAGGATGCGGCGATCCAGCAGCTGGCGTCCTGCATCAAGCTTTCGCGCTCGGGCCTCGGCAGCCCGGAAAAGCCGATCGGCGCTTTCCTGCTGGCCGGCCCCACCGGCGTCGGCAAGACCGAAGTCACGCGCCAGCTCGCCGGCCTGCTCGGTATCGAGCTGATCCGCTTCGACATGTCCGAATACATGGAGCGGCACACCGTCAGCCGGCTGATCGGTGCGCCTCCGGGGTATGTCGGCTTCGATCAGGGCGGGCTGCTGACCGATGCGGTGCTCAAGCACCCGCACGCGGTGGTGCTGCTCGACGAAATCGAAAAAGCACACATGGACGTCTTCAACCTGCTGCTGCAGGTGATGGACCACGGCTGCCTGACCGACAACAACGGCCGCCAGGTCGATTTCCGCAACGTCATCCTGGTGATGACCACCAACGCCGGCGCCGCCGAAGCGGCGCGGCCGTCGATCGGCTTTACCGAGCAGAACCACGCCTCCGACGCGATCGAAGTCATCCGCCGCGGTTTCTCGCCCGAGTTCCGCAACCGTCTCGACGCGATCGTCGCCTTCGCGCCGCTGGCGCCGCGCGAGATCGCGCGCGTGGTCGACAAGTTCCTGATCGAACTCGAGGAGCAGTTGGCCGGCAAACACGTCCAGCTCGAGGTCGAGGCTGGCGCGCGCGAGTGGCTGGCCGAACACGGCTACGATCCGAAGATGGGCGCGCGGCCGATGGCGCGGGTGATCCAGGAACAGCTGAAACGGCCGCTGGCGGAGGAATTGCTGTTCGGCCGGCTGGCCGGCGGCGGTCTGGCGCGGGTCAAGCTCGGCGCCGACGGCGCGTTGGCGTTCGAGATCGAAGAACGGCGCAAGCCTTCGTCGGTGACAGAGCCGCTCGAATCCTAGCCCGCGTCAGGGTGCGGTGCCGGCCAGCCGGCCGCGGTGCGACTCAGCACAGCAGGTTCGCTACTTGTCGCGAAACGTGATGCGGCCCTTGGTCAGATCGTAGGGCGTGAGCTGCACCGTGACCTTGTCGCCGGTCAGGATGCGGATGTAGTGCTTGCGCATGCGGCCGGAAATGTGCGCGGTCACCACGTGACCGTTTTCCAGCTTGACCCGGAACGTGGTGTTGGGCAGCGTGTCGACGACGACACCCGGCATCTCGATATGATCTTCTTTCGGCATGCGCTTGCGCGGTGTAGGGCGCGCGCATTATCGGCAAAGGCCGGCGCCGCGGCAACCGGAAGCCCCGTTTCAGGCGCTACCGGCTAATGCGCCAGCGTCGGCGCGGCGCCGCGGCGGAAGTCGACTTTCCGCACCAGAATCAGCAGTGGCAGCAAGCCGAGGAACAGCAGGCCGAAGACGTGAAACACGTCGAGGTAGCTCAGCAGCGCCGCCTGCCGCTGCACCACCTGGTACACGGCGGCCAGTGCTTCGCGCGGGGCGTGCAGGAACTGGCCGCTGCCGGTGTAGGCGCGGCGCAGTCCGTCGAGCAGGTGGGCGTAGCGCGGGTCGAAGCCGTTGGCGCGATCGATCAGCACGCTCTGGTGGTACTGCGAGCGCCGCACGATCAGCGTCGATACCACCGAAATGCCGATGCTGCCGCCGAGGTTGCGCGCCAGATTGATCAACGCCGAGGCGTAGCTGGAGCGTTCCGGCGGCACGCCGAGAAACGCCGCGGTGTTGATCGGGATGAACAGGAACGCCAGCCCGGCGGCCTGCAGCACCCGGGTCAGCATGATGGTGTGGTAATCCACTTCGAGGTTGAAGCCGGCCATGAAGAACAGCGACACGCCGCTGATCGCCATGCCGATGCCGATCAGCAGCCGCAGATCCACGTGGTTGATCATCCGCCCGACCACCGGCATCAGCAGCATGATGGCGAAACCGCCGGGCGTGATCACCAGGCCGGCGTCGGTGGCGGTGTAGCCGAGCAGGCTCTGCACGAACGCCGGGATCATGAAGGTGGTGCCCAGCAGCATGAAGCCGAGCATCAGCATCAGGAAGCAGGCGACCGCGAAGTTGCGGTTCTTCAGCAGCCACAGATCGACCATCGGGTCGCGCTGCCGCAGTTCCCAGAACACCAGCGCGATCAGGCTGGCGGCTGAAATCGATGCCATGGCGACGATGAAGCCGGAAGCCAGCCAGTCGTCCTCCTGGCCGCGGTCGAGCACGATCTGCAGGCAGCCCAGACCCAGCGCGATGAAACCGAAGCCGATGGTGTCGATGCGGTTGCCGCGCTCCGCCAGCGCCGCCTTGGCGCGCGCGAGTTCGGGCGGATCCTGCACCAGGGCGGCGATCAGCGAGAACACGATCACGCCGACCGGCACGTTGATCAGGAACACCCAGCGCCATGAGAAATTGTCGGTGATCCAGCCGCCGAGCGTAGGTCCGATCGCAGGCGCGAACACTACCGCGATGCCGTACAGCGCCATCGACATGCCGCGCTGGTGCGGCGGAAAGCTGTCGGACATGATCGCCTGACCGGAAGGCTGCAGGCCGCCGCCGGTGGCGCCCTGGATCGCGCGCAGCAGCACCAGCGCGGCCAGGTTCGGCGCGAAACCGCAGGCCAGCGAGCTGGCGGTGAACCCGGCGATACAGCCCAGGAAAAATCGCTTGCGGCCGAAGCGCGTCGACAGCCAGCCGGACATCGGCATGACGATGGCGTTGGTCACCAGGTAGCTGGTCAACACCCAGCTGGCCTCGTCGGCGCTGGCCGACAGGCTGCCGGCGATGTGCGCCAGCGAGACGTTGGCGATGGAGATGTCGAGTACCTCCATGAACGCCGCCATCGCCACCACCGGTGCGATCAGCCACGGACTCACCGTTGGCCGCGCCGCCGGTGCGGCGCTTGCCGCCGTTGCGCTCATTCAGTCGCCACCGGCGATCGCCGGAGCGTCATCCGGGAGGTTTTGGCGCAGGATTTTCCTGATCACCGGCTCGACGCCGGCGGCTTGGTCGGCGTACACCTGCGTGCTGCGGCGCGCAGTCCATACCGGTTGCTGCGACAGCCGCGGACCGCCGCGATCGTGGGTGTCGACGTCGACCGTCATCGACAAGCCCAGCGACAACGGGTGGGCCGCCAGTTCCTTGGGATCGAGACTGATGCGCACCGGCAGCCGTTGCACGATCTTGATCCAGTTGCCGGAAGCGTTCTGCGGGGGCAGTACGGCGAAGGCGCTGCCGGTGCCGGCGGAAAAGCCCAGCACCTTGCCGTGAAACACCACGCCGCCGCCGTACAGGTCCGATACCAGTTTCACCGGCTGGCCGATACGCAGATCGGCGAGCTGGGTTTCCTTGAAATTGGCGTCGACGTAGGCCTGATCCAGCGGCACGATCGCCAGCAGCGGCGCGCCGGGAGCGACCTGCTGACCGACTTCGACACTCTTCTGCGCGATCACGCCGGCGACCGGCGCCTGCAACCGGGTCCGCGCCAGTCCGACCCAGGCCTGCCGCAGTCGGGCTTCGGCCAAAAGCACCTGCGGATGGTTCTGCGGCGTGGTGCCGGCCACTGCGGCGCGCGCCGAGGCGAGCTGGCGCTGCGCCTGTGTCAGGTTGGCGCCGGCGCTGCGAAACGCCGCCTCGGCGTGCTGAAGTTGTTCTTGCGAGACGCCGTGCCTGGGCGCCAGCACGCGCGCGCGGTCCAGGTCCTGCTCCGCCTGCCGCAGATCGGCGCGGCGGGCGGCGATCAGCGCGCGGTCGCGACCCACTGTCTCGAACAGTTGCGCGACGTCGCGCACCGTCTGCGCCAGTTGCGCCTCGGCCTGCGCCACGGCGACCCTGGCGTCGGTATCGTCGAGCCGCACCAGCTCCTGGCCGCGCCGCACGTACTGGGTGTCGGCGACGTCGACGGACGTGACGATGCCGTCGACCTGCGGCGTCAGCGTCACCAGATCACCCTGGACGTAGGCGTCGTCGGTGGCTTCGACCCAGCGGCCGGTGCTGAACCAGTACAGTCCGTAGCCGGCGCCCGCCAGCAGCAGCGCCGCCAGCAGGCCGAACATCACTTTGCGCCGCTTGCCGTTGCCGGTTCTGGCGCCGGCCGGCCGGGAGTCGTTGGGTTCAGTGCTCATCCGGCTTGTCTGTAGCGGCGGCGGTGGGTGCCGGATCGCGGTAGTCGGCGGCGGTCAGTGCCGGCACCGGGTCGCCGTCGGCGTTCCACCAGCCGCCGCCGAGAGCGTGGAACAGCGCCGCGACGTCGTCGAACCGACGCGCGCGGGCGTCGATCACCGCCAACAGCTCGGTGCGGTACTCGCGCTGCGCGGTCAGCACCTGCAACTCGTCGACTGCGCCGGCCGAGAACTGGTCGCGTGACAGGGCCAGTGCCTGTCGGGCGGTGATCAAGGCGCGGCGGCGGGCGGCGAGCGTCGCGGCATCGTGCTCGACGGCGCGCAGCGCCGTCGCGACGTCGGCGAAGGCGTTGAGCATGGTGCCGCGATAACGCGCCGCGGCCGCCAGGTATTCGGTCTTGGCTTGGTTTTCCTGAGCTTTCAGCGCGCCGCCGTGGAACAGCGGCGCGGTGATCTGCCCGGTCAGCGTCCACAGCGCGTTGGCGGCGTCGAACACCGTGCCGCTGTCGCTGGTTAGCGTGCCGTAGGCTGCGGTCAGGCTGATGTCCGGCCACCGCTGGGCGGCGCGGATGCCGATGCGGGCGCTGGCTTGGTGCAGCTCGGCCTCGGCGGCGAGGAGGTCCGGGCGCTGGCGCACCAGCTGCGCGGGCAGGCTCAGCGGCACTTTCTCAGGCAGCGTGAAGTCGGCCAGGCGCACCGGTGGCACGCTGAAGCCGGCCGGCGTCTCGCCGACCAGCGCGGCCAGTGCGGCGGCGGCCGCGTCGCGCTGCTGCTCCAGCGCCGGCAGCGTCGCCTCGGTGCCCTCGAGCTGTGCCTGCGCGGTCAGCGTCGCGGCGC
The DNA here is from genome assembly GCA_028871525.1 of Gammaproteobacteria bacterium. Taxonomy (GTDB): domain Bacteria; phylum Pseudomonadota; class Gammaproteobacteria; order Nevskiales; family Nevskiaceae; genus SCRT01. The sequence continues at coordinate 9,186 of JAGWMX010000045.1, forward strand.
GCGGCACGGTGCCGACGCGCTCCTGCATCCGGGTCAGATCGAGCCCTCGCCGTTCGGCGGCGATCAGCTTGTCGGTCGCCTCGATGCGGGCCTCGGCCGCCGCCAACTGGAACGCCGTGCGCACCACCTGGTCGGCCAGCGTGATGTAGGTGTCCAGCGCCTGGGCGCGGGCGTAGTCCACCGCCGCCTGGTCAGCCTCGACGCCGCGCTTGAGCTTGCCGAACGGGTCGAGGTCGTAAGACAGGGTGACGGTGCTGCGAAACTGGTTACTGATGTTGACGCCAACTCGCGGGATGTGGGTCAGCGCGCCGATATTGGCGCGCTGACGGTTGGCCAGCAGCTCGCCGTCGAGCTGCGGCAGCGCCTGGCCGTGGGTGGCGGCGAGTTGGTAGCGGGCGACGCCGATCGCCGCCCGGGCGGCTTGCAGGTCGGGGTTCTGGCGCAGCGCGCGACGCACCAGCGCATCCACCGCCTCGGAACCGAACAGCCGGTACCAGTCGTCGGCGATATGGCCGCCGACCTGGATGCCGGGCGGCGGTTTGCCGGTGGCGATGCTGTTTTCCGGCGGCGCAGCGGGTCGGCGGAAATCCGGGCCGACGGTGCAACCGGACAGCAGCGCCAGCGCTGCAGCGGCAAGCAGCGCCCCGCGCGGCCAAGGGTAGGACGATGAATCTGCGCGAATCACCGGTGCTTCATCCCGCGGCGGCTACGCCGGCTGTCCTAAGTCCGGTGCGTGCCGGAGGATCGAACTCGCCGAGGCGCTGCAGCAGGCGCTGCAGCAGGGCGATCAGCGTGTCCAGTTCGCGGTTGCTGAAGACGTCGAGCAGTTCGTTGAGCTTGTCCACGACCAGCGGCAGTTGCGCCTCGACCGAGCGCCGTCCTGCGCCGGTCAGACGCAGCTCGATGGCGCGGCGGTCGGTCCGGCTGCGGCGGCGTTCGACCAGTCCGGCCTGGTCCAGCGCGTCGATGACCCGGGTCAAGGCACCCTGATCGTGACCCAATCCGCGCGCCAGTTCGCCGACGCTCATCGGCGCTTCGGTGCGCAGCCGCATCAGCACCAGCCACTGCGTGAAATTGACGCCGTGCGCCGCGAACGTACGCTCGGCCAGGTCGATCATCTGTGTCGCGCAGCGCTTGACCAGATAGCCGACGCTGGTTTGTGCCGTGAACGTCTTGCAGTCGTAGTATTTGCCCACGACAAAAGTATGCCACGGCAAATATTGCCTAGGCAACTATGTCATTCCATCTGCACCCAGCCTTGCGTACCCAGCACCTCCAACGGCCGGAAGCGGCGCTTGTAGTCCATCTTCGGGCTGCCGGAGACCCAGTAGCCGAGGTAGACGTGGGCGATGTCCCGGCGCCGGGCGTGGTCGATCAGTTGCAGGATCGCGTAAGTGCCGAGGCCGCGCCCGGCCGCCTCCGGTGCGTAGAACGTGTACACCGCCGACAGTGCCCGCGGCAACCGGTCGACCACCGCGCAGACCAGCAGCCGACCGTCGGTGCGCCACTCCCAGAATTCGGCGCCGCCCCAAGGGGCGGTCAGGAAATCGCAGAAGGCGAGACGATCCTCCGGGTCCATGCCGCCGTCCGGATGGCGCCAGTGCAGGTAGTCGCGGTACAGCGCGTACTGCTCCGCGCTGGGTGTTGCGGTACTGCGCAGCGCCAACCCGGCGTTGCGCCGCAGACAGCGCTTTTGCGCCCGATCGGGGCGGAATCGCGCCGCCGGGATGCGCACCGACAGACAGGCGGCGCAGGCCGTGCAGGCGGGGCGATAGGCCAGCGAGCCGCTGCGGCGAAAGCCGCGTGCCAGCAGCTCGCCGTACAGATGCCGGTCGAGCCGGAACGCCGGATCCAGAAATGCGCTGCAGGCGCGCCGCCCCGGCAGGTAGCCGCATGCGTGCTCGGCGCCGACCAGCAGGCGCGGCCACGGGCGGGCACGGGTCGCCTGGGTCAAGGCGCTGCCGCCTCGCCGAGATGACGCGCGTCGCCCGGCAGCGGCACCGTGAAGTTCCAGCTGCCGGCGCGGTTGGCGCCAGCCAGCGCCGCGTGCAGTTGCCGCAGGAAACGTTCTCGCGGAATCTCCAGCGCGCCCAGCCGGCGCAGGTGCTCGGAGCCGATCTGGCAGTCGATCAGCGGGAACGCCCACGCCTCGAGTTGCCGACACAGCGCCCATAGCGCGATCTTCGAGGCGTCCGGCTGATGCGAGAACATCGACTCGCCGAAAAACACCCGTCCCAGCGCCACGCCGTACAGTCCGCCGATCAACCGGCCCTCACGCCAGACCTCCAGCGAGTGGCAGTAGCCGGCGCGGTGCAGCGCGCGATAAGCCTGCTGCATCGATGTGCCCAGCCAGGTGCCGTGGCTGCCGCGGCGCGGACCGCCGCAGGCCGCGATCACGGCATCGAAAGCGCGGTCCAGCGACAGTGCGAAATCGCCGCGCTGCAGCCGCCGGCGCAGCGAGCGCGAGACGTGCATCGCCGCCGGTTCCAGCACCGCGCGCGGATGCGGGCTCCACCACAGGATCGGCTCGTTCGGATTGAACCATGGAAACACGCCGGTGGCGTAGGCCCGAAGCAACCGCGGCAGCGACAGATCACCGCCGATCGCCAGCAGTCCATTGGGGTTGGCCAACGCCTCGCTGAGCGGCGGAAACGCCTGCTGGGGATCGCGCGGATCCAGCCAGTGCAGGCGGATCGGGTTATCCATCGCCGGGCTCCGCCGCGATCCGCCGGTAGGGCGCATGGCGCTGCAGCAGCTCGGCGTGATCGGCGATCAGGTTTCGCTCGCGCGCCATTGCCTGCTCGACCGCCGTGTGCAAGCGCGCGTCGGCCAGCCAATGCGCCGAGGTCGTGATCTGCGGCACGAAACCGCGCGCGAGCTTGTGCGCGCCCTGGGCGCCGGCGTCGAAATGGCTCAGACGCTCGGCGATACAGAACTCGATGCCCTGGTAGTAACAGGTTTCGAAATGCAGGCTGTGGTAGTGCTCGGCCGCACCCCAGTGCCGCCCGTAGAGCGTATCGCCGCCGAGCCAGGTGATCGCCACCGCCACTCGCGCCTCATCGGCAAATGCACTGAGCAGTCTAACCGGGGAACCCGGTGCGCGGGCGTAGCCGAGAAAGAACTCCAGGCTCAGGTACGGCGGCTGGCCGCGTTCCTCGTAGGTGTTGCAGTACAACGCGTAGACCTGCGCCCACTGCGCTTCGCTCAATTCCTCGCCGCGCTCCCAGCGATGAGTCAGTCCGGCCTCGCTGACGCGGCGGCGTTCACGTAGGATTTTCTTGCGCTTGGCGCTGGACAGCCCGGCCAGGAATCCGGAGAAGTCGGCGTAGCCGCGGTTGTGCCAGTGGAACTGAACGTCGTGGCGCAGCACCGTGCCGGCCTCGCGCAGCGCGGCAGCGTCCGCGGTCTGCAGAAACAGCGCGTGCACGGACGAGCAGCCGCTGGCTTTGGCCTGCGTTATCAGGCCGCGCGCAAGTTGCCGGCGCGCCGACGGGCTCGCCGCGCCCAGCCGCGGTCCGGTGACCGGCGTGAACGGAATCGCGCACAGCCACTTCGGGTAATAGCGCAGGCCGAGATGGGTGGCGGCCTGCGCCCAACTGAAATCGAACACGAACTCGCCCCAGGAGTGCGCTTTCAGGTAGCACGGTGCAGCGGCCAGCAGGCCGCCGTCGTCACTCTCCAGCAGCGCGTGCGCCGGCTGCCAGCCGCGCTCCCGCACCGCGCAGCCGCCGCACTCCAGCGCGCTCAGGAACTCATGACGGGTGAACGGGTCGTCGGGCGAAAACAGCTTGTTCCAGGCGGCGGCATCGATGCTGGCGATACCGTCGATTCGGCGCAGATGCACGCGCGCTTGGAGTCAGTGCTGCGTCAACGGCGGCGACGCCAGCCCGCGCAAGGCCCATTGCACGCAGGTATCGTGCTCGAAACGGCTGAGACGGTCTTGGTCGCAGGGCGGTATGGCCTCGGCCAGCCGGCCTTCGCCGTCGAAGCGGATCGCCGCCCCGGCAGTCTGAATCTGCAGGCCGGCTTCGGTCTCCGCGTCCCACGTCACCTGCAGGTAGCGCAGCCGGCGGTCGGCAAACTCGGGCAGCCGGCTGGCGCCGGCGGCGATCGCCGCGGCTTCCTCGGCGGAGAACTCGCGGATATTGCCGTCGGCCGTCAAAACGAAATGGCGAATCTGCGTGCTCATGTCCATTGGGTCTGATCCTACCTGTTTGAGCGTATTTTTGGATGGAGGTTTCGATCCCGATTTTCAAGTCGGGCCGGTGTCCGCCGGCGCCTGCCCGGATTGCTATACTGCAAGCGGTTGCGCTTGGATACCGGGGATTCTTTGAGCTTGACTTTAACTAAGCGGCAGGCGGCTAAATCGCTTTCCGAGCCGGACTGGCTGGCGCGGCTGCCGCGCGAGGCGGTGCTTTTGGCCTGCGCCGGCGCGGCGCTGTTTCTGCTGGCGGCGCTGATCAGCTACCATCCGGCCGATCCCGGCTGGTCGTCTTCCGGCGACGGCTCGCCGGTCGGGAATCTTGCCGGCAGCGGCGGCGCGCTGCTGGCCGATCTGCTGTTGTCGGCCTGCGGCTGGGTGGCATTCCTGTTGCCATGGGCGGTGCTGTGGATCGGTCTGAGAGTGTTCCGCGGCGCGGCATCGGGTCGGTTGCCGGTGATTGCGCGGCTGGCCGCCGGACTGGCCGCGCTGCTGGCGCTGTCGGGATTGTGCGCAATGGCGGTGCCGGTGACGGCGAGCTGGGCGCCGCAGGGCGGGGGCGGCATCTTCGGTGCGCTGCTGGCCAGAGGTTTGGAGCGCGGCCTCAATCCGGTCGGCGCGGGATTGCTGCTGCTGACGGTGTTTATCGCCAGCGTGCCGCTGGCGCTGGTGTTTTCGTGGCTGCGCGTGCTCGACGCGCTCGGCGAGCGCACCGCGAGAGGGTGGCAGCGGCTGCGTCACGCCCCTGCTGACGACGAGCCGGCCGTCGGGCCGGCGCACGCCGCCGGTGTGCCGGCGCCGCGGCCGGCACGCCGGCCGCGGCGCGCGCCGGTGGCCGATCTGTCCGACGATGGGCAGCTGCAGCTGTTGAGCACGGCCGCGACGCCGCCGGCGTTTGCGCCGCCGGCCGCCGCCACCGATAGGTCGCGCGCCGCGCACAAATCCTGCCGCGGCGAGCCGGCACCGGCCGTCGAGGTGCCGCCGTTTTCCGGCGACCCGCTGCCGCCGCTGGATCTGCTCGATCCGCCGCGCGCGGGAGGTATCCGCTACGGCGCCGAGGAGCTGGAGCACTTGTCGCGCGAGCTGGAGCGGCACCTGGCCGACTTCGGCGTCGAAGGGCAGGTGGTCGCGGCCCTGCCGGGGCCGGTGGTCACGCGCTTCGAGCTGCAGCCCGCGCCTGGCGTCAAGGGCGCGCAGATTTCCAATCTGGCGACCGATCTGGCGCGGGCGATGGCGGTGGCCAGCGTGCGGGTGATTGAGGTCATCGGCGGCAAGAGCGTGATCGGGCTGGAAATCCCCAACGCGCGCCGCGAGCTAGTGACGCTCGGCGAGATTCTAAAGGCGGACGCCTACACCCGCGCCGCATCGCCGCTGACGCTGGCACTGGGCAAGGACATCGCCGGCGAGCCGGTCACTGCGGACCTTTCGCGCATGCCGCACCTGCTGGTGGCCGGCGCCACCGGTTCCGGCAAGAGCGTGGCGATCAATGCCATGATCCTGTCGCTGCTCTACAAGAGCGGGGCGGACCGGGTGCGCCTGATCCTGATCGACCCGAAGATGCTGGAGCTGTCGGTGTACGCCGACATCCCGCAGCTGCTGACGCCGGTGGTCACCGATATGAAGGACGCCGCCAACGCGCTGCGCTGGTGCGTGGTCGAGATGGACCGGCGCTACCGGCTGATGTCGGCGCTGGGGGTGCGCAACCTCGCCGGCCTCAACCGCAAGATCAACGAAAACGCAGCCGCCGGGACTCCACTGGCCGATCCGTTGACGGCCGCAGCCGCCGACGATCTGTTTGCCGCAGATGCCACCGGACCGGTCGACCCGCCGGTACTCGAAAAATCGCTGCCGCACATCGTCGTCGTCATCGACGAGCTGGCCGATCTGATGATGGTGGTCGGCAAGAAGGTCGAGGAGCTGATCGCGCGCATCGCGCAGAAGGCGCGCGCCGCCGGTATTCACCTGATCGTCGCCACCCAGCGGCCGAGCGTGGACGTCATCACCGGCCTGATCAAGGCCAACATTCCGACGCGCGTGGCTTTTCAGGTCGCCTCGCGGGTGGATTCGCGCACCATCCTCGACAGCAACGGCGCCGAGACGCTGCTCGGCCAGGGCGACATGCTGTACCGCCCGATCGGCGTCAGCCAGGTCAGCCGCGTACACGGTGCATTCGTCGACGACCACGAGGTGCACAAGGTCGTCGCCTATCTGCGGCAGGCCGGCGCACCCGACTACCTCGAAGCGGTCACCGCCGCCGAACCCGAAACGCGCGAAACCGCGCCCGACGACGCCGAAAAGGATCCGCTGTACGACCAGGCGGTGGCGGTCGTGCTGGAATCGCGCAAGGCCTCGGTTTCCTGGGTGCAGCGGCGGCTGTCGATCGGCTACAACCGCGCGGCGCGGATGGTCGAACAGATGGAGGCCGCCGGTATCGTCGGCCCCAGCGGTCCGGGCGGCAACCGCGAGATCATGGCGCCGGGCGGTCGCGAAACCTAGCCTGGACTCGGGCTTCGGCATCGGGCTGGTTTTCGGCTACGATGTTTGCCCGGCGGCAGCTGCCGCCAGCATCCTGCCCGGTCATCGATCCCCGCGTTCATGAAGCTTTCGTCCCGCCTGCTCCTGCTGTTGTGTCTGCTGGCGTCGCCGGCCTATGCCGCCGCTGCCGCCACCGCGCGCGATGCGCTCAAGCACTTCGCCGATTCGGTGCACAGCCTGTCGGCCGAATTCAAGCAAGCGCAGCTCGACGACAAGGGGCAGGTGACCAAAACCCAGAGCGGTCGCATGTGGATCGCCCGGCCCGGCAAGTTCCGGTGGGATTACCGGCAGCCCTATCAGCAATTGATCGTTTCCGACGGACACAAGATCTGGATATACGACCCCGATCTGAAGCAAGTGACCGTGCGGCCGGTGGAGCGGGCGCTGGCCGGTTCGCCGGCGGCGCTGCTGTCGCAGCGGGCGGCGCTGGCCGATGCCTTCGCATTGCAAGACGAAGGCCGCGATGGCGACGCGCAGAAACTGAAGCTGATCCCGAAGAGCAAGGACAGCGATTTCGCCTACATCGAGCTGTGGCTGGCCGACGGCGTGCCGCAACGCATGGCGTTTCACGATCAACTCGGCGATACCACCGACATCAGTTTCAGCCAGATCACGGTCAACCCGGCGGTGGATGCGCGGCGCTTCGATTTCACGCCGCCGCCCGGCGTGGACGTAGTCGAAGGCCAAGTGCAGGATCGCGATTGAGCCGATGTCAAGCGTCGTCGCGGGTGCGCGCAGCGCAGCGTCATGGCCGGCTGTTTGCGGCGAAGCGCTCGGCTTCACCCCCGGCCCGGCCTTGCTCGGCTGCGCAGTCCCTGCTGCGCCGGCAAGCCGGGACACGCCATCCGCTGGCGTGCCCGTTCCACCGAGCAGCGCGCGATGCGCGCTAAACGCTCGTCTTCACCCCTGGCCGGGCGTTCGCCGGCCCTGGCGATGACATCGAGTCATCGCCGCCGCAGCGTCGGGTTTTCGCACCAGCGTATCGTTGCCGTCCATGGCGAGACCGAGTGACGATGATCTGACTCCGGCCCGGCCGTCCCTGGCCGGGCGTTCGCCGGCCCTGGCGATGACATCGAGTCATCGCCGAAGCGGGCCGGCTCACCCTCTAGCCGACCGCATGCGACCACGCGCGCTGAATGAGGTTCTCGGACAGGAGCACCTGCTCGGCCCCGGCACGCCGCTGCGCACGCTGTTGGAGGCCGGCGAGCTTTCGTCGCTGGTGTTCTGGGGACCGCCGGGCGTGGGCAAGACCACCCTGGCGCGCCTGGTCGCCCAGGCCATCGACGCGCAGTTCCTGCGCTTGTCGGCGGTGATGGCCGGGGTCAAGGATATCCGCGAGGCGGTGGCCGTGGCGCAGGCCGCGCGTGCTGAAGACCCGCCGCGCGCCGCGGGGTCCGGCGCGGGCCAAGGCCAGCGCCAAACGATTCTCTTCATCGACGAAATTCACCGTTTCAACAAAGGCCAGCAGGACGCGCTGCTACCGTTCGTCGAGGACGGCACCCTGACGTTGATCGGCGCCACCACTGAAAATCCGTCGTTCGAACTCAACGGCGCGTTGTTGTCGCGGTTGCGCGTGATGGTGTTGCGGCCACTTGCGGAAGACGCGATCCTCGCGCTGCTGGCGCGCGCGCTGACCGATGCCGAGCGCGGCCTGGGTCTGACTGCCGATGCGCTGCCCGCAGCCTGGCTCGCGCGCATCGCTGAAGTCGCCGACGGCGACGCCCGGCGCGCCCTGATCCTGCTGGAAACCGCCGCCGAATACGTCCGCGCCCGGGGCGCGGTGGATGCCGACGCGCTGGAAAAACTGATGGGCCGGGGCCTGCGCCGCTTCGACAAGGGCGGCGAGAATTTCTACGACCAGATCTCCGCGCTGCACAAGGCCGTGCGCGGCTCGGACCCCGACGCCGCACTGTACTGGTACGCACGCATGCTCGACGGCGGGGTGGACCCGGTCTATGTCGCGCGCCGGGTGCTGCGCATGGCCAGCGAGGACATCGGTCTGGCCGACCCGCGCGCGCTGGCCATCGCGCGCGACGCCTGGGACGCCTACGAGCGTCTCGGATCGCCGGAAGGCGAACTGGCCATCGCCCAGGCCGTCGTCTATTGCGCGGTGGCCGCCAAATCCAACGCTGTCTATCGCGCCCTCGGCGACGCGCGCCAGGCGGCCGAACGCTACGGCAGCCTGGAAGTGCCGCTGCACATCCGCAATGCGCCGACCCGGCTCATGAAAAACCTCGGTTACGGTGCCGGTTACCGCTACGACCACGACGAGGGCGGCGCCCACGCCGCTGGTCAGCAATTCCTGCCGGACAAACTCGTCGGCACACGCTTTTACGCTCCAACCGGCCGTGGCCTCGAAGCCAAAATTGCTGAGCGACTGGCGCAACTGCGCGGACGCGACAGCCGCTGAACCAAACCAGGTTGGCGCAAGCGAGTTGGGGAATCGTCGGACTCCAAAGGCGCTTTTATATCGACCCTATTCATCATGCGCATCCGACCCGCACTCGAGGGTGAAGCCTCGGTCCTGTCATCCATAGCCTGGGAAGCGAAGGCGTTCTGGCCTTACTCCGCCTCCCAGCTCGCCGCGTGGCGGGAAGAGCTCACCATTTCAGCCCGCTGCATCGCTGTCCGCCCCACCTGGGTGGCCGAAATCGGGTCGCGGATTGTCGGCTTTTTTGTCCTCGCGCCATCGTCGGCAACCTGGGTGCTGGAGCATTGCTGGGTTTTGCCTGTCGGCAGGGGCCGGGGTGTTGGCCGGGCACTGCTTGCGCAGGCGTTGAGCCTCGCCGCAGCGGGCGGCGCTACGGCGCTTTCCATCGATTCCGACCCCTATGCCGAGCCGTTCTATCTGGCATGCGGCGCCCGGCGCGTGGGTCTGGTGGCCGCGCCGGTCGCTGGTTCTCCAGGCCGCTCGCGGCCACAGTTGCTGCTGTTCACCGGGCAAGCCGTTGCTTCGACCATTGCCGGATCACCGCCAGCGTAGCATTCGACGGACGATACGAAAATCGAATGGTTTCGAGGCGCAGCCGTCCCGGCGTCAGCATCTCCGCGTTACCATCAGGTATCCACGCGACGGAAAAGTCGGAGCGTCGACCGACGCCGAGTCCGGCGCCGGGCTTCGGTATCCTGGCGGCGTGGCCTTGGCCCGGTGTGCTGCTGCGCGGCCTCCGGTCGGACACGAGCCTGCGGGCTTGAAAGCACTTAAGGAGCCTTTGGCGGTGAAATCCGAAGAATTACGTGCGATTCAGGCGCCTCTCAAAGGGCGCTATCGTGAGGCGCCGGAAGCGGCGCTGATCACGCTCCGGGCGCAAGGCCGTCTCGGCGACGGGGTCACCTGCAGGATCGAAACCGGCAAGGCGTCGGTTGTCGCCGGGCTGCATCCCGCCAGCGGCGGTAACGGGCTCGGCGCCTGCTCCGGCGACATGCTGCTGGAGGCTCTGGTGGCGTGCGCCGGCGTCACGCTCAACGCGGTGGCAACGGCACTCGGCATCGAACTGCGTGATGCTTCGATCCAGGCCGAAGGCGATCTCGATTTTCGCGGCACACTGGGGCTGTCGAAGGAGGTGCCGGTCGGTTTCCAGAACATCCGTCTGCAGTTCGCGCTGGATACCGACGCCAGCGAAGAGCAGCTGGCAACGCTGCTGCGGCTGACCGAACGCTACTGCGTGGTCTACCAGACCCTGGCGCGTCCGCCGGAGTTGGTGGTCGGCAAGCGGGCGAGTCGGGCCTGAAAGCGATATTTGTCGCGCCTGCTTCCGTCGTTTTCCATCCGTTCAAGCCGGGCATGTTCGCAAGGCCGCCGATCACCTGCGTCGAGGATCTGCGTCTGCTGGCGAAACGGCGCGTGCCGCGGATGTTCTACGACTATGCCGATTCCGGCTCGTGGACCGAGAGCACCTACCGTGCCAACGAGCGCGACTTGCAGTCCATCTTGCTGCGGCAGCGGGTGGCGGTGAACATTCAGCGCCGCAATCTGCGTACGATGATGGCCGGCCAGGAAGTGTCGATCCCGGTGGCGCTGGCGCCCTGCGGGCTGACCGGCATGCAATGTGCCGACGGCGAGATCCTGGCGGCGCGCGCCGCCGAGTCCTTCGGCGTCCCCTTCACGCTGTCGACCATGAGCGTGTGTTCGATCGAGGACGTGGCGGCACACACCAGCCGTCCGTTCTGGATGCAGATCTACGTGATGCGCGACCGCGATTTCATGGCCCGGCTGATCGGGCGCACGAAGGCCGCCGGCTGTTCGGCGCTGATGTTGACGCTGGATCTGCAGATTCTCGGCCAGCGTCACAAGGACGTGCGCAACGGCCTGTCCGTGCCGCCCAGACCGACACTGGCCAACCTGCTGAACCTGACGACCAAACCGCGCTGGTGCGCCGGCATGCTGCGGACGCGGCGGCACAGCTTCGGCAACCTGGTCGGTCACGCCAAGGACGCCTCCGACGTCGCCTCGCTGGTGGCCTGGACCGCCGAGCAGTTCGATCCGACGCTGAGCTGGGCGGACGTCGAGTGGGTCAAGCGGGCGTGGGGCGGCAAGCTGATTCTCAAGGGCGTGCTGGATGTCGAGGACGCGCGGCGGGCCGCGGACACCGGCGCCGATGCGCTGGTCGTGTCCAACCACGGCGGCCGTCAACTCGACGGCGCGCCGTCGTCGATCCGCGCACTGCCGGCGATCGTCGACGCGGTAGGCGACCGTATCGAGGTGTGGCTGGACGGCGGCATCGCTTCCGGCCAGGACGTGCTCAAGGCCGTGGCGCTGGGCGCACGCGGCGTATTGATCGGCAGAGCCTACCTGTACGGCCTGGGCGCGCTGGGGCAGGCCGGCGTGATCCGCTGCTTGGAGATCCTGCGCAACGAGCTGGATCTGACGATGGCGTTCTGTGGGCGCACCGACATTCGCGACGTCGATTGCGGCATCCTGTGGTCCCCTAACAGACCCTGGGAGGTTTCCGGATGAAGGCCGACGAGTGGAGCGGATACCGGCCGGAACGTGTCTACGAGCGTTACGGACTGCGGGTGTACGACCGGCGGCGCTGCAGTCTGCTGCCGGCGCTGATTCCGTAGCCGGCCGAGTTCGTCTGCGTCTGGCGCGAACCGTAAGCTGCGTGCGTGAGTGTGTGAGAGAGAGTT
>JAGWMX010000142.1 GCA_028871525.1 Gammaproteobacteria bacterium
GAGCAGGGATCGGTGCCACCGAACAGACCGACGTTGGCCGGGAAGAACAGCTCCTGGATGTCCGGCGCCCGCACCGCGCGGTTCCAGCTGCCGCGCAGGCCGACGTCCTCGATCGGGAAATACTTCAGGCCGAACTTGTAGGCGTGGGTGTAGCGCGCCTGAGTGCTGTAATTCGACAAGCGATACGCGGTGTCGAACGACAGCGATTTGACGAACGGCTGATCCTCGACGATCGGCAACCGCAGCTCGCCGAACCAGTCGCGGACATTGAAGCGGCCCGACACCGCCGGGATCTTACCGCCGAAGCTGACCAGGTCGCCGGACTGCTCCGCGTTATCCGGACGGAAATCCAGCGACTCCCGCCGGTACTCGAAGCCGGCGGCGACACCGATGCCGGTCTTGGCCAGCGGACTGACGATGCCGTACGGCGTCAGGTCGCCGCTGACGCTGGCGGACACCACCTCCTCGACCGTGTTGCCCTGCTCGAGAGCGGGGCCTTCGACAAAACCAACCTGCGCGGGAGTGATCTGGCCGACCTGAAAGATATCCAGCGGCACACAGCCATTGGAAGGGTTCTTGCAGACGATGTTGCCGTTGGCGTCGGTGGTTGCCTGCAGCGCCTGCGCAGTACGCGACACCGAAAGGTCATTGAGGAAACTGTCGGCCAGCACCGATTCGCCACGCTGGGCCGACACGTCGTACGACAGATCGTCGATGATCGTTCCCCGCAGCCCGAATACAATCCGGTAGTCGGTATGGCGGATGTCGTCCTGGCGCGGACCGAACGCGGTGTTTTGCTCGCCGACCACCACGTTCGCGTTGTCGCTGCCGCTCAGGCCAACGCTCGTGCACAGAAACTGCCGCTCCTGAGCCGACAGCAGCGGGTTATCGCAGTTGACCGGGGAGGGCTGGAAGAACAGGCCGCTCGGCGCGAGTTGAGCCGTCGAGCGATCGTCCATGAACATCGCGCTACCGTAAACGTCAGCGTGCTCGTTGAATTGACGATGGGCAAACCCGCCCAGGGTATAGCGCTTGTCCGGCCGCTGGAAGAAGTTGAACGGGTTGAAGTTGAACGTAGCGCCGTTGTTGGGAATGATCGTCCTCGATCCGGAGGGATCGACCTGGCCATACGGATCCAGACCGGCGGCGCGGCGATCGTAACTGTAGAACAGACCGTTCGAAGGCGTCGGCGAACCATACGGCACATGCTGGGTCGTATCGGCGTTCACCTGGAAGGCTTGCTGCGAAAAGCCGCGCTGGCCCTCGTTGACCGCATCGAAGCGGGTATAGCCGGCGTACAGCGTGACGTTGCCGGCGCCGCCGGCGAAGTTGCTGCCCCACACCAGCGTGGTGTCGTAGCTGGTGCCGTCGCCGCTGTCGGTGCGGTTGGCCTGACCGTCGATGGAAAAACCGTCGAAGTCCTTCTTCATGATGAAGTTGACCACGCCGGAGATGGCGTCCGAGCCGTACACCGCCGAGGCGCCGCCGGTCAGCACTTCGACCCGCTCGACCAGCGCCGACGGAATGAAGTTCAGGTCCACTTCCGGGCCGCCGCGCGGGTCGCCCGGCATCACCCGCTTGCCGTCGATCAGCGTCAGCGTGCGCGACACGCCCAGACCGCGCAGATCTACGGTGGCGGTGCCACTGGCGCCGTTGGACACATTATTGGTCTGACCTGCGAACACCGACGGCAGGCTGTTCAACAGCGTCTCGGCATTCTGCGTGCCTTCGAGCTTGAATTCCTTGCTGTCGATCGTTTGCAGTGCCGCCGAACCGGTCAGCGACGGCTGCTTGATGCGCGAGCCGGTGACCTCGACGCCCTGCAACTGCACCGGGGTGCCGGTGCTGGCCGGCGCCGTGGTGCCGGTGGCGGTGCCGGCTTGCGCCAGCTGCAGGTTCGCATCCTTCGCAGCCGCTGCGGAAGCGCCGCTGGCCGGCGCATCGTCTGTGGCCGCCGCGTGTGCCACACCAAACAACGAGCCTGCACCGGCGGCAAACGCGAGCTTTGCCGCCAAACGGAGTTTGCCTTGTGCACTGAGTTTCATCGGATCCCCCGTCCGTCAAGAGTGACGAGACGATTCTCGCAGATGCAATCCACAATAGGACGGCGCATTTGCGCCACGGCACAATTGCGCAAATCCTCTGTGGTATTGTCCGCGAATCCGGCTAGCGCGTATCGCCAGCTTCGTGATCGGGTTGAGATAACGGATTGAGATAACAAGGGCGCGCCCTGGCGCTTGCGTTGCAGCTTGGCGAGATCGCAACCGGCAGATCAAAAGCGTGCGCCAGCGCCCCGGACGTTCGGCTACAAACTACGGACGCTATGTCTGCCAGCGGGCGGCGCGTTCGCGACACAAAACCACTGCACCGGGGAAAATCATGACCTTGCGCCAAGCCTGTCTGACGCTCACCGTATTGGCGCTGGTGCCGCTGATCGCGCCGGCTCATGCCGGTGAGCGGGTGCCCGCCACGGCCGATGCGCAGCCGACGGCGCCCTACTTCAGCTCGATCGACACGCTCGAGGCACAGATGCAGGGCGGACACGCCAGCGCCGTGACGATCACGCAGAGCTTCATCCGGCGCATCCACGAACTCGATCGCAACGGGCCGAAAGTCAATGCCGTGATCGAGCTCAATCCGGAGGCGCTGGCGATCGCCCGCCGGCGCGACGACGCGCGCAGAAACGGTCAAGCACACGGGGTGCTGTTCGGCATCCCGGTGATGGTCAAGGACAACATCGACACCGCCGACCGTATGCAGACCACCGCCGGTTCGCTGGCGATGCTCGGTCCGCCGCCGGCGCGCGATGCCACGGTGGTAGCCAAACTCCGCGCCGCGGGTGCGGTGCTGCTGGGCAAGACCAATTTGAGCGAATGGGCCAATTTTCGCTCGACGCATTCCTCCAGCGGCTGGAGCGCGCGCGGCGGCTTGACCCGCAACCCCTACGTGCTCAGCCGCAGCGCCTGCGGCTCCAGCTCCGGCTCCGCGGCCGCGGTGGCGGCCGGTTTCGTCACCGTGGCGCTGGGTACCGAGACCGACGGCTCGGTGATCTGTCCGTCGGCAACCAACGGCATCGTCGGCATCAAGCCGACGCTCGGCCTGGTCAGCCGCGCCGGCATCGTGCCGATCTCGCACAGCCAGGACACCGCCGGCGCCATGGCGCGGACGGTCACCGACGCGGCGATCCTGCTCACGGCGATCGCCGGCAGCGACCCGCGCGATCCGGCCACCGCCGACGCCGACCGGCACGCCACCGATTACACCCGCTTTCTCACACCGGACGCGCTGCGCGGCCGGCGCATCGGCGTGGTCCGCGAGCTGGCCGGCTACGATCCCAACGTCGATCGCATCCTGGACCAGAGCGTCGCCGCGCTACGCGCGGCCGGCGCGATCGTCGTCGATCCGGTCCAGCTGCCGCACGTCCGCGACTACGAAAAGGACGAGATGACGGTGCTGCTGTACGAGTTCAAGCACGACCTCAATGCGTACCTGGCCACTCGTCCCGGACTCAAGGTTCGGACGCTTGCGGATCTAATCGCCTTCGATCGCCGCGAAGCTGCCACGGAGATGCCGTGGTTCGGCCAGGATCTGTTTGTAAAAGCGCAGGCCAAAGGTGAGCTGACGGACCCTGCCTATCTGAAAGCGCTGGCGCGCGAAAAGCGCCTTTCGGGCCCGCAAGGGATCGATGCGGCGCTGGCCGAGCACCACCTGGACGCGTTGATGGCACCGGCCACCGGGCCGGCGTGGACCATCGACCTGGTCAACGGCGACCATTTCACCGG
>JAGWMX010000143.1 GCA_028871525.1 Gammaproteobacteria bacterium
TTTCGCGAAAACGCGCAGCGCGGCAGGCAGAGAACGGTGAAGTCGACATCGGGACGTGCAAAATGGAGTGTTGCGGTGCGCCTGGCACGTGCATAACGCTCGAGTCGACGGCGGGACACGTGTTGACGACTTGTTCAGACCATCCCTAGAGCCGCTGATCCTTAAATTTCAGCCCGGCCGGCAGGTCGAGATGATGAACGTCGCTGCGGCCGACGGCGCGGTCGGCGAAGAAGAACTTGAGGCTGTGGTAGATCGTCGGGAAAGCAATGCGGTCCCAGGGAATCTCGGCCTCGTGCAGCAGCCGGGTCTCGCTGGTCTCGGCGGTCGGATGGTGGTCTGCCGAGATCAGCCGGCCGCGGTGGATGACATAGACCTGGCTGACGTGCGGTACGTTGATGACCGCCAACAGGCCGTCGATTTCGACCTCGACGCCGCCTTCCTCGAACGCCTCACGCGCTGCGCCTTGCGCGGTGGTTTCGGCCATTTCCATAAAGCCGGCCGGAAAAGTCCAGTAGCCGAGCCGCGGCTCGATCGCACGACGGCACATCAGCACGCGGCCGTCGTGCCACTCGCCGAGGCAGCCGACGATGACCTTGGGGTTACGGTAGTGGATGGCCCCGCAGTGGTCGCAGACGTGGCGCGAAACGTGATCGCCCTCCGGCACGCGCAGCCGAACCGGATGGCCGCATTGAGGGCAGAAATTCATTGCACGGCAATCGAGGTGGCCGCCCAATCGTAGCAGAGCCTGCCGTCGCCGCGGGGAATTGCGCCTGCTTGCGAAGAACTCACTATTTAAACGGCCTCGTGGACGCTGCCGTCCCGGCCGGGGAGAGGCGCCGCTGCGGCGCGCCGCAGTGTCGGCAGCGGCAGTTGGCTGAACGCGTCGACCACTGCGGCCGCTTCGCTGAAATCCTCGTGCCTGAAGTACCGGCTGCGGACGATCACGGTACGCAAGCCGGCATCGCCGGCCGCGCGCAGGCCGTTGCGCGAATCCTCCACCGCCAGCACCCGCTCGGGCGCCATGCGCAGTCGGCGCAACGCCAGCAGATAGCACTCCGGGTCCGGTTTCTTGCGGGCGACGTCTTCGCCGCATACCTTCGGCGAAAAAATCCCGGCGTGCCGCGGCGGCAGCAGGTCGAGCAGCGCGTCGAGGTTGGCGCGGCTGGTCGTGGTGACGATGCCGAGCGCCAGCTTCGCATCGCGCGCGGCGTCGAGCAGCGTGGTCAAGCCCGGCCGCAGGCGGATCTCGCCGGCGGCCAGCAATTGCGCGAAGTGGTGATTCTTGCTCTGATGGATCGCGTCCAGCCGTTCGGCGTTGCCCGGCGTGCGCAGCCAGTCCGGCTGAAAGCGTCCGGCGTAGTGGGCGAGGCGCTCGCCGCCGCCGGCGACCGTCAGTAATTCGCGGTACAGGGCTTCATCCCATTGCCAGGGCAGGCCATGCTCGGCGAATGCGCGGTTGAAAGCGACGCGATGGCCGTCGCGCTCGGTTTCTGCCAGCGTGCCGTCGACGTCGAATAGCAGTGCCGCGAGTTCGGCCATGGCGCGGGTTGGTCTTAAGGTTGTCGCCGTGGTGCCTGGGGAGGGACTCGAACCCTCACGGTGTCACCACCGGCGGATTTTGAGTCCGCTGCGTCTACCGGTTCCGCCACCCAGGCTGTGGGCGCGATTATAGCCGGGGATTGCAAGATGCCCTGACTGTCCTGGCGGATACCCGCGGGCGATGCAGCCGTGCCGCGGGATCACGTACGTGATGTCAGAGGAGCGGTTTCGTGGCTCAGGCGAAAGCCGTCTCACGGCATCATAGCGGGCATGCAACTGAGTGATTTCAACTACGAGCTGCCGCCGGAGCGCATCGCTCAGCGCCCGGTTATGCCGCGCAGCGCCGGCCGGCTGCTGTATCTCCCGGCCGCCGCCGGGCTGTGCGATCTGAACGTGCGCGATCTGCCGGCGCTGCTGCGGCCGGGCGATCTGCTGGTGTTCAACGATACGCGGGTGATCCCGGCGCGGCTGCGCGGATGCAAGGCGACCGGCGGCGCAGTGGAAGTGCTGGTCGAGCGGCTCACCGGCCCGCGCAGCGCGCTGGCGCACGTGCGCGCCTCCAAGCCGCCGCGCCCCGGCGGGCGGATCGCTATCGGCACGGCGAGCGTGCGCGTCACCGGCCGGCAGGAGGATTTGTTCGCGTTGGAGATGGAGAGCGGAGGGGATTTCGCCACGCTGCTGGAACGCTGCGGCGAGATGCCGTTGCCGCCGTACATCGGACGGGCCGCCGACGAGGGTGACCGCGATGCCTATCAAACCATGTTCGCCCGCAGCCCGGGCGCGGTGGCGGCGCCGACCGCAGGTCTGCATTTCGACCAAGCGCTGCTGGCGGCACTGCGCGCGCGGGGCGTGGTCTGGGATTTCATCACGCTGCACGTCGGTGCCGGAACGTTTCAGCCGGTACGGGCCGCCGACCCGGAGCGGCATCGGCTGCACGCCGAGCGGTTGACGGTGTCGGCGGCGCTGGTCGCAAGGGTCGGTGCGACCCGCGCCGCCGGCGGCCGCGTCGTCGCCGTTGGTACCACCGTCGTGCGCGCGCTGGAAACGGCTGCGGCCGGCGCCGCGCTGCAACCGTTTGTCGGTGAGACGCGGCTGTTCATCACTCCCGGCTACCGGTTCCGTACGATCGACGCGCTGGTCACCAATTTTCATCTGCCGCGGAGCACGCTGTTGATGCTCGTGTGCGCATTCGGTGGTCACGCGCGGGTGATGGCGTCATATCGGCGCGCGATCGTTGCCGGATACCGGTTCTACAGTTACGGCGACGCAATGTTGATCGAACCGCCACAATCCGGGTCTGACTGAATTTGCGGCGTGTCGCCGACGGATATAGACGGCGATGCCGGTGGCAGTCCCCGGCTGCCGGCGCGGGTCGGGGTTGCCACCGGTGTCGTAGCCGAGCTGGGTGTAGTCGGCGACCGCCATCCGCATCGGCCGCTCAGCATCCGTCGTCAGGCCAGTTTCAGTTGCGGCTCGACCTGGGCGATCTTTTCAAAGTCAGCGTCGTCGTGCAGCAGGATCAGGTCGTGTTCGATGGCGAGCCGAGCGATCAGGCAATCCACGGTGTTGCCAAGAGTGTATCCGCGCCAGCGGCAGCGGGCATACAGGCGCGCGGCTTCGGCGTAGGTTTCGAACGAATCCACCGGATCGACGCGGCGTTGAACAGATAGGCGCTCGCGATACCACTGCAGGCGTAATTCATCGCGAGCACCCTGCAACACTTCTTGAATAACGACTCCGGCCAGATAGACCGGCGTCTCGGCAACGATCAATTGATTGAGCCGGATGCCGCTTGTCCTCGGCGGCCGGCGAAGGGCGTTGATCCAAGCGGAGGTGTCCGCCAGGTACATCAGCGCGCGTGACCGGTGCGCGCGGCTTTGTAGTTGTAGTTTGGATCGATGCCGTCCGATCCGAACATTTCTTTCATCGCTGCGATGCGCCGCTGCGACTGCACGTATTCCTTGAGCGCAGCGTGAACGGCTTCGCGTTTGGTCTTGGCGCCGGCGAGCTTCATGGCTTGCTGGACGAGCTTGTCGTCGAGTTCGATGTTGGTGCGCATGGAGAATCCCGTGCCTTGTCCCGGCTGACTAGGGTCTGTTGACAATTGTTCGGTCGCTGCGACGGCGGCCCTTTTCGCGCAGCCGCAAGGAACGACGAGCGCACATGGTGGTTCCATGTAAGCGAGGCGTGACGCCGCGGGGCGCGAAAAAGGCCCCGTCCCGAAGGGTTGCGGCCC
>JAGWMX010000144.1 GCA_028871525.1 Gammaproteobacteria bacterium
TGGCGCGGGGAAAGATTAAGCACGTCGTTGCGAGGGCGCGCCAGCGCCCGCGGCAACCTCGGCGGAGTGGCGCTAACGTCGCCAACACAGCACGATCATCGAGCGGGGTTGCCGCGGCCCCTTCGGGGCCTCGCAATGACGTTCCTCGCAATGACGTTGCTGTGGCACTCTATGGCCGGGGGCCAACGCCGCCAGCCAACGGGACGCACATTGAACCGGATGCGCCACACTTCGGGGACATCGACTTGAGCCGCAAGGGCATTCTGCTGGCCGGCGGCTCCGGCACGCGGCTGCACCCGCTGACACTGGCGGTCAGCAAGCAGTTGATGCCGATTTACGACAAGCCGATGGTGTATTTTCCGCTGACGACGCTGATGCTGGCCGGCCTGCGGAAGATCCTGGTGATCAGCACGCCGCAGGATCTGCCGGCGTTCCGGCGTCTGCTCGGCTGCGGCGCGCAGTGGGGGCTCAAGCTCGAATACGCCGAACAGCCGAGCCCGGACGGGCTGGCGCAGGCCTTTCTCATCGGCGCCGAATTCATCGGCGACGACGACGCGGCGCTGGTGCTGGGCGACAACATCTTCCACGGCCACGGCCTGCCGGAGCTGTTGCAGCGCGCCAGCGCGCGGCAGTCCGGCGCGACGGTGTTCGGTTACGCGGTGCGCGACCCGCAGCGCTACGGCGTGGTGGAGTTCGACCGGCGCGGACAAGCCCGTTCGATCGAGGAGAAGCCGGCGCGGCCGAAATCGAATTACGCGGTGACCGGCTTGTACTTCTACGACCGTTCGGTGGTCGAGATCGCGCGCAGTCTGAAGCCCTCGGCGCGCGGCGAGCTGGAGATCACCGACGTCAACCGCGCTTATCTCGCGCGCGGGCAGTTGCACGTCGAGCTGATGGGGCGCGGCTTCGCCTGGCTGGACACCGGCACTCACGAATCGCTGCTGGACGCGGCACAGTTCATCCGCGTGCTGGAGCAGCGCCAGGCGATGAAGATCGCCTGTCCGGAGGAAGTGGCCTACCGGCTCGGCTACATCGACGCGGCGCAACTCGAACGGCTGGCGCGGCCGCTGCTCAAGAGTGGCTACGGCCGGTATCTGCTGGAGATTCTGGCGGAGTGCGGACGATGAATTTTCAGCCGCTGGCGATTGCCGAGGTGGTGCTGGTCACGCCGCGGGTGTTCGGCGACGCGCGCGGCTTTTTCATGGAAACCTGGCGCGCCGACCGTTTCGCCGAGCAGGGTCTGCCGACCCGGTTCGTGCAGGACAACCACAGCCGTTCGGCGCGCGGCGTGCTGCGCGGCCTGCACTACCAAATCCGGCAGCCACAGGGGAAACTGGTGCGGGTGACGCTGGGCGAGGTGTTCGACGTGGCGGTGGATCTGCGGCGCGGTTCGCCGACCTTCGGCCGCTGGGTCGGCGATCGGTTGTCGGCCGAAAACGGGCGCGCGCTGTGGGTGCCGCCGGGTTTCGCGCACGGCTTCTACGTGCTCAGCGAGTTCGCCGAATTCAGCTACAAGTGCACCGACTATTACGCGCCGGAGCACGAGCGCTGCCTGCGCTGGGACGACCCGGACCTGGGCGTCGCCTGGCCGCTGACGCCCGGCACGCTGCCGCAGCTTTCCGCCAAAGACGCCGCCGCGCCGCGACTGCCCGAAGCGGAGGTTTATCCATGAAAGTACTGATCACCGGTGCCGGCGGCCAGGTGGGCTGCGAGCTGCTGGCCTGCGCGCCGGCAGCCTGGCAGATTTCCGCGCGCAACCATGCCGAGCTGGATCTGGCCAATCCGGCCCAGCTTGCGGCCGCGATCGAAGGCGAACAGCCGCAACTGGTGATCAACGCCGCCGGCTACACGCTGGTGGATCGCGCCGAAACCGAACCGGAGCTGGCGCAGGAAGTCAACGCCGAGGCGCCGGCACGGCTGGCCGAACTGTGCGGACGCGACGGGATCAAGCTGATTCACATCTCCACCGATTTCGTGTTCGACGGGCGCGGCTGCCGTCCCTACCAGACCGGGGATCCGACCAACCCGCTGGGACAGTACGGCGCCTCCAAGCTGGCCGGGGAACATGCGGTGCTCGACGGCCTGCCCGGCGCGCTGGTGCTGCGCACCGCCTGGGTGTATTCGGTGCACGGCTCGAATTTCGTCAAGACCATGCTGCGGTCGATGGCGCAGCACGACGCGGTGCGCGTGGTGTGCGACCAGATCGGCACGCCGACCTGGGCGCGCGCACTGGCCCAGGCGATCTGGCGCGCCGCCGAGCGCAACCTGAGCGGCATTCACCACTGGACCGACGCCGGCGTGGCGAGCTGGTACGACTTTGCGGTGGCAATCGCCGAGGAAGGGCGGACGCTGGGCCTGCTGGAACAGTTGCCGACGGTCGAGCCGATCTCGAGCAGCGACTACCCCACTCCGGCGCAGCGGCCGCATTTCGCCGTGCTGGACAAGCAGGAAACCTGGCGTGCGCTCGAACTGCAGCCGCCGCACTGGCGGGTGCAGTTGCGCACGATGTTGAGAGATTTCAAAGATCGCCCGGATGCGTAAGCTGCTGGTCACCGGCGGTGCCGGCTTCATCGGCGCCAATTTCGTCCGCCATCTGCTGCACAGCGATCCGCAGATCAGCGTGGTCACCCTGGATCGGCTGACCTACGCCGGCACGCAGACGAGCCTGCACGGGCTGCCGCCGCAGCGGCACCATTTCGTGCACGGCGACATCTGCGACGCCGAGCTGGTGTCGAAGCTGCTGCACGACCATGCGCTCGACACCATCGTGCATTTCGCCGCCGAGTCGCACGTGGACCGCTCGATCGCCGCGCCCGGCGAGTTCGTGCGCACCAACGTGGTCGGCACCTACACCCTGCTGGAAGCCGCGCGCACGGCCTGGCTGGCGCCCGCGCGGCGGGGCGAGAGCGCGCGTTTCCACCACGTCTCCACCGACGAGGTGTACGGCTCGCTGGCGCCGGACGCCCCGCCGTTTTCGGAGGCAACGGCCTACGACCCGCGCTCGCCCTACTCGGCTTCGAAGGCGGCTTCCGATCACCTGGCGTCGGCCTACCATCACACCTACGGCCTGCCGCTGACGATCAGCAACTGCTCCAACAACTATGGCCCCTACCAGTTCCCGGAAAAGCTGATTCCGCTGCTGATCGTCAACGCGCTGCACGGCCGCGAGCTGCCGATCTACGGCGACGGCGGGCAGATCCGCGACTGGCTGTACGTCGAGGACCACTGCCGCGGCATCGAGCGTGTGCTGCGTGACGGGCGGCCCGGCCAGACCTACAACATCGGCGGCGGCAACCAGTGGCGCAATCTCGATCTGTGTCGACGGCTGTGCCGGATGATCGACGAAACCTTCGCCGCCGATGCGCGGCTGCGCGAACGCTTTCCCGCCGCCGCGGCGGCGCAGGGCGGCCGCACTTGCGACACGATCCGTTTCGTCGCCGACCGGCCGGGGCACGACCGCCGCTACGCGATCGACGCGGCCAAGATCCGGCGCGAGCTGGACTTCGGG
This sequence comes from Gammaproteobacteria bacterium, assembly GCA_028871525.1. GTDB lineage: Bacteria > Pseudomonadota > Gammaproteobacteria > Nevskiales > Nevskiaceae > SCRT01. Next base: position 3,509 of record JAGWMX010000144.1, read on the forward strand.
CCGGCCGCGGATTTCGACAGCGGCATCCGCAAGACGCTGGAGTGGTACCTGGACAACGACTGGGGGTGGCGGCCGCTGCTGTCCGCCGACTACCGGCGCTGGCTGGCGCAGAACTACACGGCGCGCGTCAAGTGAGCCGACGCCGTCGCAATGACAGTTGGGAAAGAAGGCGCGTCGTTGCGAGGGTT
>JAGWMX010000046.1 GCA_028871525.1 Gammaproteobacteria bacterium
TCTGCGGCGCCCGGCGGCACCGGATCGTCCGCCGGCCAGACCAGCGCCGAGCCGCCGTCGGCCAGCGTCTGGCTGAGGCTCGCGCGCGGCTGCGGCGCGTCCGGCTGCCAGTCGACGTCGAACAGCGCGCTGGGCAGCAGCTCGGCGCCGCGCTCGTCGACGGCCGGCACCAGCACCTGGATTTCGCCGGCCTGTTCTCAACCTGGTTCGAATCGCCGTTCTTCGCCTTCTGCGTCTACCGGCTCGGGATACACGAGCTGTCCGCCGCGCCGCGCGGACTTTCCGCCGCCGCCCAGGGCCAGGTGCTGCACCGCGCGCTGCAGACGCTGTGGGGCGAGCTGGGCGACAGCGCGGCGCTGGCGGTCTGCACCCCGGCGGCGCTGGGGGCAGCGATCGACGCCGCATTGCGGCCGGCACTGGCGCAGGCGTTTCCGCAGGCGGAACTCGGCCGCGCGCTGGTGGCGCTCGAGCACGCGCGGATGGCCGATCTGCTGCGGCAGTGGCTGGCGCACGAACGTCGCCGCGCCGAGCCTTTCGCGGTGCACCTGCGCGAAGCGAAGCTCGATACCGAGCTGGCCGGACTGCCGCTGCGCCTGCGGGTGGATCGCGTCGACCGGGTCAGCGGCAGCGCCGGCGACCGCTACCTGATTCTGGACTACAAGACCGGCGCCCAGGCCGACCCGAAAGGCTGGGAGACCGACCATTTCCGCGATCCGCAGCTGCCGCTGTATGCGACGCTGGGGCAGGTGCTCGGGCTGCCGCGCGTCGACGGCATCGGCTTCGCTCATCTCAAGGACGGGCACCCGGCGCTGTCGCCAGCGTGTAGCTGGACCGAATCGCTACTGGAGGCGGGACATCCGCCGCGGCGCGACTGGCAGCCGCGATTGCGCGAATGGAACGACCGGCTGCGCGCCATCGCCGCCGCGTTCATGGCCGGCGACGCCCGCTTCGACGCCGCGGCGCTGCCGTCTCCGCTGCATCACCAGGCGCTGCTGGAACTGACCGGCGCCGCGGCCGCGGCGGCCGACGCGTGACGGCGCCGGCGGACGCGGTCGCGCGCGCGCAGGCGCTGGACCTGACGCGTCACGTGATCGCGCTGGCGCCAGCCGGCTCGGGCAAGACCAGCCTGCTGGTGCAGCGGCTGCTGGCGGCGCTGGCCACCATCGAGGCGCCCGAGCAGGTGGTGGCGATCACTTTCACCAACAAGGCCGCGGCCGAGATCCGCAACCGCGCCGTCGCGCTGCTGGCTCGCGCCGCCGCTGGCACGGCGGCGCGCGACGACTACGACGCGATAAACCTCGAACGCGCACACGCCGCGCTGCAGCGCGCCCGCGGCATCGGCTGGGATCCGGCCGCCGAACCGCAGCGGCTGCGCGCCTCGACCATCGACGCTTTCAACGCGCAGATCGCCGCCGACGCCCCGTTGTTCTCCGGCCTCGGCGGCGCCGCGCGCGTCGGCGAGGACGCCGACGGCCTGTACCGGCAGGCGCTGCTGTGGCTGTTCGACGCCGCGCTCGGCACCGGCGCGGCGTCCGAGCTGGCGACGGCGCTGGCGCCGGTGTTGCGCGGCGCCGGCAACCGCTACGACCGGCTGCTGCCGCCGCTGGCCGGATTGCTGGCGCGCCGCGAGCAGTGGGCCGCGCGGCTGCTCGGCGACGACTGGTCGCCACAGCGCGACGCCGAGGTGCTGGCGGCACTGCACGTCGATCGTCTGCAGGCGCTGCACGACGTCCTCGGCGCGGACGCCCGCCGGCGGCTGGTGCAGGCGGCGGCGACCGCGGCAGACGGCGACGGACGGCTGACCTGGACCGCGGATTCGCGCGACTGGCCCGAGTGCGAGCCCGAATACACGCCGCTGCACCGCGCCTTGGCCGGGCTGCTGATCACCGCCCAGGCGAAGCTGCGCGATCCCGGGCGCGGCATCGATAAACGCCTCGGTTTCGCCCCCGGCAACCCCGGCAAACCGCTGCTGCAGGCGCTGCTGACCGATCTGCAGGGGCGCGATGACGTCGCCGCCGCCGCGGCTGCGGTCCGCGCTCTGCCGCCGGCGACCCTACCGCCGCAACTGGCGGCACTGCGCGACGCGCTGCGCACGCTGCTCAACCACGCGCTGGCGTATCTGCGGCTGACCATGGCCGCGCGCGGGGAAATCGATTTCACCGAGATCGCGCTGGCCGCCACCACTGCGCTGGATGCCGCCGGCAGCGACGCCCTGCTCCGGCGCGACCTGCAGATCCGCCATCTGCTGGTCGACGAAATGCAGGACACCTCGGAGCTGCAGTCGCGGCTGCTGCAGCGGCTGACCGCCGACTGGCAGCCCGGCGACGGCCGCTCACTGTTCATGGTCGGCGATCCGCAGCAGTCGATCTACGCCTTCCGCAAGGCCGAGGTGCGGCTGTTCCTGCAGCTGTGGCACCAGCGCCGGCTGGGGGCGCTGGAACTGAAGCCGGTGCTGCTGGCGTCCAACTTCCGCAGCGCACCGGCGCTGGTGGACTGGTTCAACGGCGCGTTCGCACGGATCTTCCCGCCGGCCGACGAGGTTTACGCCGGCCGCGTGGCGTACCGGCCGGCCGTCGCCGCCGCCGGCGGCGACGGCGCAGTGGCCATCCACGCCGGCATCGATGCGCAGGCGGAAGCCGCCGCCGTGGTCGAGCGCCTGCGGCGCCTGCCGGCCGGCGGCAGCGTCGCCATCCTGGCGCGCGCACGCACTCACCTGCCGGCGGTGCTGGCGGCACTACGCCAAGCCGGCCTGGCCTACGCCTGCCAGGACGTCGACCCGCTGGCCGGCTCGCCGGTGGTGCGCGATCTGCGCGCCTGCGCCTACGCGCTGTGGCATCCGCAGGACAGCCTGCACTGGAGCGTGCTGCTGCGCGCACCGTGGGTCGGTTTCTCCTGGGCCGATCTGCTGGCGCTGTCGCGCGGCCGGCGCGACTGGCCGTGGCGGCGGCGGCTGCGCGAAGCCGATCGGCAGCAGCTTTCCGCCGCCGGCCGCGAACGTCTGGCGCGGCTGCTGCGCGCGCTGGATCAGCTCGAAACAGAAATGCCGCAACGCGGACTGGCCGACCGCGTCAGCGCGCTCTGGTACAGCCTCGGCGGTCCGGCCTGTGTCGATGCCGGCGGCTGGGCCGATGCACAGCGCCTGCTGGAACTGCTCGCGGTGCATGCCCCGGGTGACGGCCTGGGCGACGTCGAGACCCTGGAGCGCGCCATCCAGGCATTGTTCGCCAGCGCCGCCGACGGCCGCATCCAGGTGATGACAATTCACAAGGCCAAGGGCCTGGAATTCGACCACGTGCTGCTGGTCGGCTGCGGCCGCAAGCCGCCGGACGACCACAAGCCGCTGCTGCTGCTGGCCGAGACCCCGCACGGCGCGCTGCTGCTGCCGCAACCGCCGGCGCACTGGCCGGACGACCAGCGCGCCGAGGCCGACGCCCTGTTCGACGCGCTGCACCAACTCAACCGCGACGCGCGGCGCGCGGAGGGCCTGCGGCTGCTGTACGTCGCCGTCACCCGCGCGCGCCGGAGCCTGGACCTGTTCGTGAGCCTGCCGCCGCGGCAGGACGGCAGCTTCCAGCCGCCGGCGCACAGCTTCGCGGCACAACTGTGGCCGCTGATCGGGGATGGCTTCGCGCCGGCCGCGCCGGCGGCTTCCGTGCCAGCGGCGGCAGTCGGCCCGCCGCTGGCGCCGCGGCTGCCGGCCGACCACGCCGCGCCGCAAGCGCAGGCGCTGTACATACCGCGGCGCACGCGCACGCTGCGGCCGAGCGAGGCGGTGCTGTCGGCCGCCGAGACCAGGCGTGAAGCCTTCGACGACGAAGCCGAAGACGGCGTTTATGCGCGCCTGATCGGTACGCTGTTCCACCAGGCGATGGCGCGGCTGGCGCGCGCAGGCCTGGCGGCGTGGCAGGACGGCGGAGCGCGATGGCGGCAGCCGCTGGCGGCCGGGTTCCGCCGTCTGGGCCTGCCGGAACCGCGGATCGAGACGGCAGTGGCGCGGGTCGTGACCCTGGTCGACTGCGTCACCCGATCAGAGCGGGGCCGCTGGCTGCTGGGGCCGCATCCATGGTCCGCGGCCGAATACGCACTGGCCGGCTGGCGCGACGGCGAGTGGGTCGCGGCGGTCATCGACCGCTGCTTCGAGGACGAAAACAAACGCCTGTGGGTGATCGACTACAAAGTCAGCGCAGCCACGCCCGGCGATCCGGAAATCTGGCGCGAGTCCTGCCGGCAGCGATACGCCGGTCAGCTGGCTGCATACGCGGCGCTGCTGGCGCAAAGCCGCGGCGCCACCGAGGTCCGCAGCGCGCTGTATCTGCCGGAATTCGGGCAGCTGGTGGAACTGCCGGCCGCAGCGCCTCAATCGCCGGCGCCAGCCGGATCCTGACCGCCATCGGCCAGGTGCGCGGCCAGCGCCTTGGGCGGCACGTAGCCATCTATTTTTTCGCCGTCCGGCAGAATCAGCATCGGCGTACCCTGCAGCCCCAGATCGCGGCCGAGCCGGTAGTCGCGCGCCACCGGGTTGACGCAGTGCGTGTCGATGTCGATCGGCTTGCCCTGCATCGCCTGATCGAACGCACCCTTGTGGTCCCTGGCACACCACACCGCCTCGGCTTTGTGGTAGGCGTCGGTATCCGGCCCGGTGCGCGGGAAAAAGGCGTAGCGCACGGCGATGCCTTCGGCGTTGAAAGCGGCGATCTGGCTGTGCAGCTTGCGGCAGAACGGGCAATCGACGTCGACAAAAGCGGTGATCAGCCACCTGGTTTTCAGCGGCGGCGCCGGAGCGAACAGCAGCGTGCTGTCGGCACCCACCGCCTGCAGCGCTTCCAGCCGGTCCTGCCGCCGGCGCGCCTCGGTGAGATCGCGGCTGGTGGCCAGGTCGAAGATATCGCCCTGAATCAGGTAACGGCCGTCGGCGCTGACATAGCCGAACTGGTGATCCTTGCGGAGTTCGTAGACGCCGGCGATCGGCGACGGCCGCAGATCGGTCGCCGGCAGTCCGAGCTGCTTGGCCAGCCGCGCGATCGCCGTCGCATCGCCGGCCATGGGTGGAGCGGTGGTCGCGGCTGGCGCGGCCGCTATCAGCGGCGTGGCAATCAACGACAAGACGGCGGTCAACAAACCGATTTTCATTGCAAAAACAGGCGCGGCGGGGTCGGCACAGTATGCCACGCCCGGCCACGGCTATCCGCGCGGATGGTGTCTGGCGTGGAGTGCCTTCAACCGTGCGCGGCTGACGTGAGTGTAGATCTGCGTCGTCGACAGATCCGCATGACCCAGCAAGGTCTGTACCGCACGCAGGTCGGCGCCGTGCTCGAGCAGGTGGGTGGCGAAGGCGTGACGCAGCGTGTGCGGCGACAATGCGACTTCGATACCGGCGGCGCCGGCGTAACGCTTGATCAGCCGCCAGAAGTGCTGGCGCGTCATCGGCGCGCCGCGCGCGGTGAGGAACACGTAGTCGCTGGCGGCGGCGGCGGCCAGCAGCGGCCGCGCCAGTTCCAGGTACCGGTTCAACGCATCCAGCGCCGGCTCCCCCATCGGCACCAGGCGCTCGCGGCCGCCCTTGCCGATCAACCGCACGATCCCCTGCCGCCGGTTGACCTCGCGCAGGCGCAAGCGCACCAGCTCGGAGACACGCAGGCCCGAGGCGTACATCACTTCCAGCATGGCGCCGTCTCGCATTCCGCGCTCGTCAATCGGGTCGGGCGCCGCCAGCAGCCGCTCGACCTGCCCGGCGGACAGCGTCTTCGGCAGCGAGCGGCCGAGCTTCGGCGGCCGCAGGCGCACGCTGGGGTCGTCCGCACGCAACCCTTCGCGCAGCACGAAGGCGTAGAAGCGCCGGAACACGGTGATGGCGCGCGCCTGGGAGCGGGCCGAAAAACCCGCGCCGGCGATGCGCTGCGCCAGATAACGTTTCAGCGCAGCTTCGTCGGCGGTCGGCAGCGAACCGCCGGCGCCGGCCAGCCAGGCGGCCAGTAGGCGCAGATCGCTGGCGTAGGCGGACTGGGTGTTGCGCGCCAACCCATGTTCGATCCAAAGCTGCTCGACGAAGCGCTGGATCAGCGCCGCGTCGTCGGGGGCGGCGGCAGGCACCTCCCTATAATAACCGGCCGCCCCGCCGACGCATGGATCATGCCTGTCTTGTTCACGCCGCTTTACCGTCTGTACGCCACGGCGGCGCTGCTGGTGATTTTTCTGCTGTTCGGTGCGCTGCTCATCGTCTCGCCAGGCCTGCAGCGCCGCCGCCGCATCGCCCGGGCCGGCTCGCGCTGGGCGCTGCGGGCAAGCGGACAGCCGCTGCGGGTGTCGGGCCTCGAGCACCTGCCGCAACGAGCCTGCGTGGCGGTGGCCAACCACGCCAGTTATCTCGACAGCCTGGTGCTGGCCGCAGCACTGCCGGAGCGCTTCACTTTCGTGGTGCAGGACGGCGCCGCGCGCTGGCCTTACGTCGGTCTGGTGATCCGGCGCATGGGCGTGATCTTCGTCGATCGCGGCGCACGCGTCGGCGCGCGTCAGACCCGCGCGCTGTTGCGCCGGCTCAAGCGCAACGAATCGCTGGCGGTGTTTGCTGAAGGCACGTTCGCCGCCGAACCGGGGCTGCTGCCGTTCCGGCGCGGAGCGTTCCTGATCGCGGCGCACGCCGGCGTACCGATGCTGCCGGTAGCGATCCGCGGCACGCGCAGGCTGCTCGGCGAGCATCAGCGGCTGCTGCGGCCGACGCCGGTGGAAGTCGAGCTGTTGCCCTGCGTGCCGGCAAGCGCCGATCCCGGATATCTGTTGAAGACGGTGCGCGGGGCGATTGCGGCGCGCTGCGGCGAACCCGATCTGCAGCCCGCTTTAAAAAGCGATGTCTGATCCGGCGCCGCACGCCGCACTGTCTCCGCGGGCGCGCTACCGGCGCGATCTGGCCAGCGGCGACTTCGTCGCCGACCCGGCGCAGTTGCGCGCGGTCGAGGCGTTGGAGACGCTGCACCGCGAGCTGCTCGACAAACGGCCGCGCGCGCGCTGGCTCAGCTCGCGGCTGCAATGGCCGCCGGTGGGCGGACTGTACCTGTGGGGTGGGGTCGGCCGCGGCAAAAGTCACCTGATGGACAACTTCTACCAATCGCTGCCGTTTTCACGCAAAAAACGCACGCACTTCCACCGCTTCATGCTTGAGGTCCACCAGCGGCGGCGGCATTTTCCGGACACCCTTGATCCGCTGCTGCGGGTGGCCGACGAGATCGCCGAACGCGTGCGGGTGCTGTGTTTTGACGAGTTCCAGGTCGATGACATCGGCGATGCGATGATCCTGAGCCGGTTGCTGGAGGGCCTGTTCGGGCACGGCGTGACGCTGGTGACCACCAGCAACGTCGCCCCGCAGGATTTATATCGCGACGGCCTGCAGCGCGAGCGATTCCTGCCGGCGATCGCGCTGCTCCAGCGCCAGTGCCGGGTGCTGGAATTGGACGGCGGCACCGACTACCGGCTGCGCCGCCTGCATCCGGCGGAAGTCTATCTGGTGCCGCACAACGCCACCAACGAGACGCGGCTGCAGCGGTGCTTCGAGCGCCTGGCGCCGCACGGCTTCAAGGTCGGCGTCGATCTCGTCGTCAACCACCGGCCGATCCCGGCGCGGCGCGCCACCGACGGCATCGCCTGGTTCGATTTCAAGGCGCTGTGCGCCACGGCCCGCTCGAGCGCCGACTACGTCGAACTGGCGCGCATTCACCACACGCTGATCGTCACTGGTGTGCCGCAGTTCGACGACGACCATCCGGACTGGGCGCGACGCTTCATCAATCTGATCGACGAGCTTTACGACCGCGGCGTCAAGCTGTTCGTCGCCGCCGCCGTGCCGGCCGAGCGGCTCTACCGCGGCCGGCGCCGACCTTTCGAATTCCAACGCACCGTTTCGCGGCTGATCGAGATGCGCAGCCAGGAATACCTGGCGCGCGCGCACCTGGCCGTTCCCGGGCCGGCCGCGGTGCCGGCGGCGTCTTGAGCGGCGGCATCGGTTCGGCGGACCGAACTCCCCGCGGCTCACAGCAGCGACTGCGGCATCGTCTCCGCGCTTGCGGCGGTCGCGCCGCGCCGCCAGAATCGCCTGACAGCGACAGGTGCCGGACGCTCCGGCCGGAGGCAGCCGTGGATCGGAGTCGGCGATGCAACCCGCCCGCCCGCTAGACGCGCGCGCGCTCGCGCGGGCGGGGATGGAAGCCCTGCGCACCGGCGATGCCCGCGCAGCGCGGCAGCTGTTCGAGCAGATCGGGCGGGCCGGCCGCGCCGACGCCGGGGTCTGGCTCGGCCTGGCGCTGGCGTGTCGCAGCCTCAAGGACGAGACAGCCAAGCTCGCGGCGATCGACAAAGCGCTTGCGCTCGAGCCCCGCAACCTGCGCGCGCTGATCATGAAAGCCGACCATCTCGCCGAGGTCGGCGATCATCGCGCCGCATCGACGTTTTATTCGACCGCGGTGAAAGCAGCGCCTGCGGCCGGCCGGCTGTCGCCGGAAATGCTGGCGGAGGTGCGTCGCGCACAGGCGATGCAGGAACGCTACAGCGCCGAGTACGTCGCCCACCTGCACCGGCAACTGGCGGCCCGGGGGTTTGACCCGGACCGATCGAGCCGCCGTTTCGCGCAGTCGTTGGAGCTGCTGACCGGGAAAAAACGGATTTACCGGCAGGAACCGCTGAGTTATTACTTTCCGGAGCTGCCGCAGATCCAGTTCTACGAACGGCGCGATTTCCCGTGGCTGGACGCGATCGAAGCGGCGGCCGCCGACATCCGCGCCGAACTGCTCGAAATCCTGCGAGACGGACGCGCGTTCATCCCTTACGTCGAGGGCGAATCCAACCGGCCGCAACAGGACTACCAGGGTCTGCTCGGCAATGTGGGGTGGAGCGCGTTCTTCCTGTGCAAGAACGGCGAAATCGTGCCGGAAAACGCCGCGCGCTGCCCCAGGACCATGCGCGCGCTCGAGCACGCGCCGCTGACGCGCATCGCGCGCCGCGCGCCGATGATCCTGTTTTCGCTGTTGCGCCCGGGCGTGCACATCCCGCCCCACACCGGTTATTTCAACTCGCGCCTGATCTGCCACCTGCCGCTGATCGTGCCCGACAACTGCCGCTTGCGGGTGGGCAACGACACGCGCTACTGGCAGCAGGACAAGGCCTGGGTGTTCGACGACACCATCGAGCACGAAGCCTGGAACGGCAGCGACAAGGTGCGCGTGCTGCTGCTGTTCGACATCTGGCGCCCCGAACTGTCCGCGGAGGAACGCGGGCTGGTGCAGGCGCTGTTCGAAGCGATTGCCGCCGGCGGCGGATAATCGCGGCCGCGGGCGCAACACCAGCAGGAGAATCGCCATGCCGTGCCGGGAAAACTGCAAACTTCGGCTTCGATTGGCGGGCTGCCTGGCGTCGCTTCTGCTCGCCGGCACCGCGGCGGGAGCGGAATCATGGCTGCCCCGGGTGATCGAGATCCCGGCCGGTCCGTTCATTGCCGGATCGGACCACGCCGAGCGCGAAGCAGCCTACCGGCTCGACCAGGCGGCTTACGGCAGCCCCATCACCCGCCAAGGCGGCTGGTACGCGCGCGAGCTCCCGCGCCATACCGTGGTCACCGGCGCCTACGGCATCACCGCCACGCCGATCACCAACCGCCAATACGCCGCTTTCGTCAACGCGACCCAGCACCCCGCGCCCGACGTCGACCGCAAGACCTGGGATGCCTACGGATTCATCCATCCCTACCGGCGGACACGCCGCTATGCCTGGATCGGCGGCCGTCCGCCGCCGGGCCGTGAGGAGCATCCGGTGGTATTGGTCAGCCTGGCGGACGCGCAGGCATACGCGCAATGGCTGTCGCGGCGCACCGGCCAACACTGGCGGCTGCCGACCGAAACCGAATGGGAGAAAGCCGCTCGCGGCACCGACGGCAGGCGTTTCCCGTGGGGCGATGAGTTCGATCCGCATCGCCTGAACAGCGACGACGCCGGCCCGTTCGACACCATGCCGGTCGGCAGCTTTCCCCGCGGCGCCAGCCCGTTCGGCCTGCTCGACGCCGCCGGGCAGGTCTACGAATGGACGACGACGATGGACGGCAATGGACGCGCCATCGTCAAAGGTGGCTCCTGGGACGATAAAGGCTGCGGCATCTGCCGGCCGGCCGCGCGCAGCTCCCGCCCGGTCGGCGTCAAACACATCCTGATCGGCTTCCGGCTGGTCAGGGAAAACCCGGCGGCGCAAGGCGATCACGCCCGCCGCTGACGCCGCCCGGCGCCGGTGTCGGCGCCGGATTCGCGCACCTACGCGAGGTGATCGAGTTCGGCGATCGCCATCGCCAGTTCCAGCGCCTGCTCGTAGTTGAGGCGCGGGTCCACCGTCGAGCGGTAGTCGCGCGTCAGATCCGGATCCGTCAGGCCGCGGGCGCCGCCGGTGCATTCGGTGACGTTCTCGCCAGTCAGCTCCAGATGCACGCCGCCCAGCCGGCCGCCCAGCTCGCGATGGATGCGGAACGCGCCGGCCAGCTCTGCGGATATATCCTCGAAGCGCCGGGTCTTGACGCCGGCGTCGGTGGCACGGGTGTTGCCGTGCATCGGATCGCACAGCCATAACACGCGGCGACCGCGCACGGCATCGATCAGCGGCGGCAGCTGCTGCTCGATGCGCCCGGCACCGAGGCGATGAATCAGCGCCAGACGACCCGGTTCGTCGTCCGGATTCAGCAGCCGGCACAGATCGCGCAGCCATTCGGGCGTCATCGACGGACCGACCTTGACGCCGATGGGGTTGCGCAGGCCGCGGCAATACTCGACGTGGGCGCCGCCGGGATCGGCGGTGCGCATGCCGATCCACGGAAAATGCGTGGATAGGTTGTACCAGCCGGGATGCCGCGGCACCTGACGGGTCTGCGCCGCCTCGTAGTGCAGCAGCAGCGCCTCGTGGCTGGTGTAGAAATCCACCCGCGTGAGTTCCGGCACCGGGCCGTCGGCCAGGGTTTCCATGAAGCGTATCGACGCGGCGATGGCGTCGACCCGGCGCTGGAACTCGACCGCCAGCGGTGAGTGTTCGACCCAGGACAGGTTCCAATACTCCGGGTGATGCAGGTCGGCGAAACCGCCGTCGATCAGACCGCGCACGAAATTCATCGTCAGCGCCGAAATCGCGTGGCCCTGCAGCAGCCGCTGCGGGTCCGGCCGACGCGCGGATTCGTCGAAGGCCGGATCGTTGATCAGATCGCCGCGATAGCTCGGCAGCGTCACGCCGTCGCGGGTCTCAGTGTCGGTCGAACGCGGCTTGGCGTACTGGCCGGCCAGGCGGCCGATGCGGATCACCCGCCGCTTGAGGCCGTCCACCAGCACCAGGCTCATCTGCAGCAGCACTTTGAGCCGGTTGGTGATGAGATCCGGCCGGCAATCGGCAAAACTCTCCGCGCAATCCCCGCCCTGCAGCACAAACTCCCGGCCCTCCTCGGCGGCGGCGAACCGCTGGCGCAGCGCGTTGACTTCCCAGGAGGTCACCAGCGGCGGCAGTTGCCGCAGGGCGGCCAGCGCCGTCTGCAGCGCCCGCGCATCCGGGTAGTGCGGCTGCTGCGCGGCCGGCCGCGCGCACCAGCCGTCGGGCGTCCAGTGATCGAGTCGTTCGCGGTTCAAGGGCGATCCGGCGGAAAATGATCGCCGAGTATAAGCCCGACCCCAGCGCCATGACCCCGCCGAACGCTGCCGAACACACGCCGCTGATGCAGCAATACCTGGCCATCAAGGCCCGCCATCCGGACACGCTGGTGCTGTTTCGGATGGGCGATTTCTACGAACTGTTCTACGCCGACGCCGAAAAAGCGGCACGGCTGCTGAACATCACGCTGACCCGGCGCGGAACCTCCGCCGGCGCGCCGGTGGTGATGGCCGGCGTGCCGGTGCACGCGCTGGAACAGTACCTGGCGCGGCTGGTCAAGGCCGGCGAATCGGCGGCGATCGCCGAACAGATCGGCGAGACCGGCGCCGGGACATCCATGGCATCCATGGCTGTCCGCGCAAGCGCGGACAGGGGCCCGATGCGTCGCGAGGTGGTGCGGGTCGTCACCCCGGGCACCATCACCGAGGACGCGCTGCTGGAGCCGCATCGGGCGCAACTGCTGGCGGCCGCCTGCCGGATCGGCGCTGCGTTCGGTCTCGCCTGGCTGGAGCTGTCTTCCGGCCGCTTCTGCCTGCTGCAAACCGCATCCGCAGCCGACTGGCAGGCCGAGCTGGCGCGCCTGGCGCCGGCCGAACTGCTGCTGCCCGAGGATCAGCCGCTGACGCTCGACGGCGCCGCGGTACAACCCTGCCCGGCCTGGCGGTTCGAGACGGCGACCGCGCGCAGGCGCCTGTGCGAGCACTTCGGCACCCAGGACCTGCGCGGTTTCGGTGCCGAGGATCTGCCGGCCGGCATCGCCGCCGCCGGCGCGCTGCTGGACTATGCGCAACGCACGCAGAGCGCGCGGCTGGCGCACGTCGAAAGTCTGCGCGTGGAGCAGCCCGACCAGGCGCTGATTCTGGACCCGGCGACGCGGCGCAATCTGGAACTGGAGCGCACGCTGGCCGGCGACACCGCGAATACGCTGCTGGCGGTGATCGACCGCTGTATCACCGCGCTCGGCAGCCGCGAGTTGCGGCGCTGGCTGTCGCGGCCGCTGCGCCAGTCGGCCCTGCCGCGCCTGCGCCAGCGCGCGACCGCACGGCTGCTGGCGGATCGGAGCTGGGAAGCGATCCGACAGGCGCTGGCGCCGATCGGCGATATCGAGCGCATCGCCGCGCGCGTCAGCCTGCGCAGCGCCCGTGCGCGCGACCTGGCGGGGTTGCGCCAGACGCTGGCGGCGCTGCCGAAGCTGATCGAGGCGTTATCGCCGTCCGCCGACGACTCGCTGCTGTCAACGCAGGCGGCGGCGCTGCGAGGCCACGACGAACTGGCGGCGCTGCTGGCCCGCGCACTGGCGGAGGAACCGCCGCTGCAGATCAGGGACGGCGGCGTCATCCGTCCGGGCTTCGACGCCGAACTCGACGAGCTGCGGGAGCTGTCGGAGCACGGCGACCGCTTCCTGCTCGAACTGGAAGCACGCGAGCGTGACCGCGCCGGGATCGACAACCTCAAGGTCGGTTTCAACCGCGTGCACGGCTATTACATCGAGGTGAGCAAGGCCAATGCCGGGCGGGTGCCGGCCGACTACGTTCGGCGGCAGACCCTGACCGGCGCCGAGCGCTACATCACCGAAGAACTCAAGCATTTCGAGGAGCGCGTGCTGTCGGCGCGCGAGCGCGCCGCCGCCCGCGAACGGCACCTGTTCGAGACGCTGCTGACCGCGGTCGCCGAATACCTGCCGGCGCTGCTGCGGCTGGCGCAGGCGCTGGCGGTGATCGACGTGCTGGCGAACCTGGCCGAACGCGCCGAACGTCTGGACTGGCACGCGCCGGAGCTGGTGGAAATTCCGGGCGTCGAGATCGTCGCCGGCCGGCATCCGGTGGTCGAGCGCGCCGGCGTTCCGCCGTTCGTGCCCAACGATCTGCGCCTGGACGCAGAGCGCCGCCTGCTGATCGTCACCGGCCCGAACATGGGCGGCAAATCCACCTACATGCGGCAGACCGCGCTGATCGTGCTGCTGGCCTATGCCGGCAGCTATGTCCCGGCGGCCTCCGCGCGGATCGGCCCGATCGACCGCATCTTCACCCGCATCGGTGCCGCCGACGACCTGTCCCGCGCGCAATCGACTTTCATGGTCGAGATGAGCGAAACCGCCAACATCCTGCATAACGCATCGCCGCAAAGCCTGGTGCTGCTGGACGAAATCGGCCGCGGCACTTCGACCTACGACGGCCTGGCGCTGGCGACGGCGGTGGCTGAGCACCTGGCTGCCGCGGTCGGCGCGCTGACCCTGTTCGCCACGCATTACTTCGAGCTGACCGCACTGGCACAACAGGTGCCGGGCGTGGCCAACGTCCACCTCGGCGCGGCCGAATACCGCAGCGCCGAAGGCGAGCGGCTGGTGTTCCTGCACCAGGTGCGCGAAGGGCCGGCCAACCGCAGTTACGGCCTGCAGGTGGCGCAGCTCGCCGGCGTGCCGGCGATGGTGATCGCCCGCGCCCGCGCGGTGCTGGCCGAACTCGAAGCGCGCGCGGCGCCACCGCGGCAGAACGAACTGGCGCTGGCGCCGCCCGCGCCGGTGGATCGGCCGCCAGCCGCAATCGAACGCCTGCTGCAGCAGATCGACCCGGACCAACTCACCCCGCGCCAGGCGCTGGACTGGCTGTACCGCCTGCGCCAGCGGCTCGAAGGCCGCTGGTGCGACGCCCCGGACGAATCTTGAGCGCGCCGGTTAGCCGCTGTGCGCCAGGTGCAGCGCCAGCCGCACCGCGGCAAAAATCGTCCCGATCAGCAGCAGCGTCAGCGCCACCCCGACCAGAATGAACGCCAGCGGCCGGCCGCGACTGAAATCGCGCTGCCGGTTAGCCTGGCTCTGCACCCCGAAAAAAGCCGCCAGCACGCTGCCGACGGTGGCCCAGAAACCCAGCGGCGGCGGTGACTCCGGTCGGTCGGCACTCATCGGCATCGCAGCGGTTTGCGCGCGGCACAAATTCGTGCCGATTTTAAGGCGAATTTGCCCGGCGCACACGCAAGCCTGCCGGCGTCGGCGGCGGAGCCCGGCTCATCGCCTGTTGTTGACGATTCCGACGGCAGGTCACAGCCACGCCACGGCACCGATCGCGACCCGGTCCAACGCTGCGTTTTCTCTTCCCCGTCGTTGCGAGGAACGTCATTGCGAGAAGCGCAGCGACGCGGCAACCGCGGCGATCTCGGAATCCGGCGGCGACGATCCGGGCCGCTGCGCTACAGGCCCCGCCCGCACTCGTTGTCGATCTCGCCGTGTGCATGGATGAACTTCGTCGGGCAACAGAGCGGGTTGGGCCTTGACCGCGCCGAGTCACGCGGCGGATGCGTCCGCTGTCTGCAGGGGCCGCAGCTTCGGCGGCGCCTGCCGATTTTCATCCCCGAATTTTCCGGCAATGGGCCTCGAAACGGCGCCTAAACGCCGAAGCGTTGGGCCTTACAAGACCGTCGGTTCGCGGTTTCTGGTAGCGCTGTTTCTGGCAAACTCGCACCATGAGCAAGGTCGAGCAAATCGCGGATCAGGTGCGCAAACTCTCGCCCGAGGAGCTTGCGCGTTTTCGCGCCTGGTACTCTCAGTTCGATGCGGACGCGTGGGACCGCGAAATTGACCAGGACGTCGCATCGGGTAAGTTGGACCAGCTCGCAGAAAAAGCGCTTCGGGCACATGCCTCGGGTCATACCAGCGCTCTGTGAGGCATTCCGCCACACCGGACTTCTGGAAAGCTTTATGAGTCACTTCCAGTCCATGTCCGGCGGCTTGCGGACAGAAGCTTTCAGCTTCTCAAGGCCGACCCGCGCCATCCTGCCCGGCACTTCAAGCAGATCGGCCGCTTCCGGCCGGTCAGGATTGGGCTGCACTTCCGGGCGCTCGGTGTGCAGGCTCCTGATGGAGTCCTTTGGTTCTGGATTGGCAGCCATGCCGAGTACGACAAACTCATTGGCGCCCAATCGGGTAAGGGCTGACTTTTAATCAGCCCTCCCCATACCACCCGGCATGCGGGTCCACAGCGGGCGGCACGGAGCTTGACCGCGCCGAGTCACGCGGCGGATACATCCGCTGTCTGCAGGGGCCGCACCTTCGGCGGCGCCCGCCGTTGCGCCCGCGCAAGCTCGTAGTTGGCCTGTAGCGTCATCCAGAAACGGGCGCTGCTCACGCCTGCCCGTTCCAGCCGTACCGCCAGATCAGAACTGATCCCGGCGCGGCCGTTGATGACGCGCGACAACGTGGTGCGAGAAATGCCCAGCCGGCGCGCGGCCTCGGTGACTTCGATCCCGAGCGGCAGCAGAACGTCCTCGCGCAGCAACTCGCCCGGGTGTGGATGATTCTTCATCATGGCGAAACTTCCTTTAATGGTAGTCCTGATAATCGATCAGCTCCACGTCGGCCCCCACGAACCTGAACGTGACGCGCCAATTGCCACTGACCCATACCGACCAATGTCCTTTCAGAGGACCCTTGAGAGGGTGGAGCCTGTATCCCGGCTGGTTGAGTTCCGCCGGTGCCGTGGCAGCATCGAGCGCTGCAAGAATGCGGCTGAGCTTGGACACGTGCGCCGCCCGCACACCGCGGGGGGAACCTGTCCGGTACAGGATCTCGATCCCCTTGTGGCGAAAGCTGATGATCATAACGCCAGTGTAGCGTGTAGCGCCACGCGCATCCATAAGGCCGTGCGCCGTCGGCACGTATCACGGTGACTGCGCGGCTCCGCTCGACGAGCGAGCATTCATCGTCACCACGATCAACCGTCTGCAGCGTCTTCCGCAGTGACCGATTACCGGGGCGGTCATCGCCTGTTGACGATTCCGACGGCAGGTCACAGCCACGCCACGGCACCGATCGCGACCCGGGTCAACGATGCGTTTTATCTTCCCCGTCATTGCGAGGGCGCGAAAGCGCCCGTGGCAACCCAAGGCAGTTGCAACCTGGCGCAGCCGCGATCCCCGATCAGCGCGCCCGCTACACTGACAAAACCCTGATCGGCCAATGAACACCCCCATGCGCCTGACCGAAGAACAGCGCCGCACCATCGTCGAGGAAACGGTCCGCATCTTCGGGCCGCAAGCGCGGGTGCGCCTGTTCGGTTCCCGCGTCGACGACACCGCCCGCGGCGGCGATATCGATCTGCACATCGAAGCCGGCGGAACGCCGGCCGAGCTTCTGGATCGCGAACTGCGGCTGCGCGCGCGGCTGATGCGTCGTCTCGGCGAGCGCCGGATCGACGTGGTGGTGCACGACCGCCGCCGACCGCGGCGGCCGATCGACCAACAGGCGCTGTCCACGAGGGTTCGGTTGTGAACCGGGATCTGCGCAGCCGGCTGCAGCAACTGATCCGGCTCGTCGAGCGGCAAGACGGGAATCTGCTGGCGGTCCGGCGTCGCCTGCTCGGCGACGAGTGCGACGTGGATGCCCAGCGCCTGCGTGCGCTGCTTGCCGAAGACATTGGCATCGACCGTCTGGAATCTTTCGGCGCCAAGTTTGCACGCATGCAGGACACGGTCGCTGACAAGCTGGTTCCGGCGCTGCTGCGTGCAGCCGGCGAACCGGTGCAGGCCGCCATCGATAACCTGTCGCGCATGGAGCGCCTCGGCCTGATCGCCTCAGCCGATCGATGGCTGCAGATGCGCGGATTGCGCAACCGCCTGGTCCACGAATACATCGACCGCCCGGACGATCTGGCGCCGGCGCTGGAAACCGCCTGCCGGTTTACCGAACGGATGCACGAGGGTTTTTACGCGATGCGCGAATATGCCGCCGCCCATCTGCACATTACGTTTTCCGCGGACGAGAGCGCGAAATAAGTGGGATCCCCTGCGACGAACGTCCTTGCGAGGGCGCGCAGCGCCCGCGGCAACCTCGCGACGCAGCCGCGGTCCCCGATCAACACCCAACGCCGCGCCGTCGTCCCGAGGTTGCCACGCCCGCTCATGCGGGCTCGCAACGACGGATGTCCACCTCGTCCTTGCGAGGCGGGCGCAGCCCGCCGCGGCAATCCCGTGAGGCCACCTCCAAAATACCCGGCCGTGAACGATGCGCATGTGCACGGCCGGATTCGTTCCGAATCGCAAAATGCCTCACAATTTCGATTTTCCGTCAACTTGACGCTGGAAGGGATCGCGGCCCAAGCCACCTCATGAACGCACCCCGGACATCCTCTTTTCGGCCGACAACCTCTGCCGACCTGCCGCCGGCACTGCGGGCCGGCGTGCTGGGCGTCCTGCGGTGTCATCCGCAGGTGCGTCACGCACTGCTGTTCGGCTCGCTGGCGCGCGGCCGGGCGCGCATGGACAGCGATCTGGACCTGGCCGTGGCCGGCGATGGCCCGCTGCCGGCATCGGCCCTGACGGCGCTCACCGCCGAACTGGCCGAAGTCACCCTTCGCCTGACCCGTGCGGTGCAATTGTGCGTGGGCATCGCGGCGCCTATCCTTGCCTTGGGTGACGCCGGCCCCGCGCCGCAAACCATGGGCGACGCCTTCGACCGGCTGGGCGGAATCCGGCGCAATCGATGCGGCGCTGGCCATCCGCCTGCGCGCCGGCTTTTCGCGATGTCGCCGTCCACAGTGACCGCGCGTCAGGTTTTTGTGCAGTTCGCGCGACAATAGGCGAAATCTCAAGATTGGAGACTCGTCCATGATACTCACAGCCGTCCTGTTGCCCGCCCCGGAAGGCGGCTTCACTGCGCTGAACCCCGAAACCGGCTCCACCTCTCAAGGCGATACGGTCGAGGAGGCATTAGCTAATCTCCGTGAGGCTACGGAGTTGTTTGTCGAGGAATTCCCGCTCTTGGTCTCTGGCCAGCCTCTGGTCACTACATTCGAGCTAGCTGCGCATGCCTAGACTGCCGCACGTCTCTGGGGCGGAGGTCGTGCGTGCTCTTGAACGTTTGGGGTTCTCTGTTGCGCGGCAGCGCGGCAGCCCCATCGTTCTCCGGCGCGGCCCGAGTGGCTGCGTCATCCCCAATCACCGCGAACTGAAGGTTGGCACATTATCGGGCGTGCTCAAACAAGCAGGCGTCACGGTAGAAGAATTCATCGAGGCGCTAAGCGCGTAAACCGAACAGTGCGCTCAACCTGGCTGCCCTACCTGACCGCCGGCGCGGTTAAAATCCCCTCCGCGGCCTTCGCCTGCTCCGGCGACGAAGCAATCCCGCAACCCAACCCGCACGCACACGCTGTTTTACATCCTTGCCCCGCATCCCCCGTCATTGCGAGGGCGCGCAGCGCCCGCGGCAATCCCGTGACATGACCCCCGCGTTTCCCCCAAACCACACGGGAACGACGCCGCGTTCAGCAACGCCCGCGCAGTCTGAGCCAAACCCGTACCGGCCGCGACCGTCCCACTTGAAGAACGGCCGCCAAATCTTTCGACGGGGTGTCCGGACCGTCAGTCGTTGCGCCGCACCCGCCTGTTTCAGTCTCCGATCCAGGAGGTCAGGAGAACCAAAAATGCGAGCATCTGCTCTTAGATGGCTGCGCGGAGTTACACTGATTGCCGCGGTAGCGAATGTGCCTGCGTTCGCGCACGGCATTATGCTCGGCGTCGGCGTGCACTTCATCAACGTCCCGTCGGTTCAGCCGACCCTGCTGGATCTCGCGCGGAAGATCGGATTCGACGCAATTCGTGACGACGCCGAATGGAAATTCGTCGAAACTACCAAGGGCGTTTACAGGATACCGCCCGCCTGGGATCAGTTCGTCGATAGCGCCCGGCAACGCGGCATCGAGCCGCTGCTGATTCTAGACTACGGTAATCCGCTTTACGATCGCGGAAAG
>JAGWMX010000047.1 GCA_028871525.1 Gammaproteobacteria bacterium
GAGATCTCGGGCCTGTTGCGGAATCTGTTTTTCGACCAGCGATGTGCGCACGAAGCCGGGACAGATCACGTTGGCGCGCACGCCGTGCTCGGCGCCTTCCTTAGCCACCGTGCGGCACAGTCCGAGCAGGCCGTGTTTGGCGGTCACGTAGGGCGCCTTCAGCGGCGATGCCTCGTGCGAATGCACCGAACCCAGGTAGATGATGGTGCCGCCCTGTTTCGTCCGGTACATGTGTCGGAGGCAGGCGCGGGTGGTGAGGAAAGCGCCGTCCAGGTGGACGGCCATCAGCTTCTTCCAGTCGGTCAGAGCCAGGTTTTCGACGCGGTCGATGTGCTGGATGCCGGCGTTGCTCACCAATGTGTGGACGCCGCCGAAAGTTTGGACGACATCGTCGACGCCGGCGTCGACCGCACGCTCGTCGGTGACATCCATCGCCACCGCGATGGCGATTCCACCGCCGGACTCGATCGTCCGAGCAACGCGCAGCGCACCGTCCGCATCGATGTCGGCGACGGCCACCCTGGCGCCTTCGCGGGCGAAGGCCTCGGCGATGGCCCTGCCGATTCCGCTGGCGGCGCCGGTGACGAGGGCGACCTGGTTTTTCATGCGCATGGCTTCAGGCGCTCATGAACAGGCCGCCGTTGACGGCGAGGTTGGCGCCGGTGATATAGCCGGACGCCTCGTCGCACAGAAACACCACCACGCGGGCGACCTCCTGCGGCCGACCGAGACGCCGGACCGGAATCTGCCCCAAAACCCGCTCCAGCGCCTGCGGTTTGATCGAGGCGGTCATCGGCGTTTCGATGTAGCCGGGAGATACGGTGTTGACGGTGACGCCATGGGCGGCCCCTTCTTGGGCCACCGCCATCGTGAATCCATGAATACCGGCCTTGGCGGCTGAGTAGTTGGCCTGCCCGAACTGTCCCTTCTGGCCGTTGACCGAGGCGATGTTGACCACGCGGCCGAAACCGCGTGCGCACATGCCTGGGAACACGGTCCGCGTGGCGTTAAACACGCTGTCCAGATTCGTGGCGATGACCTTGCGCCACTGCTGTGGGTCCATCTTCACCAGCCGCGCGTCGCGAGTGATGCCGGCGCCGTTGACCAGCACGTCGATCGGCCCGAGTGCGGCCTCGATCCCGGCCACGGCTATCGCAGTAGCGTCGTAGTCGGCCAGATCCGCCAGTTCGACGTGAATTCCGCGGCCGAGGTGACCCAGGCCTCGGCGCCAGTTTGGAATCCGGTCGGTTTCCGACGGATGGCCGACGGCCGCGACTGCAGCTCCCGCCTCCAGCAGTTGTCGGCAGATTTCGGTGCCGATCGCGCCGGTCCCACCGGTGACGACCGCGACGCGTCCGTTCAGCGCTAACTGTTTCGGATCCGGCTTCAGATGTTGTCGTGCCCGCATATCGTTTTCTTTCCCGTTTTTTTGTGTCGGCGCTCGAAGACCCGCAGTATCTCCGGTTTGTTGATCTTTCCGGCTGCGGTTTTCGGCAGCACCTGTAGAAACAGGAACTCGCGCGGCAGCTTGTAGCCAGCCAAGTGCTGCGTCAGCCAAGTACGCAGCTGCGAGGAATCGCAGAGTCGGCCTGGGGTTAATACAATGGCAGCCAAGCCGGTTTCTCCCCACTGCGGGTGGGGGATGCCGAGCACTGCACATTCGGCCACCGCCGGATGCTGCGACAGGGCCGCTTCGATCTCGGCGGGATAAACGTTCTCCCCGCCGCTGATGTACATTTCCTTGCGCCGGCCGACGATCTGGAAGCAGCCGCCGGCGTCGCGGCGTGCCAGATCGCCGGTCCACAGCCAGCCATCACGTAAGACCCGCGTGGTTTCTTCGGGCCGTTCGTGATAGCCGGAGAACACGGCCGGCCCGGCGAGCGTCAGTTCGCCGATCTCGTCAGCCACCGCCTCGGTTCCGTCCGGCCGGCGGATCGCCGCGCGCAGCAGCGGCATCGGCAGACCCACCGAATCCGGGCGGGCGCGCGCCGTCTCGGCGTCAATGGCAAAGCAGTTGACGCCGGCTTCGGTCAGGCCGTAGCCCAGTTTGAACAGGACTCCTCGCGCGGCGTAGGTGTCGCGCAGCAGGGGCGCACAGGGTGCGCCGCCGCAGATCGCCCAGCGCACCGCCGAGAGGTCGGTGCCGTCGAACGCGGGGTCATCGGCCAGAAGCTGGTACATCGTCGGCACCATGAAGCACAGCGTTACGCGGTGCATTTCGGCCAGGCTCAGGTAGGCACCGGGCTCGAAGGCTGCCAGCAGCACGAGTCGGCCGCCGGCGTACAGCAGAGGCGTGGCCAGCACGTTGACGCCTGCGTGGAACATCGGCGTGGCCTGGATCGCGCAGTCGTCCGCCGTGACGCCCCAGGCCATGATGGTATTGACCGCGTTGGCCAGGACCTGACGGTAGGGGATCAACGCCCCTTTCGGCGTTCCGGTGCTGCCGCCGGTGAACAGCATCATCCAGACGTCGTCATCGTCCAGCGCGGGACGGGGAAACGGCGGAGCGTTCCGGCCTAGCCAGTCGTCATAGGTAGCGAGCTCGACGACTGTAGTGTCGACGCCGTGCAGCAGGCCGCGCATCGCGTCGTCGACGAACAGCAGCTTAGGTGCGGCTTCGGCAAGCAGCCGTCGCAACTCTTCGGCCGTCAGCCGGTAGTTGTAAGGCGTATGCACGAAACCGAGCTTCGGTGCGGCCAGCAGCGAGTCGAGATGCAGCAGATGATTCGGCGCCAGGATGCCGACGCGATCGCCTTTGCGTACTCCTTGCGCGTGGAGCCGTTGCGCCAGCCGCGTGGCGCGGCAGTCGAGGGCACGATAAGTTAGCCAAGCTGTTCCATCCCACACCGCGGGCCGGTCCGGAGTCAGCGCACCGCGCCAGGCCGCCAGGTCGAAGATCACGGCGCGTACCGCACGCAGATCGCGTTCCACACATAGCCGATGCCGGCGGCCACCAGCACCGCGACGTCGCCGGCGACCAGCCGGCCTTGGTCACGAGCGAGCTTGAGCGACAGCAGCGGATCGATCTGGCCGAGGTGGCCAAAATGCGACAGGTCGATCGAACGCTCCGGCGGAATCCCCAGGCGGCGCAACAGCGCCTCGCGGGCGCTGCGTTTGACGTGCAGCATTGCGCAGTACGCCAGGTGCGCAACGGCTATCCCGGAGCGCTCGCAGGCGGTCTCGACCACGGCGACGAAATTATCCAGCGACTTTGGTTCCAGGCGCCGCTTCATCCCCGCGGGATCGGTCACCCGCAGCCGGTAATCGCCGACGTTGTCGGCCGTCAGCGGTCGCCGGGTGCCGCCCACTGGAACGATCACGTCCTCGGAAAAGCTGCCATCGGTGACAAAGGCCGAGCCGAGCAGCTCGAAGCCGGCGCCCTTTCGGCGCACGACCGCGGCCCCACCGCCGGCGCCCAGACTGTAAAGGAAACGAACGTTGGGATCACGGTAGTCGACCAGGTCGCAGTTTCGGTAACCGCCGGCCACCAGCACAGTATCGATGGCCAGATCGGCGCGCTGCAGGTCCTGCGCCAGTTTCAGTCCCAGAATCGCGCTGCCGCATTTCTGGCCGATATCGAAAGCCCATGCGCGCGTCGCCCCGAGTTGGTAGGCGGCATGGATGCCGGCCGTCCACATGGGGTATTCCTTGTATTCCTCGGTGATCGATACCAGCACGTTCACCGCAGCGGCTTCGATGCCAGCTTCCGCCAGCGCTTCCGCCGCGGCATGGATCCCCATGGCATTCGTGTCGTCTCCCGAACCGGGAACGGGTTTTTCGTCGATGCCGAGCTTGTCGCGCACGACCCACTCGGGCAGCCCGCTGCGGGCGGCGATGTACGCGGCCGTATGCCGCTGCCGCGGCAGATACACGCCGAGTCCGGTGATCACGCTCATCGCCGCGGCGTCATGTCCCGGACGGCAAGTCTGCTACGGCGTCGTGAGCCGACAGACAAGCATTGGCCTGCCACAGTCAGTTGCCGAGCCAGTCACGGATCGTGATTTCGGCGGTGCTCTCCCAGCCCAGCTCGAGGTGGTTGTCGTTCGTTACCAGCGTGGACGAGACCGGGCCCGGCATGCCCGTCGTGTCCAGGCACGAGGCTTCGAACACCAGCCCATCGCTGGGACCCCGATTCTCGTTGTAGAAATACGGCATGTCCGCGCTGCCTCCGCACAGGAGATAGGTCGACACCAACGTCGGGATCAGATGGGACTGGACGGTGCTGACGAGCGAGCCGTGATCGATGGCGTATTGGATGCCGAAACCGTAACTGACGAAGCCCTGACCGCCGTAATAGGTTGTGTACCAGTCCTGCTGAGTTTGGTCGACGCCGTAGGTAGCGTCCCAGCGGGCGAGCATCTGGCGCTGTCCGGCGTAAACGTCATGCCCCTCGGTGGCGTATATGGAAAGCTCCGGATGGTGGTAGAAAATCCCGTAGCACATATAATCGGTATGTGGGGAAGGGCCGTTGAGAGAGCCACCGCACTCGGGATAAATGAGCACGTCGCCCTGGGTGCCATGCGCGAAGATGTAATCGAGCCCCCCGTTGGGGCCACCCAGAAGGATCAGTTTCCTGACGTCTCCCTGGTATGGGCGCCCCCACGCAGGGGCCACGCCCGCGACGTACATGCGGACCGGGAACGCCCCCTTGCTCCACGCGACGACGTCGACCTTGGTCGCTCCGGTGCGCTGGCGGATGACCTCGACGGCATCCGCGATCGTCTGCGCCCACTCGTAGTTGTCGCCCTGCGGGTTGGCGAAATTGACGGCGAAAACACGGTAGCCGTTGTCCGACAGGTACTGCATGAGACCCGTCGTCGGGCAGGTCAATGCGCCGCAGGTTCCGCTACCGTTGAGGTCGGGGTCGGCGAATTCACGGTCCACGTTGTCGGCCGCCCCCATCACCAACAGCACGGGAGTGGTGTGACTGCCCGTGTTCCAGCCGGGGGCGTAGTAGAGAAGAAACTGGGAACCGGGAGGCTCGGCCGAGCCGAAGAAGGTCGCCCGCTGCCCCGTCTGGTCGTCGCGGCCGTCGGCAAGATACTGCTGCTGCGGCCAGCTGCTGTACGTGTCCTGCCACAGCTCCACCTGTTGCCATCCGTACTGCACGGAACCGTACGTCGCCAGCAGTTGCACCGTGCCGGTGGATGCCGCTGCCGCAGGTGCTGCCAGGCCACTCGCACAAGCGATGCCGGCAAGTGCAAGAGTGATCCGTAGAAAAAGCCCGAGGTTGCGGATTGAACGTTCCGGTCGGCGTTGAGTTTTATGTTCGATTCTCATGCCCTTGTCCTCCTCCTCTTATGAATCACGACTTGTTCGAATGAGCGGGCGCGATTCGCTGCAGTTCGTCACGTTGCGCTGCCGGAAAATACTTATCCGATCACGCTTTCCGGAAACGGTAGTGGAGTCCAGATCTGGCGCATGCAGGCGTCGGGATCGTTCTCCACACGTGTGTCATCGTCAAAAATCATGGTCGAGCGTTTTGCCGTGTCGAAAGCCGGCCACGCGGGAAGGGCGTCATTGTTCGGATTGCCGGATCTGGCGAAACTGCACCAGGCCGAGGCGAGCCTGCGGCAGAGCGCGGCTCCCCGCGGGGAGCCGGCGCCGACGATGCCGTCGCGAAGGTTGTAAAACGAGGCTGCCACATCCGTCGCGTGGGCCGCGCCGAATTTGCCTCCGTAAGCGGGGCTGGCCCAGGTCCACAGATACAGATAGACCGGCGCACCGCCCTGCTGCACCTTGCGCTGCGCCTGCGCCAGCGCAAACCGGCGGAACCCGCTGTCCGTCACGATATGCGCCTGCAGGAGAAATGGATTTTTCCGGGGCCATTGTGCGCGATAGCGCCGGTATATCTCCGCGCTCATTTCCCCGAAACGCGCGTCGAGGATTTCCTTCAAACCGGTTTCGTCGAGGTCGAAATTCTGAAAAAACAGGCTGGCATCGTCCCGCGTCGTCGAAATGAGCAAGGGCACGTCGCGGCTTTCGTCCGGTGCGGCGGGGTCGAAAGGTTCGTGCGGCAGATACGCACCGTCCGCCACGGGCGCGAATGCGTGGGCGCCCAGTTTCGTCTGGACCTGCAGCAGGTGGTGCCACGGGATCTGCTGGATGGTGGGGATGTTGCGAGTGTTCAGGCCCAGCTCGGCGAGAAACGATCTGGCCACCCGGGCCGCGGTTTCCCGGCTGGACATCCGCAGCAGCGAGCCGCTTTGCACCGCGGCTCGGTGGAAAAGCCCCTTTGCGGCGGGCGTGCCGAGCAGAATGCTGGTGCGCCAGCCGCCTCCGGATTGGCCGAAGACCATCACCCGATCTGGGTCGCCGCCGAAATCCGCGATATTGTCACGAATCCACTCGAGGGCCGCGACCAGGTCCATCACGCCGGCGACACCGGCAAAGGCGAATTCCGGCGGAGCGCCGACGTCGGCCAGATCGAGGAAGCCGAAGCTGGCCAGGCGGTGGGTAACCGTGACGACCACGACGTTGCCGAAACGAGCCAACTGGGCACCGTCATAGATCGGGGCATTGCCGGAGCCAATCGCGAACCCGCCGCCGTGCAACGAGACCAGAACCGGCCGCTTTTCACCTTCGCCTGCGTCGCAGGGCGCCCAGATGTTCAGGTGCAGGCAGTCTTCGCCCATGCCGCCCAGCGCGACGTTCAAATCGAACTGGATCAGGGCGGCGTAATCGTTAGCCGGATCCTCCGGCACCTGCGGCGATACCGGTCCGTAGCCGAAGCATTCCCGGATACCGGTCCACGGAACGGGTTTCTGCGGCGGCATGAATCGGTTCGCGCCGGACGTGGAGGCGCCATAAGGCACGCCCTTGAACATCGCGACGCCATTGGTACGCAGGCCCTGCACCGAGCCAGTGGATGTCTCCGCGAGTACAAACGACCCCCTGCTTTGCATGAAACTCACCGCGGACGATCGAACGAAGCCTTCAGCACCAACCCGATGGTCCGCGGCTGCGACAAGGCGACATATGCAGGCACCCCAAGAGCGCGGGTAATGGCTGACACCTGGCCTGGCGTATCGAAGACGTTGTGTACGTAGAGATCCGCTTCAAAACCGCGCGGCATAAACAACGACGTGTCAAGATTCACGATGTCATATGCAGGTAATTGGTACTTTGGAACCGCAAAGCTGCCGGAAAATCCTTCCGTGCGATTGCCCACAAAGCGATTACTTAAAGCGATTGCGGCGCTGAAGTCGTTCCCGATTGGAGCCTCATAGGCGCCTGTAAGGGCAAAACTGACCCGCGGCGACAACGGCAGTCTTACGTCCTTTTGGTCGAGGCCAAGAAGCGGTGAGACAGTCGTAAGAAACGCATGTGAGTAACTTCCTGACCCACTTACTGTTAGGCCGGGAAGAACAAGATATCTGAAAGCCAGTTCCGCTCCGCGCACACGCGCGTCGCCACCGTTTGCCAATTGATTCACGCCATTGGTATTAACGGTGGTCTGAATACCCTGCCATTCGAGGTCATAAAGATCTGCATTAAGTGTCAGTTTCCCATCGAGCAGAGTCGACTTCTCGCCAATTTCGTAGTTCCACAATGTATCAGATTTGAAGTTCGGGTTCTTGAGTCCGTTCTCAAAGATGAAATTCGCTCCGCCGGGACGAAAACCCCGAGAGACTCTGGCGTAGAACATAATGTCCCGGGATAAATGATAGCGCGGATTCAGCAAATAGGTATTGACGCCCTCATTAGATGTCACATCAAGGTTTTGAACAGCAAAAGGATCGCCCGGAAGCACGAGCTGCCCGAAGGTTGTCTGCCGATTATTTTCCCAGTTGTGAGTGCGACGTATTCCAAGCGTCACATCAAAATTGTCCGAGAAATAAATGGTTCCGTTACCGAACACGGAGATTTCCCGGTACCTGCTGGGAAGGACGCCGCCGAAAGGGGTGGAGCCGAACAGCTGGCCTTTCGGATCAGCGGCATTGACAAGGAAGACATCCTCGTCCGTACGTTCGCGAGTGAAAAACGCACCGACCATCCATTCGAAGGAGTGGTTATCGGGCGAAGCCAAGCGCAGTTCCTGTGTGAATTTTCTGGTTAGATCGTTAACGCGAAGAGCAAAAGGTATAGGTTGAAACCCTGGCACAACAATTTGGTAAATAGCGTTAAACAATCCGCTCTCATCATTAATGCTATATCCGCGATCAAGCTGATAACCGCTGACCGAGGTCAGCTTCGCCCAGTGTAAATTCAAGTTGGCGACAGCGGAATAAAGCCGAAGTGAATTCTCTGTTGGTTGTGGGAGTGCGAAAGATTGCTCGTAGCGGCTGCCGCTAACACTAACCGGACGTCCTGACACTCTGTCACGGAGGCTCCACGCAAAACCGCTACCGGTGACGGCTCCGGTAAATGCAGTCAGACGCACGTTAAAGTCCGACGTCGGCTTTACCAGTAGCTCGACTCGCCCGCTCAACGTGCGCGCCGCACCCTGGTTTTTCCGCCCGTGCGAAGGGTCATCGACATATCCGGAATCGAATTGTTGAACACCTGCGACTCGCAGAGCCGCTTTGCCGCCGAACAGCGGGACGTTGAATTTTGCGCGCAGAGCATCATTGAGGTCGCCATGTTTAGTGGTTGATCCTTCCGTTTCGACTTCGGCGCTATAATCATGAAGGTTCGGCGCATTGGTGACATATTTGATGGCGCCGCCTAGTGCATTCGCACCATAATCAGTTCCTTGCGGACCGTTCAGCACTTCCACGCGATCGAGATCGTAAAGATTGACGTTGAACGATTGGAAGCCCAGACCGAAGGCGGTGCTGGCGCCGATCGGCACCTGGTCGAGATAGAGGCCGACTCCGCTGCTCAGCTGTCCGCCGCCGGTTGTGACGCCGCGAATCGCAATGAGATTGTTGCCTGGTGTGGTTGACTGATAGCTGAGCCCCGGCACCAAAGCCGCGACGTCGTTCAATGTATTTGCATGGATCTGCTTCAGATCAGTGGACGTTAACGCCGTGACCTGGCCGGGTACGTTCTGGATCGACTCGGATCGTTTCGACGCGGTCACGACCACCGCCCCTAATTGTGTCGGTTTATGGCCGTAGGATAGGGCAGCCGGAACCTTTGCGGGCGGAGCTGGTGGGGCTTTCAGAACGATCGTCCGGCCGTCATCGGAGGCGATCACGATGCCTGTGCCGGACAACAGTTTTGACAGCGCGGCATGCGTGTCGAGCGCACCCTCCACCGCAGGTGTGCGCATGCTTTTAAACCGGGCAGCGGGAGATGCGACGATCCGAATTCCTGCCTGACGGGCGAATTCAGGAATAGACGCTGCGGCGCTCTCGGACGGAATATTGAATGTGCGCTGCTGTGCCCAGGCCACGCTGGCCCAACCGATTACGGCAATGGCTGTGCCAAAGCACAGCCTGCTCCTCCTGGTCAGTCGATACATTGTTTCTCCTCCATCTGACGGGTTTCTTGCCTTTCGCAGCGCTTTGCGCAGTTCTCAGTTTTCTGCGTCTGATCCGAAGCAGCCTGCCCCTAACTCGAATCTCCTCGGGTTTCCCGTCGCAGATTCAGCGGTGCGGCCCCGAGAATCCGCAACGCGTATTCGGCGTAAACATCCGCCACCTGCTCGGCATCCAGCTCGTATTCTGGTGTGTACCAGTAGGCCACGCGCAGACCCATACCGCCGATTGCGGTGACCGCCAGCCATACGTGCGGCACATCGAAAACACCGCGGTCAACGCCGCGCTGCACGATGTCGGCCAGCACCTGCTCGGACTGCCGGCGCAACTCGAACGTCGCCGCGCCGAGCTCGGCGGACAGCGCGTGAAGCTCACCGTTGGCAACCACCGCGAGCATCGGGAAGGCCGTGTGCATGCCCACGTGAGCCCGGACATAGGCGATAACCTGGTCGCGGGGATCGGTTCCACTGTTCAGCAGTGCTGCGCGCACGCTGCGACGGTGCTCCTCGTGCCCGACGCGGCACAGCTCCGCCAGCAGATGCTCCTTGGATGGGTAGTGCGCATAGAGCGTGGCCGGCTTCACGCCGGATGCTTCGGCAATCTCGCGAACGGATGCCCCGACGTAGCCGCGCTCCGCAAACAGCCTCAGGGCTGCTTCCAGAATCACTCCGCGGGAACCGGGAGGCTTGTGCTCGGGCAGCAAGACTGTGCTCGTGGCAGCTAGACGCCGGACGACGCTCATGGGCGTGGAAATATTACGAACGTTCGTTCCCCTTATTTGCTCAATATATCAGGCATTGTAATTGCGAAATCACTGAATGTCAAACGAACGTTCGTTAGTAATCTGCATCGAAAGCCATTCGCCGCCGGAGCATTGGCGATACCACGTCACGAAGCACCGCCGTTCCGGCTGCGCACGACCGCATGTGTTACGTGGGTTTGGAGTTGCCGGGATCCGGCGATCGTGGCCTCACAACAGATTTGCGGCGTTGGGAAAAAGGCGGGGACGGACTACCTTTTCCCAACAACCTGCCAGCTCAACCAGTCGAAACTTGAAGTCGCACCTGCGCCCAATCCGTCACCGCCTAGCCGCGGCACCGGCAGGGCGTGCGCGGCGGCATAGGCCAGTCGGCGGGATTGGTGACGTTCGGGACAATAGAGTTCCGGGCTGACCGGCAGTTCTACGCGTTCCCGTTCGGTGGCGGCCAAGTAGCCGTGGGCGACTTTGTCGCCGGCGTAGGGCGGAGTTCCGCCGAGTGGGAAGCGCAGGCCGGTCAGGCCGGTTCTTCGGCGACTTCGCGGCGGGCGGCGGCCAGCGGGGTTTCGCCGGACTCGATTCCGCCTTTGGAGGGATCCCGGTTGCACCAGGCGCCCAGCAGCAGGTAGCGCCGGCCGGCGGGGGCGCAAAAGACGAGGGCGCCGGCGGGTTACCGCATCTATCTACACCGTGCCTAGGATTTACCGCGCTGAGCGGACGCCTGCACGCGGCGCTTGCCGGAGCGCCCAGGGTGATTCTGCGCGGCGCCATCTGCCGCCCCGAGCTGGCGCTGGAAATCGAAGCGGTGTACCAGTCCGCCGGCCGCGGTTGAGACTGGCCGGCGACCGCCGTTGGGCCACCGGCTTGGTGACGCGCCGCGGCGGCCGGGAAATGACTGCGGATGCCGCCGTTCACCGTTGCGCGGCGTGCCGCTGCCGGCAGTCGTCGTGCGATATCGCGCGCAAGGGTCCGCGGCGCCTGTGTCGACCGTCGAAAAATGCGAAAATATATCGATGTACGAGGCTGCCGTCGTCTCCCCGTCGCCAACGCTCGAGGTGGCGGAGGCGTCGTGGATAGATCTGTCTCAACCGGCAACTGCGCAGCCACCGCGCCTGCTGTGCGAGGTCGGTTCAATGCGGGCACGGCGGCGTGGCCCGCTACCTGTCCCGCACGCTGGAGGACGCCGACATGCGGGATGAACGCCGCCGCGATGCGGAGTACGGCTGATGGCGCACGCGCACCCTCATCGTCTCGAAAGCCATGCCGGACATGACCACGGCCCGCACCGCGACGCCGGCCGGCGCCCCCTCGGCATGGCGCTGGCACTGCTGCTGGCGTTCATGGCGGTCGAGGTGGGGGCTGGTCTGTGGGCCAGGTCGCTGGCGCTGATCGCCGACGCCGGCCACATGATCACCGACGCCGGCGCCATCGCGCTGGCGCTGGTGGCGATGAGTTTGGCGGCACGGCCGCCGGGCGGTGCCTATACCTACGGTTTCAAGCGGCTCGAGATCCTGTCGGCCCAGACCAACGGCATCACGCTACTGCTGCTCGGCGCCTGGTTCGTCTACGAGGCGATCGCGCGGCTGATCGAGCCGCCGCAGGTGGCGGGTCTATGGGTGACCGCCGTGGCGGTGCTCGGCATCGGCGTCAACCTGGTCGTGGTGTGGATCATGAGCCGCGCCAATCGGCAGAGCCTGAACGTCGAAGGCAGCTTCCAGCACATTCTCACCGACCTGTATGCGTTCATCGTCACCGCGGTGGCCGGCGGGCTGGTGCGGTGGACCGGCTGGAGCCGTTTCGACGCGCTGGCGGCGCTGATGGTCGCCGCGCTGATGCTGCGCTCCGGCTACGCTCTGGCGCGCGACTCGGGCCGAATCTTTCTGGAGGCGGCACCGCGCGGGCTCGATCCGGAGGCGATCGGTCGCGCCATCTGCCAGCAGCCGGGCGTGCGGCGGGTCGATGAACTGCACGTGTGGGAAGTCACTTCCGGCGAGCCGGCGCTGTCCGCGCACGTCGAGGTCGCCGCCGAAAACGACTGTCATGACGCGCGCCGTGCCATCGAGATTCTGCTTCACCGGCGCTTCGGCCTGCAGCACACCACGCTGCAGATGGGTCACGCGCCGCCCGGTGCGGGCCGACCGCAGGCCGACCACCGCGGCGGCTGCGGCGTCAGCGCGCTGTCCGCTCACTTGCCCGGGTTAGAGTAAGCGTCCGAACCCGATCCCGGAGTGTTCAATTGATTCACGTCGCCGGAACGCAGCGGGCAGCAGCCCGCTTCGATCACGTCGCCACGCAGCTGCGCGGCATGGAACTGCTGTCGGCGCCGATGTTCAACAAGGGCAGCGCGTTCACCGCACCCGAGCGCGACGCGCTCGGGCTGCACGGATTGCTGCCGCCGCAGCCGATGGCGCTGGAAGACCAGATTCACCGCAACTACGACGCTTATTGCAAGTGCAGGAGCGATCTGGAACGCCACGTCTTCCTGCGCGCGATCCAGGACCGCAACGAGGTGCTGTTCTATGCCCTGATGCGCCGGCACATCATCGAGATGGCGCCGATGATCTACGCGCCGACGGTGGCCAAGGGCGCGTCCCGCTTCTCGCACCTGTACCGCAAGCCGCGCGGGCTGTTCTTCAGTTATCCGCTGCGCGACCGGCTGTGCGAGATCCTCGCCAACCGCCCGTACCGCGACGTCGACGTCATCGTCGTCACCGACGGCGAGCGGGTGCTCGGCATCGGCGATCAAGGCGTCGGCGGCATGGCGATTTCGATCGGCAAGCTGTCGCTGTACACGCTGATGGGTGGTGTACACCCGTCGCGCACGCTGCCGGTGGTGCTCGACGTCGGCACCAACAATGCCGAGTTGCGCGAGGATTCACTCTACCTCGGCTGGCGCCACGAGCGCGTCACCGGCGACGACTATCTGGCTTTCGTCGACGCTTTCGTCGACGCGGTGCGCACCGAACTGCCGGACGTGCTGCTGCAGTGGGAAGATTTCGCCAAGCCGCACGCGCGGCCGCTGCTGGAACGTTATCGCGACCGGTTATGTACCTTTAACGACGACATCCAGGGCACCGCCGCAGTCGCTCTCGGAGCGATCGTCGCGGCGCTGAAGGCCAGCCGCCAACGGCTGCGCGAGCAGACCGTGGTGATCGTCGGCGCTGGCGGCGCCGGCACCGGCGTGGCCGAATACCTGCTGGCGGCGATGTGCGGCGACGGCCTGTCCGAAGCTGAGGCGCGCCGGCGCTTCTATCTGGTCGACGTCGATGGCCCGCTGCACGACGGCATGAACGGCCTGAGCCCGGTGCAGCGGCGTTTCGCGCAGCCACGGAGCGCGGTCGCGGGCTGGGGCCGCGACGGCCGCGTGTCGCTGCTGCAGGTGATGCAAAACGTCGACGCCAGCGTGCTGATCGGCACTTCCGGCCAGCCGGGACTGTTCACCGAGGACGTCGTGCGCGCCATGGCCGGCAAGGTCGAGCATCCGATCATCTTTCCGCTGTCGAATCCGACCGAGCGGCTGGAAGCGCAGCCCAATGATCTGGTGGAATGGAGCGACGGCCGCGCGCTGATCTGCACCGGCACGCCGTTTGCACCGATCCAGCACCGGAGCCGCACCGTGCACATCGGTCAGGCCAACAATTTCTACGTCTTCCCGGCGTTGGGACTGGCGGTGGCGGCCAGCGGAGCACGGCGCGTCAGCGACGGCATGATGCGCGCTGCCGCTGCGGCGCTGGCCGAATGCTCGCCGGCGCTGAAAGATATCAGCGCCTCGCTGCTGCCGTCGCTGGGAGACATCGAGACCGTATCCAAGCACATCGCGCTGGCGGTGGGTTTGGCGGCGCAAAGCGAAGGGCTGGCGCCGGGCGGCGATGAAGCGCAGTTGCGCCGCCGCATCGACGACGCCTTCTGGTCGCCGCACTATCCGCAGCTGATCGCGGCAGCGTCGCCGGCGCCCGACTGAGACGCCCTCTCTTCCAGATCCAGCCAACGTGCAGTCGGCCACGCCGCGGGGTCACCCCGCCCGATCAACCGTCGCCTCGTGGCAAGGAAGGACGACCGGGTGACGGCGGTCGGGTTACGAATATCCGCGCCTCAACCCGCCTTGATCGAGATCTTTTTACGCTTCTTCTGCGCTTCCGGAGTTTTCGGCAACAGCACGGTCAATACGCCTTTCTTGAAGCTGGCCTCGATTCAGTCGGCATCCACGCCATCCGGCACTCGGAATGAGCGCTCGAAAGATCCGTAGTGAGGTTCGGACAGATAGGCATTTTTCTTGAAAAGGGCAATCCGTGTCGCCACTGCATGTTTCCGCAGTACACGACAATCTCGTATCAGATGATGGCCTGCAAGCCCTCGTCGGCGATGACGTTTGGCGCCGGACAAGAGCGGGCGGCGGTCGCCGTGCTGGAAGCGCCAACGCCACGATCCGGTCATGTTGTGGAGGATACGGGAGAACAGAATGTTTATTCTTAAAAAGATTGTGGAACGCACCGCTGGCGCAGCGCCTCGAATAGGCACACCGCCGTCGCCGCCGACACGTTGAGACTTTCCGCATCGCCGGCCATCGGAATCCGCAACAGCGCGTCGCAGTGCTCGCGGGTCAATCGCCGCAGTCCGCCACCCTCTCCGCCCAGCACCAGCACCAGCGGCCCGCTCAGATCGGCTTCATAGAGTTGGCGCTGCCCATCGGCGGCCAAGCCCATGACCCAGTAACCGAGTTCGCGCAACCGCTGCAGGCTGCGCGCCAGATTGGTCACCGCCACCAACGGGATGCGCTCGGCGGCGCCGGCGGCGGCCTTGCGCGCGACGGCGCTGAGCGGCGCGGCACGATCCTTGGGGACCAGCACGCCGCTGGCGCCGGCGGCTTCCGCACTGCGCAGACAGGCGCCGAGATTGTGCGGATCCTGAACCCCGTCCAGCGCCAGCCACAGCCGATCCGCCGTGGCCGGCAGCTCCAGCAGTGCTTCGCCGACGAGTTCGGCGGTCTCGATGCGCGCCAGCGCACCCTGATGGCGCAATTCCGGGGCCAGCCGATCCAGCTCGGCGCGCGGCACCCGGCGCAGCGGCACGCCCGCTGCCTGCGCCTGCTCCAGCAGCTTGCGCACACGCACATCGTTGCGCGAATCGGCCAGCAGCAGTTCGTATATCTGCGTCTGCGGTCGCTGCAGCAGCGCGCCGACCGCGTGAAAACCGCCGACGAAGTTTTCAGCCACGACGCTATTGCGGCGGCCGATACGCCGTCGCCTCGTCGCCGGCGATGATCGGGCGAATGATCACATCGACCCGCCGGTTACGGGCGCGGCCTGCGGCGGTGGCGTTGTCGGTCACCGGACCGGCCTCGCCGCGCCCCTCTTCGCGGATGCGCTCGGCCGGCACGCCCTGACCGATCAGGTCGCTGGCCACCGTCTGCGCGCGACGCTCGGAGAGCCGCTGGTTGTAGTCGGCTGGGCCGGTGTCGTCGGTATGACCGATCACCCAGATCACGGTTTTCGGATAATCCTTGAGCACCTGCGCCACCTTGGCGTAAGTGATCAAGGCTTGCGGCTTGAGTTCGGCCGAGTCGACGTCGAAACTGGCGTCCGCGGCGATGCTGACGCGCAGCGAGCCGTCCGCCAGCGCGATGATCGCCGCCTGCTGTGCCGCCTGTTCTTGCGCCAACTGCCGCTGCAGCGCGTGACGCTGCCGATCCATGTAGTGACCGACGGCGCCGCCCGCCAGCGCACCCAGCGCCGCACCGAGATAAGTGCCGGTGCCGTGGCTCACCTGATTGCCGATTACGCCTCCCAGAACAGCTCCGGTGCCGGCACCGATGGCGGTGTCGCGGTTTTGCCGCAGCGAACTGCAGCCAGCCAGCAGCAGCACGCCGAGCGACAGCGCACGGGCGGCGGGATTCAGGCTCATTTCCTGCGTCGGCGTCCAGGTTTGCGGGATTGGACTGCGCGCGCGTCGCCGGGTTCGTCCATCCCAGCGGCCGGTTCCAGGTCGATCTTGCGCTCGTCGAGACTGACCCGCACCACCCGCACGCGCATGCGCTGGCCGAGGCCGATGGTGGCGCCGCGCGCACGACCGACCAGCCGGTGACGGCGGGCATCGTATTCCCAGTAGTCGCCGCCGAGCCGGCTGATGTGGATCATGCCGTCGACGTACAGCTCGGCCAACTCGACGAACACGCCGAAGCCGGCGACGCCGGTGACCAGGCCTTCGAACGTCTCGCCGACGTGTTGCTGCATGTACTCGCATTTGAGCCAGCCGATCACGTCGCGCACCGCGTCGTCGGCGCGCCGCTCCGTCATCGAAGCATGCTCGCACAGCGCCTGCATCTGCTGGTGCGAGTAGGCGAAGCCGCGCGGCTTGCCGCCGGCCAGCAGATGCCGGATCGCGCGGTGCAGCAGCAGATCCGGATAGCGGCGGATCGGGCTGGTGAAATGCGCGTAGTGCGACAGCGCCAGGCCGAAATGGCCGACGTTGTCGGCGCTGTAGCGCGCCTGCATCAGGCTGCGCAGCATCACGTTCTGGATCACGCCAGCTTCTTCATGACCGGCGACGGCCGCCAGCGCCCTGGCGAAGTCCGCCGCGTCCGGGCCGTCGCCGCCACCCAGCTGGAATCCGCGCGCGGCGAGAAATTCGCGCAACAGCACCACCTTCTCGGCGTCCGGCGCCTGATGAACGCGATAAGGCGCGGCGATCTTGTGCCGCGCCACCAGCCGCGCGGCCTCGACGTTGGCGGCAATCATGCACTCCTCGATCAGCCGGTGGGCGCGGGTACGCGCTACCGCGACGATCTTGTCGATCTTGCGGTCGGGGCCGAAGACGATGCGGGTCTCGCTGGAATCGAAGTCGATCGCGCCGCGCTGCGTGCGCGCAGCGAACAACGCGGCGAACACCTCGTCCAGCGCCTGCAGCGGTGCGACCAGATCCGGGTGCCGTTTGGCCAGTGCGCTGCGCCGCGGATCCTCCAGCGCGGCAGCGACGTCCTCGTAAATCATGCGCGCGTGGCTGCGCATCACCGCCGGATAGAAGCGGGAGCGCGTGACCTGGCCGTCGCGGCCGACGCGCATCTCGCAGACCATGCACAGTCGGTCGATTTGCGGCTTGAGCGAACACAGTCCGTTCGACAACACCTCCGGCAGCATCGGAATGACCGTTTCCGGGAAATACACCGAAGTGCCGCGCTTCTGCGCCTCGACATCCAGCGGCGAGTCCGGCGTCACGTAGGCCGAGACGTCGGCGATCGCCACCCATAACGTCCAGCCGCCGCGCGTGCGACGCGCCGCCACGGCGTCATCGAAATCCTTGGCGTCGGCGCCGTCGACGGTCAGCAGCGGCAACTGGCGCAAATCCTCGCGGTCGCGAAGTTGGGCGCGGGTCACCCGATCGCCGAATGCCGCCGCCTCGCGCTCGGCGGCGGCGGGAAACCTGTGGGGCAGATCATTGGCGCGGATCGCCGCCTCGATCTCCATGCCGGGGGCCAGATGATCGCCGAGGATCTCGACGATGCGCCCGCTCGGCTGTGCGCGCAGATTCGGCCGTGCTTCCAGCTCCGCCACCACCACCTGTCCCGGCCGCGCTCCGCCCAGGCCCCGATTCGGCACCCGCACCTCCGGCAAACGCGGGTTGCTCGGCACCAGCAGCGCCGCACCACCTTCGTCCCGCAAACGGCCGACCACGCGCTCGGTGCCGCGGCTGGCGATCGCAATCAACGCCCCTTCGCGGCGACCGCGGGCGTCGGTGCCGGTGACGCGTACCTGCAGGCGATCGCCATGCAGCACGCCGCGCATCTCGCGCTCGGGCAGAAACACGTCGGGTCCGCCGTCGTCGGCGGCGACGAAACCGTAGCCGTCGCGGTGCGCCGTGACCACACCCCGTATTTCACCACCCCCGGCTTTCCCGCCACCGGCGGAAGCACGGTCGGCCGCCTCGTCTCGCGCCGCCGGCGGCGACGGCTCAGCGGGGCTGACGTTAACCGCTGTAATTTCCGGCAACAGGTAACGGCCACGGCGATCGTGGCGCAGCTTGCCGGCACGAACCATCGCCACCAACTCGCGGGCCAGCGCCTCCTGCTGCGCCAGTCGCGCCAGACCCAGCCGCGCGATCAGATCATCCAGCGACTGCGGTTCCCGCTCGGCCAGGGCCGCGAGGATCCGCGGCCGCCAGCCGCCGACTCCGTTGATGCCGTCCGACGGACCGTTTGACGACGCCGGCGCATGCCGATGCGATTTCATTGACACTGCTTGATCCTATCGATAATCTGCGCCTCCGCTGCCGAGGTGGCGGAATTGGTAGACGCACTAGTTTCAGGTACTAGCGGGGAAACCCGTGGAGGTTCGAGTCCTCTCCTCGGCACCAGCATGAACGATTTCACCGAAAGCCGCGCCGCTCGCGGCCTTTTTCGTTTCGGCGACCGCGTCACTCGAACGGATGGCGCAGCACGATGGTGTGCTCGCGATCCGGGCCGGTGGAAATGATCGCCAGTTCGGCGCCGGTGACTTCTTCCATCCGCCGCAGGTAGGCGCGGGCGTTGGCCGGCAGATTTTCGAAGCGGGTGATGCCGAAGGTCGATTCGCTCCAGCCGGGAAGTTCTTCGTAAACCGGCGTAACGGCGGCCAGGCCTTCGGCGCCGATCGGCGGCACTTCGACCGTGCGGCCGTCGACCCGATAGCCAGTGCAGATGCGAACACTGGAAATGCCGTCGAGCACGTCCAGCTTGGTCACGCAAAGCCCGGTGACGCTGTTGGTGAACAAGCTACGACGCGCGGACACGGCATCGAACCAGCCGCAACGGCGCGGTCGCCGGGTGACGGTACCGTATTCGTCGCCACGGGCGCGGATCGCCTCGCCGGTCTCGTTGTCCTGCTCGGTCGGAAACGGCCCGCCGCCGACCCGCGTGGCATATGCCTTGACGATGCCCAGCACGTAGTCCAGCTCCCGCGGGCCGACGCCGGTGCCGGTGGCGGCGCCGCCGGCGGTGGTGTTCGACGAGGTCACGTACGGGTAGGTGCCGTGATCGACGTCGAGCATCGCGCCCTGAGCCCCCTCGAACAGCACGCGGTCGCCGCGGCGCAGGTGCAGCCGCAGGCGTTCGGTGACGTCGGCCACCAGCGGCCGCACCGTCTCGACGTGGCCCAGCAACGCGTC
>JAGWMX010000048.1 GCA_028871525.1 Gammaproteobacteria bacterium
TGGGCTGCTGCTAAGCTCGCGCCTCCTGCGCTCGCCAAGCAGCCCGGCCCGAGGCTTCCTGCCTCGGGCGTTCGCCCGCGCCGCGCGCCATGCGCGCGAAACGCGCGGGCTCACCCAAACCGGCCGGTGATGTAGTCCTCGGTGCGGCTTTCCTGCGGCCGCGTGAATATCCGCTGCGTCTCACCGAATTCGATCAATTCGCCCAGGTACATGAATGCCGTGTAGTCGGCCACGCGCGCCGCCTGCTGCATGTTGTGGGTGACGATGACGATGGTGTAGTCGTCGCGCAGTTGATAGATCAGTTCCTCGATCTTGGCGGTGGCGATCGGATCCAGCGCCGAGGTCGGCTCATCGAGCAGCATCACCTCGGGATGTACGGCAATCGTGCGGGCGATGCACAGGCGCTGCTGCTGACCGCCGGACAGGCTCAGCCCGCTGGCATGCAGCTTGTCCTTGACTTCGTCCCACAGCGCCGAGCGCTTGAGCGCGGTCTGCACCCGATCGTCCATCTCTGCTTTCGGCACCCGCTGGTAGAGCCGGACGCCGAACGCGATGTTCTCGTAGATCGACATCGGGAACGGCGTCGGCTTCTGGAACACCATGCCGACCTTGGCGCGCAGCAGGTTGACGTCGAGCTTCGGGTCGAGGATGTTTTCGCCGTCCAGCAGCACTTCGCCGCCCGCACGCTGATTGGGGTAAAGGTCGTACATGCGGTTGAGAACTCGCAGCAGCGTCGATTTGCCGCAACCGGACGGGCCGATGAACGCGGTGACCTGGCGATCGTAAAGCGGCATCGAGATGGCCTTCAATGCCTGCGTTTCGCCGTAGAAGAACGACAGATCGCGAATCGATATCCGTTGCACCGGCGCCGATTTCTGCGGTACCGCCTGCATCGGGTCGGGACGCAATTGCTCGCTGACCATGACTTGCGCGCCTGTGTCGTTCATCGTTCGTTGAACCTGCCGCGCGATAGTGTGCGCGCAATGATGTTGAGCGCCAGAATCGCGGCGGTGATCAATAGCGCCGCCGTCCACGCGAGCTGCTGCCAGTATGGGTACGGCGACAGCGCGAACTGGAAAATCATCACCGGCAGATTGGCCATCGGCTGGTTCAGGTTGGCGCTCCAGAACTGATTGTTCAGCGCGGTGAACAGCAGCGGCGCGGTCTCACCGCTGATACGCGCCACCGCCAGCAGCACGCCGGTGATGATGCCGGCACGTGCCGCGCGATAGACCACTTTCCGGATCACCATCCAGCGCGGCGCGCCGATCGAGCAAGCGGCTTCGCGCAACTGGTCCGGCACCAGATTCAGCATGTCTTCTGTGGTCCGCACCACCACCGGCAATACCAGCATCGCCAGCGCGACCGCCCCCGCCCACGCCGAGAAATGACCCATGCGTACGACCAGCACTTCGTAGACGAACAGGCCGACGACGATAGACGGCGCCGACAGCAGTACGTCGTTGATGAAGCGCACGGTCGCGGTCAGCCTGGTTTTGCGGCCGTATTCGGCCATGTAGGTACCCGCCAGAATTCCGATCGGAGTGCCGATCAGCGTGCCGATCACGGTCAGCACGAAACTGCCGAACAAGGCGTTGAGGATACCGCCGGTGGAGCCGCCCGGCGGCGGCGTCATCTGGGTGAACAACTGCACGCTCAACCCGGCCGCACCGCGCCAGATCAGATCGGCCAGGATCGCCACCAGCCAGGCCAGCCCGAACACCGCCGACAGCATCGAAAGCAGCATCGCCATACGGTTACGCCGTCGCCGGCGGCGGTAGATCGACGGTCGTGGATCGCGCATGTCAGACCCCGGCCTTGCGTTCCATACGCAGCAGCAGAAACCGCGCGGCCGCCAGTACGATAAAGGTGATGACGAAAAGAATCAGCCCGAGCGCGATCAGCGCAGAGGTGTACAGATTCGAACTGGCTTCGGTGAACTCGTTGGCGATCGATGCCGAAATGGTGGTGCCCGGCGCCAGAATCGACGCCGAGATGCGGTGCGCGTTACCGATAACGAAGGTCACCGCCATGGTCTCGCCGAGCGCACGTCCGAGTCCGAGCATGATGCCGCCGATCACCCCGGCGCGGGTGTACGGCAAGACCACCTTGCGCACCACCTCCCAGGTCGTGCAGCCCAGGCCATAGGCCGCCTCCTTGAGCATCGGCGGCACGGCTTCGAACACGTCGCGGGTGATCGAGGTGATGAACGGCAGCACCATGATGCTCAGAATCAGGCCGGCGGTGAACAAGCCGATGCCGTACGGCGGCCCGGCGAACAGATGCGACAGCAGCGGCGCACGGGCGAAAGCGTGGATCAGGAACGGCTGCAGGTGCCGCTGCAGCAGCGGCGCGAACGTAAACAGCCCCCAGATGCCGTAGATGATGCTGGGAATGCCGGCGAGCAGCTCGATTGCGGTGCTGATCGGACGTTTCAGCCACACCGGGCACAGTTCGGTGATGAAGATGGCGATGCCGATGCTGACCGGGATGCCGATAACCATTGCGATCAGCGAGGTAATCAAGGTGCCGTAGATGGCCGGCGCGGCGCCGTAGACGTCCTTGACCGGATTCCAGGTCTCCGAGGTGACGAAACCGAGCCCGAAGGCGCGCAGCGCCGGCAGCGACCCATCGATCAGCGACACGATCACGCCGCCGAGCACGACCAGCACCGTGAGCGCACTGATTCGCGTCAGGCTGCGCAGCAGACCGTCCATCAGGGCGTGCCCGCGCAGCGCGCGCCCGGATATTTGCTTGGGCATCGGCAGCGCCAAGGATTTCGCAATTCTACTCACGACCCTAACCTGTTTCGGGCACAAAGTGGAGGGCGGCCGCCCGGCGACCGCTCTCCCTTATGCGTTTCCTCGCGTAGTCAATCCGCTTACGCGATGTTACTTCCAGACCGGATTGCCGGCTTTATCCTTGATCTCCTGCGACCAGGTGGTCGTCTCGATCAGCTTGACGACGTTGGCCGGCATCGGCACATAGTCGAGCGCTTCGGCCATCTTCTGGCCCTTCCTGAACGACCAGTCGAAGAATTTCAGCGCCTGGTGAACGGCGACGGCGTCCCCGACCTGCCGGTGAACGAGGATGAAGCTCGCCGCTGCGATCGGCCAGCTCGCCTTGCCCGGCTGGTTGCCGAGAATCAGGTAGTAGCCGGGTGCGTTCTTCCAGTCGGCGTTGGCGGCCGCGGCCTGGAAAGACTCGGCGGTCGGCGCGACGGTATGGCCGTCCTTGTTGATCATCCTCATATACGTCATGTGGTTCTGCACCACGTAGGCGTACTCGACGTAGCCGATGCCGCCGTTGGTCTGGATGGTCATGCTGGCGACCGCCTCGTTGCCCTTGGCGCCGACGCCGACCGGCCACTCCAGCGCCGTGCCGGTGCCGACCTTGTCGTTCCACTCCGGGCTGACCGCGCTGAGATAGTTGCTGAAATTGAACGTGGTGCCGGAACCGTCGGAACGGTGCACGACCAGAATCGGCATGTCGGGCAGCTTGACCTGCGGATTGAGTCTGGCCAGCACCGGATCATTCCACCTGGTGATCTCACCGAGATAGATCTTGGCCAGCGCCGGGCCGTCGATGCGCAGTTCGCCGGGCTTGATGCCCTTCAAGTTCGCCACCGGCACCACGCCGCCGATGATCTGCGGCCATTGCACGAGGCCGTTCTTTGCCAGATCGTCCGGTTTCAACGGTGCGTCGGAGGCGCCGAAAGTCACGGTCCTGGCCTCGATCTGCTTGATGCCGCCGCCGGAACCGATCGACTGATAATTCAGCCCGATGCCGGTTTCCTTTTTATAGGCGTCGGCCCATTTCGAATACACCGGATACGGAAACGTCGCGCCGGCACCCGAGATATCGGCCGCCAGTGCCGACGAGACAAACGCAAGCGTCACCGCGGCGGCGATGCCGCCGAGCCAAGCCCTTTTGATCAGTCTCACGATGAACTCCGTAAAGTTGTTGGAAGGAGGTGATCCGCGGGCACGAGTCTAGACAGCCGCCTTGACAGTTTCGTGGCAAATCCGGAGCCACTTATCGCCGGTAAAGATGACGGTTTCATGACGGCCGCGGGCGCCGGCATCGCGGCGACAGCGACGCCGCCGCGATGACAATCGCGGTTCGCCGGAGCGGTTTCAGCGTGATCAGGCGACGGCGCGATCGCCGACGAACGGGTTGCTGCGCCGCTCGGCGCCGAAGGTCGAGGTCGGTCCGTGTCCAGGCACAAAAGTGATGTCGTCGCCGAGCGGGAACAGCTTGCCGCGGATCGCGCGGATCAGATCCGCGTGGTTGCCGCGCGGGAAGTCGGTGCGACCGATGCTGCCGTGGAACAGCACGTCGCCGACGAAGGCCAGCTTCGACGGCCGGTGCAGGAACACGACGTGCCCCGGCGTATGGCCGGGGCAGTGGAACACCTCGAAGCTCAGGCCGCCCACCGTCACCGTATCACCGTCGCCCAGCCAGCGGTCGGGCGTAAACGCCTTGGCCGGCGGAAAGCCGAACTGCTGCGCCTGGGTCGGCAGCAGGTCGATCCAGAACTGGTCGTCCGGATGCGGTCCTTCCACCGGCAGGCCGAGCCGCTGTGAGATCGTCGCCACACCGCTGGCGTGATCCAGGTGGCCGTGCGTGACCAGCAGCTTCTCCAGCGTCACGCCGTGGTGCGCGACCCGCTGCAGCAGCCGATCGACGTCGCCGCCGGCATCGATCAAAGCGCCGCGCATGCTGGCGGCATCCCAGATCAGCGAGCAGTTCTGCTGGAACGGTGTTACCGGGATAATTTCGACCTTCAGCGATGGATTCACGCGCGTTGCGGATTTTGCACAGCCAAGCTCATTGTACGCGGCTACGGCGCCACGGCCGGCGCGGCGGGACGACCCGCCACAGCGCCAGCGCATAGATCAGGATCAGCGTATACGCCAGCGCGAACACCCACAGCGGCAGCGGCCAGTAGATCAGCCGGTCGATCCAGCCGGCGATCAGCGGCGCGGCGCCGGCGTGGCCTGCCAGCCGTGCCTGCCAGATGGTCAGAAAGCAGGCCCGCCCGGCCAGTGCCTGCGCGGCGACCGCGGCCAGGCTCAGCAGGTGCACCAGGCGCCACCAGAAGCCGCGCACCCAGCGCCAACCCCGCCACCCGCCGACCGGGATCAGGATCAGGCCGGCGACATTGAACGCGATCACCAGCAGATGCAG
The DNA here is from genome assembly GCA_028871525.1 of Gammaproteobacteria bacterium. Classification (GTDB taxonomy): domain Bacteria; phylum Pseudomonadota; class Gammaproteobacteria; order Nevskiales; family Nevskiaceae; genus SCRT01. Next base: position 5,191 of record JAGWMX010000048.1, read on the forward strand.
GCCCAGCACCATTACCGCGGCCGACATCGGGGAAAACCCTCAGGCCGAGCCCGCCGGTGCGGCTTTACAGCGCACGGCCGCGCGTCTCCGGCAAGCTCAAGGCGGCCAGCACCACCAGGCCGTAGGCGGCGGCCGCGAACACGCCGATGGCCGCCCCCAGCGGCAGGCGCGCCGACAGCGCGCCGACACCGGCCGGCGCCAGCGCCGCGACTCCGCGGCCGAAGTTGTAGCAGAACCCCTGGCCGCCGGCACGCACCGCCGTCGGATACAGCTCGGTGTACAGCGGCCCCAGACCGCTGAACAGGCCCGAGGCGAAAAATCCCAGCGGAAACCCCACCGCCAGGCTCGACGCCGGCGACAACCACGGCCGCGTATACAGCACCGTCACCGCCAGCGCGCCGACGGCGAAGACCACCAGATTGCGGCGCCGGCCCAGCGCGTCGCACAGCCAGGCGCTGGCCAGGTAACCGGCGAACGAGCCGGCGATCACCACCGCCAGATAGCCGCCGCTGCCGACGACGCTCAGGCCGCGGCTGTCACGCAGGAAGCTGGGCAGCCAGGTGGCGATGGCGTAGTAGCCGCCCTGGGCGCCGATCGCCAGCAGTGAACCGCGCAACGTCAGCCCGAGCAGCGGCGGCCGGAAGATCGCCGCGAGCGCGGAGGCGGTGCCGCGCGGGGCCTGTCTGCGTGCAACGCACAGGCGGGCGGCGGCGAATACCGGCGACTCCGGCACGCCGCGCCGCATCCACAGCACGCTCAGCGCCGGCAGCACGCCGGCGGCGAACAGGGCACGCCAGGCCCAGGCCTGCGGCAGCAGTGCGAAGGACGCGGTGGCCACCAGCGTCGCCGCGCCCCAACCCACCGCCCAGGCGCTTTGCACTCCGCCCACCGCCCGTCCGCGCCAGGCCGGGTCGGCGATCTCGCCGATCAGTACCGCGCCGGCCACCCATTCGCCGCCGAAACCCAATCCCTGCAACGCGCGGGCCACCAGCAGTTGATCGAAGTTCTGCGTCAGCGCCGAAGCGCCGGTGAACACCGCAAACCAGGCGATCGTCCAGCGCAGCGTGCGCGCGCGGCCGATGCGGTCGGCCAAGAGGCCGGCACCCCATCCGCCCAGCGCCGAGGTGACCAGCGCCGCGGTCGCCAGCCAACCGGCTGCAGCGGTCGAAAGCGACCACAACGCGATCAGCGCTGGAATCGCGAAGCTGTAGAGCTGCACGTCGAAACCGTCCAACGCCCAGCCGGCGAAGCAGGCCCAGAAGGTCCGGCGCGCAACGGATCGCTGCTGCGGATCCATGTCCGCGTCCGGTCCGGCGGGCGCCATCGCGCGATCAGCCCCGGCCGCCGGCCGGCGACGGCGCGCCGAAACCGCCGCCGCCCGGCGTGGCGATCTCGATCGCGTCGCCTAGCGCAACATCGGCGCGATCGGCGTAGGCCAGCGCCTGAACTCGCCCGTCGGCGCGCAGCAGGCGGTTGACCCCTGCTCGTCCCGCACCGCCTCCGGCCAACCCGTACGGCGAGGTATCGCGGCGATTCGACAGAATCGCCACCGTCATCGGCGCGCAGAAACGGATGCGGCGGATCAGGCCGTCGCCCCCGCGGAAGCGGCCGCGGCCGCCGGACCGGTGGCGGATCGCAAAGCGCTCCAGCCGCACCGGGTAGCGCGACTCCAGGATTTCGGGATCGGTCAGGCGGCTGTTGGTCATGTGCGTGTGCACCGCGCTGGCGCCGTCGAAGCCGGGACCGGCGCCGGCGCCGCCGGCCAGCGTTTCGTAATGCTGGTAGCACGCGTCGCCGAAGGACAGGTTGTTCATCGTGCCCTGGCTGGCCGCCAGCGCGCCGGCTGCGGCCAGCAGCGCATCGCACAGGCACTGGCTGACCTCGACGTTGCCGGCCACCACCGCCGCCGGATAAACGGGCGCCAGCAGCGACCCCGGCGGGACGCGGATGTCCACCTCCGCCAGGCAGCCGTCGTTGAGCGGGATCGGCTCGTCGACCAAGGTGCGCAACACGTACAACACCGCCGCGCGCACTACCGCAACCGGTGCGTTGAAGTTGTCATCGCCGGCCGGCCCGGTGCCGGTGAAGTCCACTAGCAAGCGGCTGACACCGGCATCGGGTCGCAGCGTGACCGCAATCTGTCCGCCGTTATCCATCCGCAGCCGGAAATGCCCGCCGGCCGGCAGGCGACCGATCACACGCCGCACCGCGTCGGCGGCCTGTTCGTTGACGTATCGCATGTAGGACCGCACCGTTTCCAGCCCGTGGCACGCCACCAGGCGCTCCAGTTCGGCGCGCCCGCGCTCGTTGGCGGCGACCTGGGCCCGCAGGTCGGCCAGGTTCTGCTGCGGGTTGCGCGCCGGATGCGGTCCGGACCTGAGCAGAGCCAGCATACCTTGCTCATCGAAGCGGCCGCCGGCGACCAGTCGGGTCGGCGGAATCAGCACGCCTTCGTCCTCGATTCGACGGCTGTCCGGCGGCATCGATCCCGGTGTGGTGCCGCCGAGATCCGCGTGATGTGCGCGCGAGGCGACCAAGAAATCCGGCGCCGCTCCGGAGCCGGGCACGAACACCGGCGTGACCACGGTGACGTCCGGCAGATGCGTGCCGCCGCGGTACGGATCGTTGGTCACCCAGACCTCGCCCGGCGCCATACGCTGCTGCGCCAGCAGCGTGCGCACCGTCTGGCTCATCGCTCCCAGATGCACCGGCACGTGCGGCGCGTTGGCCGTCAGCGAGCCGTCGCCGGCGAACAGTGCACAGGAAAAATCGAGCCGCTCGCGCACGTTGACCGACTGCGCGCAGGCGCGCAGCACCTCGCCCATCTGCTCGGCGGCCGCCATGAACGCGTGGCCCATCACCTCCAGTGCGATCGGATCACGCTGCACGCCGATACCACGCCGGCGGCGCGGCGTGGTCCACCGCAACACCAGCTGGTCGGCGCTACGCGCCTGCGCCGTCCAGCCCGGCTCGACCACCGTGGTGGCGTTGGGCTCGACGATGATCGCCGGCCCGCGCACCGGCGTGCCGCAGACCAGTGCGTCGCGGTGGTACAGCGGTACTCTGCGCCAGCGTCCGTCGAACCACGCGCGCACACGCTGCGGCGTGGTCACCGCCGCGGCCGGCGCCGGCGCGGCAGCCGGTGCGCGACGGCCGGCGCTGCGTCCTTCGACCCGCACCGCAGCGATCACGATCGTGCTCATCTCGCGGGTAAAGCCGAACAACCGGCGGTGCGCCGCCGCCAACGCCCGGCGCATCGTGGCGGCCCCGGCCAGCGGTACCGGCAACGCGGTCTCGCTGCCGCCGTAGCGAAGCAGTGCGGCGCGGCGGATGCACACGCGCGCCGGCGCACCCTGCGCGAGCAGCGCGGCGCGTACCTCACGCTCCAGCGCTTCGGCGATGCGCAGTGTTTGCCGCAAACCATCGGGGAACGGGCGCTCCACCCCGCGCTCGCGCAGCGCGCTCAGCTCGCTGCCGCCGATGCCCAGCGCCGACAGCACCCCGGCGTGACGGTGGATCAGCACCTGCCGGATTCCCAGCGCCTCGGCGACCTGGCAGGCGTGCTGCCCGCCGGCGCCGCCGAAGCAGTTGAGCACGCACTGCGTCGGATCGTGGCCGCGTGCGATCGAGATGCGCTGGATCGCGCTGGCCATGTGCTCGACGGCGATGCGCAGCGCGCCGGCGGCGATCTGCTCGGAACCGAGGGCCCGGCCGCTGTCCCTGGCGATGGTCGCGGACAGCGCCGCGAAGCGTTCGCGCACGACCCCGGTGTCCGGCGGCTGGTCTCCGCTGTCTCCGAACACGTGCGGAAAAAATTCCGCTCGGATGCGCCCGAGCAGCAGGTTACAGTCAGTGATGGTCAGCGGCCCGCCGCGCCGGTAGGCGGCCGGACCCGGATCGGCACCGGCCGACTCCGGGCCAACCGTCAGGCGCTGGCCGTCGAAGCCGACCACCGACCCGCCGCCGGCGGCCACCGTCTCCAGCGCCAGCGCCGGCACCGTCACCCGCCGGCCGGCCACCACGCTGTCGCGCCGGCGCTCGAACTCGCACTCGAAATAGCACACGTCGGTGGAGGTTCCGCCCATGTCAAACCCGATGATCCGTGAAAACCCGGCCCGGCGCGCGGTGGCTACGGCGCCGACCACCCCGCCGGCCGGCCCCGACAGCAGCGCATGACAGGCGTTGAACGCTGCCGGTGCGGCCAAGCCGCCGTCGGATTTCATAAACAAAAGCCGCACTCCCGGCAGCATCGCACCGAGATGCCGGGTGTAGCGCTCCAGCACCGGTCGTAGATAGGCCTCCACTACGGTGCTGTCCGCGCGCGCCAGAAAACCGATCAGCGGACTGACCCGGTGCGAGCACACCACGGTATCGAAGCCGGCGGCCACGGCCAGCGCGGCGATCCGGCACTCCTGCTGCGGGTAGCGCCAGGCGTGCAGCAGGCAGATCGCACAACTGGTGCAGCCGCCGGCCCGCGCCGCGCGCAGACCGGCGACCGCCGCGGCCTGGTCCAGCGGCGCCAGTTCGGCGCCGCCGGCGTCCACGCGCAGCGTCACGCCGAGCACGCGGGTATGCAGCGGCGGCAGTCTGTCGATCTTCAGCGCGAACAGCTCGGGGCGCGTCTGATCGCCGATGGCTGGCGCGTCTTCCAGGCCGGCGTTGGTGACCAGCAGCGTCGGCGCGCCCTTGCGCTCGAGCAGCGCGTTGGTGGCCACCGTGGTGCCGATGCGCACTTCCTCGATGCGCCCGACCGGCAGCGGCCCCGGCCCGGCGCGGAGCAGCGCGCGGATTCCGGCCAACGCCGCGTCCTCGCCGCGCCGGGGATCGTCCGACAACAGCTTGAGCACCGTCAGGCGCCCGCGCGGATCGCAGCCGATGACGTCGGTGAAGGTGCCGCCGCGGTCGATCCAGAAACGCCAGCCGCGGCGGCGTGCGGCATGCGGGCGTGCCGGCCCCGACCCGGCACCCGAGCGAGATGAGGTGGGCACAGGGCGGTCCGAAGGGCTTGCCGAGAAAGGGATCTGGCGCGGTCCGCGGCTGGCTCGGACACCCGCGCTTGGCGACCCCGTGTCGCGAGCCGAAGCCGTGCTCACCGCATCGTCAACACGACACGAAAACGCGCCTTGTTTTCGATCATCCGCGCGTAGGCGGCCTTCACCTCGGCCAGCGCGAACGTCTCGACACGCGCGGCGACGCCGGTCAACGCCGAGAACTCCAGCGTGTCCTGGGAATCGCGTGCGCTGCCGCTGGGCCAGCCGCTGACACTGCGCCGCTTGCCGATCAACTGCAACGGACCAACCGAGAGCTTGTCGGTGCCGACCCCGACCACCACCAGCCGCCCGTCGACCCCCAAGCCGTCGATCACCGCCTCCATCGCCTTGGCGCTGGGAGCGGTGGCGAGAATCGCCTTGGCACCGCCCAGCTTGGTCAGCGCGACCACCGGATTTTCTGCGCCGGTGTCGATGTAGAAGTCCGCCCCCAGTTCACGCGCCAGCTCGCGCTTGTCGGCACCGGACGACAACGCCGCGACCCGAAACCCCATGTTCTTGGCGAACTGGATTGCCAGGTGCCCGAGCCCGCCGATCCCCTGCACCGCAACCAGGTCGCCCGGCCGCGCGCCGGCGTGCCGCAACGCGTTGAAAGTGGTCACGCCGGCACACAACAGCGGCGCAGCGGCCACCGCATCCAGCGCGTCCGGGATCAGCGCCAACGCGCTGTCCGGGGCCACCAGGTACTGCGCGTAGCCGCCGTCATAGGAGATCCCGCACACCTGCGAGCGCTGGCAGGCGATGAAGTCGCCCCGGCGGCACGACTCGCAGTTGAAGCAGTGCCCGCCGTGCCAGCCGACACCGACGCGCTGGCCCGGCTTCCACGCGGTGACGCCGGCGCCGACGGCGTCGATGCGGCCGGCGACCTCGTGACCCGGCACCCGTGGATACTCGATGCCGGGGAAAGTCCCTTCCTTGACGAAGGCATCGCTGTGGCAGACGCCGCAGGCCTCGACCGCAACCCGAACCTGGCCGGCGCCGGGCCCGGGAATCGGACGCTCGACCAGCTCGAACTCGCCGCCCGCTTTGGGCACTTGTACCGCTTTCATCGTCGCCATATCCGATCTCTCCCTCAAGTCCTCAACAAACAGTGCTCGGCTCCCGCACGGCGCGCCGGCACGCTGCGGCCGGTGCGGCCCTTGTAACAGGTTCGATTGTGGTGGATGATCCTGCTCATCGTGATCGATTGTGCGCGGATTATTGATCGTGAAAAGCTACCGCAAAGAGCTGTGGTTCGAAACGCCCGCGCGGCTGGCCTTCGTCAACATTACGCCCAGGGTCGAGCAGGCGCTGGCGGACTCCGGCGTCCGCGAGGGTCTGTGCCTGGTCAACGCCATGCACATCTCGGCCAGCGTGTTCATCAACGACGACGAAAAGGGCCTGCACGCCGACTTCGCCCGCTGGCTGGAGAGCCTGGCGCCGCACGAACCCCTGAAACAATGGGCCGCGGCGACACGGCGTTTGCGCAGCGACGGGTGCGGGAGCCGCGGCATGCATCCCCGCCCGCACCCACCTCGCTGCGCTCGGACACCGTGACGGGGATGCACAACGACACCGGCGAGGACAACGCCGATGCCCACCTGAAGCGCCAGGTCATGGGCCGCGAGGTGGTGGTGGCGATCACCGCAGGCAAGCTCGACTTCGGTCCCTGGGAGCAGATCTTCTACGGCGAGTTCGACGGCCGGCGGCGCAAGCGCGTGCTGATCAAGATCATCGGCGAATGACACCGTGCTGAACCGGCTGTGGCTGGGGTTCTTCGTCGTTGCCGCCGCCTGCGCGCTGGGCCGCTGGCTGATCGGCGGCGACGCCGCGGTGTTCGCGGCGATGGTCGACTCGCTGTTTGCGATGGCCAAGCTGTCGGTGGACGTGATGATCCTGCTGTTCGGCACGCTGACGCTGTGGCTCGGCCTGCTGGCGATCGCCGAGAGCGCCGGCCTGATCGACGCGCTGTCCCGCCTGCTGGCGCCGCTGTTCGCGCGGCTGATGCCGGAAGTCCCCGCCGGGCACCCGGCGATCGGCCTGATCACGCTGAATTTCGCCGCCAACGCACTGGGCCTGGATAACGCCGCCACGCCGATCGGCCTGCGCGCGATGCGCGCCCTGCAGGACTTGAACCCGTTGCGCGACACCGCCAGCAACGCGCAGATCCTGTTTCTGGTGCTCAACGCCTCGTCGCTGACGCTGCTGCCGGTAACCATATTCATGTATCGCGCGCAGGCCGGCGCCAGCGACCCGACGCTGGTGTTCGTGCCGATCCTGCTGGCCACGAGCGCCTCGACGCTGGCCGGTTTCGCCGCCGTGGCCACGGTCCAGCGCCTGCGCGTGTGGGAGCCGGTGGTGCTGGCCTGGCTCGGCGCCGGCGCGGTCGTGCTCGCCACACTGTTCTGGCTGCTGGCCGGCCTGGCGCCGGCGGCGCGCGCGGCCACCTCGTCGCTGGCCGGCAACCTGCTGCTGTTCTCCGTGATCCTGGCGTTCCTGATCGCCGGCGCGTGGCGCCGGGTGAACGTCTACGACGCCTTCGTCCGCGGCGCCCGGCAGGGTTTCGACATCAGCCGTGACCTGCTGCCGTACCTGGTGGCGATGCTGTGCGCGATCGGCGTGCTGCGCGCCTCGGGCGCACTCGACTACGCGCTGGCGGCCATCGGCTGGACGGCCGGGCATCTCGGGCTGGACACGCGCTTCGTCGATGCGCTGCCCACCGCGCTGGTCAAACCGTTTTCCGGCAGCGCGGCGCGGGCGATGCTGATCGAGACGATGCACCACGACGGCGTCGACAGCTTTCCGTCGCTGGCGGCGGCCACGGTCCAGGGCAGCACCGAAACCACGTTCTACGTGCTGGCCGTCTACTTCGGCGCCGTGGGCGTCACCCGCGCGCGCCACGCCGTGCCCTGCGCGCTGATTGCCGACGTCGCCGGCGCCGTGGCGGGGATCGCCGTGTGCTACTGGTTCTTCGGCTGAGGGCTTGCGTCCCGCTACACTGCGCGGCCCATGCTCAGCTTCAGCAACGTCACCCTGCGGCGCGGACCGCGCGCCCTGCTCGAAGGCGTCAGCTTCACCGCGCACGCCGGCTGGCGGCTGGGCGTAGTCGGCCGCAACGGCACCGGCAAATCCAGCCTGTTCGAAATGGTGCTCGGCGGCATCGCGCCGGACCGCGGCGAGATCTCGCTGCCGAAGAACCTGGAGATCGCCAGCGTCGAACAGGAGACGCCGGCCCTGCCGCAGCCGGCCGTCGAGTTCGTGCTCGACGGCGACGCCGAACTGCGCGCCACACAGGCGCAACTGACGGTGGCCGAAGCCGAGCACGACGCCAAAAACATCGCCGCGCTGCATGAGCGCCTGAACGTGATCGGCGGATACGCGGCACCGGCGCGCGCGGCCCGGCTGCTGCACGGCCTGGGATTCGCGGCCGACCGGCAGGCGCGGCCGGTGGCGGAATTCTCCGGCGGCTGGCGCATGCGCCTGAACCTGGCGCGCGCCCTGATGTGCCGCTCCGACCTGCTGCTGCTGGACGAACCGACCAACCACCTGGACCTGGACACGGTGATCTGGCTGCAGGACTGGCTGCGCGGCTACACCGGCACGCTGCTGCTGATCTCACATGATCGCGAGTTCCTCGACGCGGTCACCGACCACACGCTGCACCTGCACGCCGGCACCGCCACGCTGTACAGCGGCAACTACTCGCAGTTCGAACGCCTGCGTGCCGAGGCCGCCGCGCAGCAGGCCGCCGCCTACGCACAGCAGCAGCGCCAGCTCGCACACCTCCAGGCCTTCGTCGACCGCTTCCGCGCCAAGGCGACCAAGGCGCGGCAGGCCCAGTCGCGCCTGAAGCAGATCGAGCGCATGGAGCGGATCGCCCCGGCGCACGTCGACGACGGTTTCTCGTTCTTCTTCCGCGCGCCGCCGAAGGTCCCCTCGCCGTTGCTGCGCCTGGACCAGGTCAGCGTCGGCTACGGCGGCCGGCCGACGCTCGCCGGGCTCAAACTCGGCATCGAGCCCGGCGACCGCATCGGCCTGCTCGGCCCCAACGGCGCCGGCAAATCCACGCTGGTGCGACTGCTGGCCGGCGAGCTGCCGCCGATCAGCGGCGAGGTGCTGCGCGCGCCGGACCTGCGCGTCGGCTACTTCGCCCAGCACCAGCTCGAACAGCTCGACCTGCGCGCCAGTCCGCTGCTGCACCTGCGGCGGCTGGACCCGGACGCGCCGGAACAGGCATTGCGCGATTTCCTCGGCGGTTTCGACTTCCGCGGCGATCGCGTGTTCGAGCCGGCGGCGCCGCTGTCCGGCGGCGAAAAGGCGCGGCTGGCCTTAGCGCTGGTGGTCTACCAACGGCCCAACCTGCTGCTGCTCGACGAGCCGACCAACCACCTGGACCTGGACATGCGCTACGCGCTGGAACTGGCGCTGACCGATTTCGCCGGCGCGGTACTGCTGGTCAGCCACGACCGGCACCTGGTCGGTACCTGCTGCGACGAACTCTGGCGCATCGCCGACGGCCGCTGCATGCCGTTCGACGGTGACCTGGACGACTACGCGCACTGGCTGCTGGCGCGCCAGTCCGACGGCGCGAGCCGCGACAAGGCGCCCGGCGCCACTTCGGCGAAGGACCAGCGGCGCGCCGCCGCGCAGCGGCGCGAGCGACTGCGGCCGTTGCGCGAGACGGTGAAAAAGCTCGACGCGCAGATGGCGCGGCTGCGCCGGCGGCTGGACGAAATCCAGGCGCAGCTTGCGGACCCGGCGCTGTACGGGAGCGACGCGCGCCACGGGCTGGACGCGTTGCTGCGGGAACAGGGAAAACTGCGGCGCCAGCTCGAGGAAGCCGAGGAACGATGGCTCGCGGTGGCCGCCGAACTCGAGCAGCTGCAGGCAGCCGGCTAACCCATGCCGCGATCGGTGATCGCTAGGCTCTGTTAACAATTAAGCCCTACGCCTTACCCTCGGCGGCAAGCCGGTCTTCGACGTTCTTGAGCATCGCCTTGTAGCGTGGTTCGCCGCGCAACATGTCCAGGTCGGGATCGACCTTCACATAGGACAGGAACGTCTCCGTGATGGAATCAAAGACTGGACCGAGCATGTCCAGCGCCGCCTCCCTGTCCTTCAGGTACGTGCACAATGCGCAGGCGAAGTTGTAGCGCATGTTGAAGTTTTCCGGATCGATCAGCAGTGCGCGCTCCATGCGGGCCTTGGCGCGATCGCCTTCACCCAGCGCGGCCAGCGCATAGGCGCTGTACCCGGCCACCATCGAGTTGTTCGGGTCGTGCGAAAGAACCGCCTCCGCGCGCTTGAGCGCGATCTGCGCGGCGCGGCGCATGCCGGCCGTATCGTTCAGGGCGGTGTAGCTGCTGATCAGCATGGATGCGGAATTCAGATCCGCATCGGTCAGGCCCGCGGCCTTCTCATAGAAGCGCACCGCGTCCTCGTAACGATGCAACTGGTAGTTCAGGCGTCCGGCCGAACGGTTGACCTCGTACGACTCCGGACTCAGTTCGAGCGCACGGGTCACCTCGGACGCTGCCGCCTCGGCATCGCCGCCGGCCAGCAGGAGCTGCGCCTTGACCGCATGGGCCTCGGCCAGATTCGGGTCCAGTGCCATGGCCCGGTCCGCGGCCGCCATGCCCTCGCCCGAATGTCCTCCCTGCACCTCCTGCAGCTTCAGGTGCCCGATGGCTCGCAGTGCCCAGGCTTGCGCATATCCCGGGTCGATCTCGGTCGCCCGCGAGGCCAGCCGGACGATCGCCTCCGCCGAACGCGCATCGTATTCCTGGCCCGCGACGTAGGTCTGCCGCGCCATCATGTAGAGGTTGTGCGCCTCGGCGTTGTCGGTGCCGCGGCGCACGATCGCCTTCTTCTCCTCGGGCAGCAGCTTGAGCCGGAGCGCCTTGACGATGGCCTCGGAAATCTCGTCCTGCAGCGCGAAGATGTCGCTGGACTCGCGGTCGTAACGCTCGGCCCACAAGTGGTTGTTGGTCTCGCCGTCGACCAACTGGGCGTTGATCCGCACCCGGCCGCCGGCCTTGCGCACGCTGCCCTCGAGCACGTGGGTCACCTTGAGTTCGCGCGCGACCTTGGGGATGTCCACGTGCTTGCCCTTGTACATGAAGGCGCTGTTGCGCGAGATGATCCCCAACGCCGACACCTTGCTCAGGTCGGTGATGATGTCCTCGGTGATGCCGTCGCTGAAGTATTCCTGCTCCGGATCGCCGCTCATGTTGGCGAACGGCAGCACGCAGATCGTGAAGCGCGGCGAAGGCTTGCCGGAAGCCGCTTCGGCGGTGCCCGCGCCCTTACCAGGATGGCTCGGCGCACGCGCGATCATGGCGCCCAGCGCCTGCAGGAACTCGCGCGCCTGCGGGCTGGCCGGGTTCTCGCCCCAGCCGTCCAGGTCGGTGGTGTGGATGGCGCGCACGTCCATCGGCAACCGCGCCTGCTCGAACCGCACCGGCACCAGGATGCCGCGGTCGGCCGCCTCGCGCGCCTCGCCGCGCACCCAGCGCGAGGTCACCGAATTCGGGGTCCAGACCACCAGCACGGCCTTGGCGGCATCGAGTTCGGCCTCGATCTGGTCGTCGAATTCCTGGCCCGGCGTGATCTCTGGATCCCACCAGACCGTCCAACCCCTGGCCGTCACCGCGGCGATCAGCGGCGCGATGCGCGCCTTGTCCACACGCGCATAGGAAACGAACACGTCAGCCATGCCGGACGAGCCTCGGATATGGGTTGTGGATGCAACCCCCGGCGCAAGCATAACCCGGCCCCCGGACCGGTCATAGGCGAAGTCCGGCACCAGGCATGAGGCAACATCGTCATCGCTACAAAGCCCGCCATCTCATCGAAAACCTCTTCGCTCGCGTCAAGCCATTCCGCCGCCTCGCCACACGCTATGACAAACTCGCTATCCAGTTCGCCGCCTTCGTCATCCTCGCCTCCATCTGCGTTTGGACGGCTTAGAGCTTATCCTTGAATAAATCACGCCAGCGTTGCTGCCCTAAATTGCGCCAGGCAAGGCGCGAGGATCGCCGCTTAGTGATTCTAAGCAAGGACGAGTAACGCAGCATGGCGCAATTTGGGGCGCAACCCGCCAGGGCCGGGGCCATTTTCGCGCACTGCGGCCTTGCTCATCGCGCCGATGGAACAACCATCGCCGCTCTTCGCTCGTTGCAGTGCGCGAAAATGACCTCCGGCGCTGACGCGATTTATTCAAGGATAAGCTCTAAGTTCCGATGTCGCCGGACCAATAGCAAAAACCATGTTCTGTGTTGTTGAAGCGGCCATTGCGCTGTGCGATGCACATACCGCGCTGGCGGCGAGTCCTGCACGGTGTTCAGACATTTGCTGGTCGCTTCAATATAAGGTCAGTACTCTGCCACCTACGCCGCGTCCGGATCACGCCCAGCCGGATTCGATCAGCTCGCCTTTGGCGTAGGCGTAAAAGATCGGTGCGGCGATCAGACCGGCCAGGCCGAAGATCGCCTCCATCGTCACCATCGCGATCAACAGCTCCCAGGCGCGGGCGCTGATGCGGCCGCCGACGATACGTGCGTTCAAGAAATATTCGAGTTTGTGAATCGCGACCAGATAAGCCAGCGAGATCGCCGCCAGCCACAGCGACTGACCGAGACTGACTACCACGATCGCGCTGTTGGACACCAGGTTGCCGAGGATCGGCAGCAGGCCGACGATAAAGGTCAGCACCAGCAGCGTTTTGGTCAGCGGCAGATGGATGCCGCAGGCTGGTAGCAGCGCGTAGAAATAAACCGCGGTCAGCGCGGTGTTCAGCGTTGCGATCCACAACTGTGCGAAGACCACGCGGCGAAACGCGTGTTCGAGCCGCGACGCCTGATGGGCGATGGCGCGCGTCAGCGGGCCGCGCGGTGTGGCGCCGGTTTCCGGCTCACGCAGCGACAGCAGCGCACCGATCACCATGCCGATCAGCACGTGCGCGGTGCCTTTGCCCAATGAGCGGCCGGCGGTGGACAGCGTTTCCGTGTGCCGGCGCAGCCAGGCTACCAGCGCCTGGCGCAGCCGTTCCGGGTCATCCGGCAGATAAGCCAGCAACCAGGCCGGCAGCGCATCGCGCGAGCGCTCGATGATGTCGGCCAGCCGCTGCATCAGCGTCGGCAGGCTGTAGGTACCGTGGCGTAAGAACGTCACTAGGCCGAGGCCGGCGGCGATCAGAGCTGTGGTCACCGCCGTCGTCAGCAATCCCACTGCCAGCAGTTTGGCGCGGCGGCGGCGCAGGTTTGAAAACCGCAACACTCGGGTCAGCGACTGCACGCCGGCATAAACCGACAGCCCGGCCAGCAGTGCCGGCAACAGGTGCAGCCTCAGCATCGCCGCCAGCACCCCGAGCACGGCCGCCCAGGCCAGTATCTGGCCGGGGGGCGCCGACAGCACCGGTTGTCGTGATCCACCAGACTCGTTCATGGGCGCGATCTTAGCGCTGCCAGCGGCGACAATAGGCCGATGGATGAAAACGTCTCACGCACCAAGCAATCCCCGTAATGGTTGGCCGGGCTGGGGCGGTTGCTGCAGGCAACGGCCGGTGGCGCGCTGGAGCCGGTCGCCAGTCGCCAGTCGCGAACGGACGCTGAACGATGCCGGGTGCGTGTGCCGTCTGCATATCGTCGCTGCGCCGGCACGCAAGCCCGCGGTCGTTCCGCAGGTCCGTTTGCCGAGCGGGAGCCGGCGCTGCAATTGGCGGAGGTACCGCCGTACAAGCTGCTGTTGGCGCGCGACATGACGCAGGCGGCCTGCATTCACCGGCTCGGCGCAATCGGAGCGGCTGCGTCGCTGCCTCAGGCAGAGGATAAAAAAAGGGCCGGAGGGCGATGCCGTCCGGCCCCGCAAAGCTCTACGGACGGATGCCAGCCTACTTCCTCTTCTTGGCAGTTTTTTTCTTTGCAGTCGTTTTCTTTGCGGTTTTTTTGGCCGGC